>JAGMCH010000001.1 GCA_023129255.1 Dehalococcoidales bacterium
TTCTGACTCAAGTCGCGTTTGTCAAACTCAAAGGGCGCCCAGGTAGCATAGGAATGGTGGAATCGATCGTCGCCGGGTCTTACAGGGTCTTGGGGCGCATTGGTTTCCCGGACTTCGAATCTGGCTCGCTTGGATTCACCTAAGTCCTTGGTAACCGCTTTGATGAGGTCCGCCAACATCGCTGCGCCCCCTCGTTGGCAGCAGGCGCGAGTCAGATCGTCAGCGTTCCACCCGTGCGCAGGGACATCTCTTCGCTGTATGCGAGCTACATTCCAGTCGATGGTTACATCCCCAGTCACAACAACGATTCTCTTACCTTGTTGCTTATTCATTGGCCCTCTCCTTTATTCCCCCCAACTAGCCTGCGCGTCCCGATTCACAAATGTCCAACTTAAACAACAAGGGCACAAGTAGCTAAGGTACGTTGATGACAACGAAGGAAAAACCCTCCTTGATTTTAGCTCCACCTGAATCGTATATTGTTATAAGCAGCTTGCCGCCCATACTACTTTGGGTGGCGGTTCCATTAAAGGGGCTAACGACTGTTACATAGTCCCAAACCAAATATGAAATACCTGTGAGTTGAATCTCCCACCTTTGTGAGCCAGCATTCCAGTTGACTGAGGTAACGTTATATGCCTCTGTCAAACTCCCAACGCTACTCACCACGCCCATGGCTACAATCATGTTCGGACCTGCTGGTCCCGCTGGCCCGGCTGGACCCTCTGGCCCTTGTTCACCCTGTGCGGCAGCTGCACCCGATATGCCCTGAGGTCCTTGTTCACCCTGTGGTCCTTGTGGTCCCGCCAGCCCTTGTGGCCCTTGTGGTCCCGCCAGCCCTTGTGGCCCGGTGGCGCCTGTGGGTCCCTGGGCTCCAGTGCAGCCTACTACCGGCACCACAACAAGGGCAACAATAGCGAGCAGGATAAGCACCTTTCCTAAAATTTTCATGACAACCTCCTTTCAGTAGAATTCTTTTTCCGTGCCCGAAAGCCAATTACATACAAAAGCAATGTTGAAGAACTCAGAGTTCGCCCAATCTGCTCGAAACAAAAAAGGACACCAGCCACCGCTATCTTACTTGGTAGTTCTAGTGCCCTTATTTCATCCTCTCTGCCCCTAAACCGATATATTATTTTAGTAGTTTCACATATAGTGAGTTGAGTTTAGTCATTACTTACGTGGTTGTCAATACCCGTGCCGAAGAGCCTATGAAAGAGTAATCGGATACAAAAGGGCTAGCAGCATACAATGCAGTGGCGGAAGATAAGTTCTAGCCAAACCACTCGCCCTCAATCATCAAGCGAAGCCATTCGCGGTGCTCAGATTCCAGAATCTGCTCGCAACTCCACAAGTCGCGGAATATCGCTTCTGGGTCGTTTTCTTGTCGCAGTCTTTCAGCCAAACGACTCAGTGCTACAAGCTTGGCCCGAAACCGGCTGTTGTTCCGAGCAAATTCGTAGGCTGTGCGGAGACTGCGGACTCCAGCCCCAATGACAGGAAAGGCTGCCGCCAACACAACGAAAAGCACAAAGAGGCTGGCCGTCGTAACCTCTGCCTGCGAACCATGTGCAGACGTAACGATATCGTAAATAAAGTGACCGGACACAGCCAAAACACTGGAGAAGAAAAGCAAAGGCGGCAGAAACCACGTATACCGATGCATACGTACATTACGAAGCGCCCTACCGGCAAAATAGTCCATCTGCACGCCTAGCCGCTTCTTTTGGTAATACTCGATAAGATCTCGGATTATGTTCTCGTCGGTCTTGCTATGTGGTAACGGAGTTGGTGCCTCGGGTACCTCGTCTTCATCAATCCACCTACGAAGTGCCTGCCGATTCAGTGCCCTGATATTGTCCACTTCATTGGTGAATCGGCTCATTCGGGCCTTGGCTTCATCTTTTTTCCCGCTCCACAGGGCTGGGTCAATGAGAAAGCGGAACTTCAGCAGTCGGTATCGTTCAGCTCGGTGGCGTTCCAGAAGCCAGTTGAGCCGTTGCGACGAGACCAGCCCCGCTATAACGGCAATTAAGGCAAAGGCTACTGCGATGCCCGATAGCTGCACCGGCCACATTCCACGGAAGAGGCCAGAAAGCTGCACGATGGCTAGCAGTACAGCGGTAGTACCAAAAATGGCGGCGGTAATGGTGAGTAGGCGATGATATCTCTGGTGACGCAGAGCCGAGGCATCGGCTTGGCGGTAGCCTACCTCAGCGGTGTCCCGACAGAGAGCGAGGGCATCACGAAGAGGCTGACTAGGTGGCATGTCCTGAGGCGAGTCATGCATGTCATCGTTTTGTTGTATTGCAGGTATCACTGTACTACCATTAACAGCCTTGGTTAAATTAACTATTGTCTTGCCGTATTTCTCTTTGTTAAGGTAGGTTAGTTACTCTTTGACAGCTTTTCCACATTTAATACAGAAGGCATCTCCAGGTTTAATCTCAGCACCACAATTTTTACAGTATTTGGTGATGGGTGGCTGGATGATTCTCTCTACCCTAGCCGGGGCTACAGTTTTCTTTCTCCTCCTCATCATCAGCACCACGATAAGCGCTCCGACAACGACAACGCCCCCTCCTATAATCATGTAGAGCTGCATGTAGTCAGTTCTCCAGTTTGCCACAACGGTTTTCGGCACATCCATGATAACAGAGGCAGATGCTGTAGTGCCGCTGTAATCGCCACTCCAGCCTATGAAAACCTGTCGAATTATTGCTCCTTCGGGCGATGTCACCGAGATTGTAGCCATCGAGCCTGAACTATACCACCCGTCTCCCTCAGGCTGACCATAGTCCGATTCAACAGTTAGGTAGTAGTGGGTTGTGTAGTTTGCGGTATAGGTGCCACCACACGAGATTATCCTAGAGGCTGATGTATTTCCGTCGTCCCACGAATCAAACGCATATTGTATTCCGTTACCGCCAGATACCGAAGATACTGCCTGGAAATCATGGCCGGAACCGGGAGCCCAGATAAAGGATACAGGTAGCTCTGCAGGAGAGTACATCTTTCCATCGATACTTAGAAGACTGATGTCCTGTGGCAAATCAGGTCCAACGTCAGCCGTGACTTTGATAAGCAGGCTAAGTTGTCCTCCGTAATTGTCAGACATCTGCGGGTGCTGGGTCGTCAACTCGGGGTCAGACGCGGTATAGTTGGTAGTTCTAGTCGCGGTATAATCAAAAACCTCCTCCACTGAGAGTTCAAAGTTGTTATCACTATCGGCAGCTTCAAATTCACGGAGGGCTTCCAAGACATAGTATGCAAAAACGCTATGGCCAAGATCGGAAGTGAACCAATTATCCTCACCTAGCGCGCTGGATGTCAAGATTATCCGGCCCGTCCCACTTAGCACGTCAAGGAATTCTTCGCTACTGATATTCATAACCACAATTTTCCCTGAGTCCAGAGTATCCAGCCAACTACCTAGCTTAGCAGCGGATATGTCATTGTTATATGAGGTGGTGAGTGAATCATAAGGATATAGATATCCCGTATCCGACACATACCCCGACCAAAAGAATAGCACCACATCGTTAGCCTCTTCCCTGGAGGCTAGCCAGTCAGTTATCGCATTCTCAATGCCCTGTCTAGTGGCCATGCTATCGGTTAGTAGTTTGACATGGTCAACACCCCAAATAGAGCCCAGCTGGCTGGCAAGCTCTTGGGCATCATCATCACTGTAACTTAGGTCGTCATAATTTTCATAATCCGCGATACCGACAATAACAGCCCAACATTCCGCCTCAGCTTCTGCAGCATATGTTGGCGCACACAGTTGCACTGGCATTAATAACAGCAAGGCAACAATAGTGCCATAAATGACAGGCAATAAAAATCGCTTAAATACTATCTCCATCACATCCTCCTGCTGCTCTACTTTCTGACCACCACCTGGTCTCCCCTATGTCATTTGTCATGGGCACTACCTCAACTATCGAAGCCTTTCATTTAGCCTCCTCACCCTTGCTAACACGGGTGCCACACTTATGGCAGAAGTTGGCATTTGGTCTCAACTCAATGCCACATTTCGGGCAAAGTGACACTTGTTGGACGGTCTTAGCAGCTTCCCTCTTTGCTTTCTCCTCGGCTTCTTTAGCCCTCCTGGCTTCCTCAGCTTCCCTCTTCGCCTTCTCTTTAGCTTCTGCTATCTCTATAGCCTCCTGAGGCGCAAGTTTTCGAGCCAGAATCTGTTGCACTGTGTCGGTGAGTCGCTTCAAATGCTTCTTCAGAGGTGGCGTAAGGGCATCCAACCACTGATGCCTGCTTATGAAAAAGGCCATAGCTTTGGAGAGGGTCACATTCTCAATCCGGAGCGGGATGATGGGAATGCTGTTGTCTACTGCTCTTCCCACCTCTCTCATTACGTGCGGTGATATATTTGAGCTGGATGATAACACCAAGACAAGGACGCGGCTCCCATCAATGGCATCAACGATTGTCTCAGCCCATTCCATGCCGGGCAAAACGTCCCGCGGAGCAATCCAGCACCGTATGTGGCTCGATTCGAGGGCAGCACATACTGCCCCAGCAACGAGCACGTCCTGCGACGCATAACAAATAAAAACCTCGTGTGCCATCTTAATTAAGCCTCATCCTCCTACCGGCCAAGCTCCTAGTTGCTCTAGTGCCTGTTGAGTCAATGACGAGTCCCACGATAGCTCAATACACCTCTCAAAGTCGGCTCTTGCCTCGTCTCGCAGGCCTAGTTGTTTGTAGGCAAGCCCCCGGTTGTAGTAGGCCCAAGCGTAACTGGGGTTTGCCTCAAGGGCTTTGTTGTAGTCAGCTATGGCCAGGTCATATTTGCCTTGGTTATAGTAGTCATTGCCCCGCATAAGGTAGGCCCTGGCGTAACCAATGCCTACCTCAATAAAGGGGTTTAGCTCAAGGGCACTGGTCAAAGCGGCAATCGCTTGGTCATACTGGCCTCTGTTGGAGCAGGTAAGCCCCCGGTCGTAGTAAACATGAGCGTAACGGGGGTCTTCTACCTCAATAGTAGGGTCTAGCTCAAGAGCACTGGTCAAATCAGCAAACGCCAGGTCATAGTCACCTGCGTTAGAGTGGGCAAGCCCCCGGTCGTAGTAAGCATGAGCGTAACCGGGGTCTACCTCAATAGTGGGGTCTAGCTCAAGAGCGTTGGTCAAATCAGCAATCGCCTGCGCATAGTCACCCTGGTTAGAGTAGGCAAGCCCCCGGCTGTGGTAGGCTACGGCATAGGCAGCATCCAGCTCAATGGCTTCATCAAACTCTAAGATAGCCTGCTCATACTGACCTTCCTCTAGCAGGGCGAGGCCAGCGTTATAGTGCTGCTCCGCTGTCTCCCGCAGTACGAAGACAAACAGGAAGACGAGCACCACCAATACCGCAGCCGCCCCGGCCCAGAGCCACCGCCGCTTTAGTAAGGGTACCCCCACCTTTACCGGCCTGGCAGGCCTCTCTACAAAGACAGGCGGCTTCTCCTCAGCTTCTTTAGCCCTCCTTGCCTCCTCAGCTTCCTTCCTAGCCCTCTCCTTAGCTTCTTTAGCTTCTCTCTTTTCTCTTTCCCTAGCTGCTAGCTCGGCTTCCCTTTCGGCCCTCTCTTCAGCCTCTTTAGCCTTCCTGGCTTCCTCAGCTTCCCTCTTCGCCCTTTCCTTAGCCTCCCTAGCCTCTCTCTTTTCTCTTTCCTTAGCGGCTAGCTCAGCTTCCCTCTCTGCTCTCTCTTCAGCCTCTTTAGCCTTCCTGGCTTCCTCAGCTTCCCTCTTCGCTTTCTCCTCAGCCTCTGCTACCGCTATAGCCTCCTGAGGCGCACGTTTTCGAGCCAGAATCTGTTGTACCGTGTCGATGAGTCGTTTCAAATGCTTCTTCAGAGGTCCTGTCTGAGCATCCAGGAAATGATGACTGCTTACGAAAAAGTCCATGGCTTTGGAGGGAGTAACATCGTCAATCCGAAGCGGGATGATGGGAATGCCCTTGCCTGCTGCTCTTCCCACCTCTCTTATTACTTGCGGTGAGGTATTCGAGCTGGATGATAATACCAGGACAAGAACGTGGCTCTCATCAAGGGCATCAACGATTGCCTCAGCCCATTCCATGCCGGGCAAAACGTCCCGCGGAGCAATCCAGCACTTTATGTGGCTCAATTCGAGGGCGCTACATACTGCCTCAGCAACGGCTTTGTCGCGGGACGCATAACAAATAAAAACTTCGTGTGGCATCTTAATTAAGCCCCATTTTCACACTTCTTGCAGGTGCTGCTATTCTGTTAGAATCAGTCCCGACTGTCAAGTCATGAACCTCCTATGCCTGTCGACGCACCTCCAGCCCAACTTTAGCCAGGAATTCTGGTATTTTGCGCACTGTCTGTCTATCCCACTCCCTCACATCATCGGAAAGTTCTGACCAGGGTACAAGATAAGGGCTGGTCTTCTTGGTTACATCTCTCCTCTCCCCCCATTTCCAGCCGTCAAGAAGCCGCTCTGCATTCCATCGGGCATGCTCCATTTTCGACATAATTTCGACTTCATCGTCAGTGAACGTCATTATCACAATATCACGATCGGTGACTTTATGAACGGTGCAGCCAATTCGGTATAGCTTATCAAAAATGTGGTCAGCCTGCCGTCGGTTAGATTCTTTGAGGTAGTCCGGTAGTTTATTCCACTTTGCCATTGAGAGGTCGCGGTTAAGTACCTTACTCCGCCAAGCATGTCGATAAGCCTCGTGTATGGCTTGAGCAATGGTTTCACGAAGGTCTGGCCCGAGTTCGGGAGCGAATCTGTCATGAGCATAATCGCCGGTCACAATTTCCTTATGGTCTTCGTCTGGCACGTGACTCTCCTATAGGGGTAAGGTATTTTTGTAGTTAGTCGCTTAATCAAGAAACATTCTAGCTGGGCTTGTCCCAGCCGTCAATATACAAACCACCGCAGGGAGAATTTCAATCAAGGTCAGTGGAGCGTCAATTCAGATTATACTCCTTTTTATACAGTGGGTCATAGTAGAGTACACAAAACGCTATAAAGTGCAGTAAGCGGTTCCAAACTGCGTTGAATTTTTCCCACACAATCTAAAATAGAGCCATTTTGGACTTGAAAATACCCTCGAAATATGTTAAAGAGTAACTAATATTTCATCGCAAATTGTAGCTGCGTATAGAGTTATTTAAATATCGGAGGGTTAAATTACATGACGACGTTAAGTGAGTTCAACCATTATGGCGAAGAACTTGAGAGATTATTGCTGTTAAGGACTTCTCCCCTCGCCGTAAAAATGCTGGAGAAGGAAGGGGATATCCCCGCCGGTGCCGTCAGGCCGAAGAAAGACCGGGGTATCCATATTGCCCAGTGCCAGGCTTTCGCCATGTCCCGGCGCCAGAGAGAGACTGTGGCCATGCTGAAGGAAGATAACTGGTGCTTTGCGGCTCTTATTGCCTATGGACTGGTGGATAAACCGGATGACCCCGAATTTCAGCGGTTTGTGTCTTTCCCCACCTTCGAGAGGGATAAGTACATCGGTATTGTCTCCGCTCCCCTGAGGACAGCCAATTTCGAGCCTGATATCGTGCTTATCTATTCTAACACGGCGCAACTACGAAATATGCTGTTCCCGACGCATGTCATAAGTAAAGAGGCTCAGGTGGATTCCCACTTCTTCCCCCCGTCCTGCGCTTACCAGGTTGTGCCGGTAATGTCGAGTGGCCGGTTTATGGTTACCCTGCCTGACCCCGGCGATTACCACCGGGCGCTAGCCGGAGAAGACGAGATTGCCCTCTCCGTGCCCAAGGATAAAATAGGAGAACTGGTAGGGGGAATCAAGGAATTGGAAGAGGGGGAATTAAAGGAATACTTCAGCTATGCCCGCGCCAATATGTATATGCTACACGATTTCCCCCATCCTCCAATGTATCAGACGTTATTTAAACGGTGGGGACTGTACGAGGAGGGGATGGGAGAGGGCGGGAAAAAGTAAGCTCACTCCGCTGCCAGTTTTTATTTGCTTTAGATAAATCTGCCCTTTTTCAGTGCTCCCCGCAGATAGCCGATAAACTCCTCCGCTTTCTCCCTGGGCGGTTTGGTTGCTAAACTCACGATAATAAAGAGCGGCACGCAGACGACGAATCCCCACACCCCCGGCCACCAGCCTAAAGGCTTCCAACCGGTTATCTGGAAAAGCAGGACAATAATAGCGCCAACGATACAGCTAACAATGGCACCGGTGGCTGTTGCCCGCTTCCAGAAGAAGGCGCCGAAGATAGTTGGCACCACCATCAAAAGACCGGCTGAAGCGGCTGCGGAAAGGGGGGCAATCATAAGCTCCAATACTCCCCCAGCTTGCTCAGCAACCCACCAGGCGAAACCAAAGGCGATGATGGCCATAATGGGGATAACCCACTGCCCCACCCTCAGTTCCTTCCTTTCTGAAACCTTGGGGTTAATAAGACCCTTGTAGATATCACGAGCCCACACCGAAGACAGGGTGAGCAGGATGGAATCAATGGTGGAAATGGCGGCGGCGGTGATGCCAATCATGACGATTATGGCTAAACCCATGGGTATTATGGGCAGAGCCAGAAGGGTGGGTGTCGCCAGGTCGGCGTTCTCCAGGCCGGGGACCAGCAAAGTGGCGCTGAACCCCCATAACACCGATATCAGGGTATAGATGAAGCCAAAGATGAGGAAGCCACCGAGCATCTGCTTCATTGCCGTGACCGATTTGGGAATGAAAAGCCTCTGGCTTACCTGAGGGTTGGAGATTAAGAAGAAGAGCCAGGGGAGGGCAAGACCAATAAACATGTTGATGTTCCACGCCCCTGTAGCCGCAGGCACGGTTAATAGCCCCGGTACCGCTGACTCCAGCTTACTGAAAAAGGCGCCGAGTCCACCCAGTGACGCCACCACAACTCCCAGAACAGCCGCCGAAACCGTAATCATAATTATAGCCTGAAAGGCGTCAGTCCAGGCAACCGAGCGCAGACCGGCAATGCTTGACCAGGCGATAGCGCAGACCACAGCGATTATAATCCCGACTACCACCGGGATTACCCCCTGGCTAATCCCGTTCATCAGGTAGCCAACGCCCATGAGTTGAACGGCACCGTAAGGAACCAGAAAGACCAGAGCTAATATGGCGGCGGTTGCCCCCACCCATTTGCTCTGATAGCGGTCGCTCAGAAGCTCGATAGGCGAGACATAGCCATACTTCTTTCCCACCAACCAGAAGCGGGGCAGGAAGAAGACCATCATAAACATTCCACAAAGATAGGTTAGCTCAAAGCCCAGGGCACCAACGCCGTGGAAATAGGTTAAACCGGCAAGGCCAATCATCATAAAGGCGCTGTAGGTAGTGGCGCTATAGGTCATAGCCGAAAGAAAACCACCGAGCTTACGGTTGGCCAGGAAAAACTCGCTCACTCCCGCCCCCAGCTGCCGCCTGGCCATTATGGCGATGGCTAACCCCGCCGCTATATAGATGGCGATACCAAACCACACCCAAAAGGCAGCGCTCATCGCTTCACCTCCCTCCACCGCCGGAAGATGACAAAGGCACTGATAATAGCCACCGCCACCCATACCGTCCAGAAGAGAAAGGCACCGCTCACCGTTTCCACACGGGTGAGGACAAACCAGGGGATAGCAATATCCAGCGCCAGCAGAAAGGCAAACCAGGTCCACGCCCAAGCCGATTTAGTCATTTAAGCGCCTCCCCGGGCAAATACTTAAGCGCAATTTTACCACAAAGGGCTAGCGGCGTCATCATTTTTGAAATGTAATGGGATGACCTATACGTTGAATAGTGATTGGAGAATATCAATGCGGGCAGACGAAGGCAGCCGTCACATAGTTAAAGAATTGGTGTGGGTTCCAATCCCTCCGCTGCCACTTTTTAATTATCCCTCAACTGGCTGGTTTCTCTTCTCTAAGAGCGACAGCTAAAACACCTGGTCCACCGTGCACACCCAACGCGGGTCCGACTCTGGCTAATATAGTGCGCTCTTTAGAGAATATAGAACTCGTACGCTCAACAAGGGCTTGCGCTTCATCAAGTGTAGTGCTATACAAAATGGCTAAATCCTGAATTTCTGTGGCATTCTTCACAAAATCCAATAATCGGTCCGTGCCTTTAGAACGGGTTCGGACTTTGCCAGAAGGCACCAACTCTCCATCTCTTACTGCTAGTAAAGGCCTTACGCTTAATACTGAGCCCAATAGCGCCTTCGCCTTGCCAATTCGCCCTCCTTTGGCTAGATATTTAAGTGTATCGAAGAGAATGAGCAAATGCACATTAGGAATAATCTGACCTACCTCATCCACTATCTGTTGTAGACCCATTCCGGACTTAGCCATTTTTGAGGCCTGTATGACTGTCAGCCCAATAGCAATTGATACTGTCTGCGAGTCGACTACCTCAATGGGACACCCATCTTCTACTAATTTCTTACCCTGTATTGCTGAGTTATAAGTGCCGCTCAATTTACTGGTGATATGAATAGAAACAATCCCATCAGCCTCCTGAGAAAGTTTCTGGTAAACATTGACAAAATCCTGCGGGGTGGGCTGAGTGGTGTTGGGATGCACAGGGTCATGTGTCAACCTCTCATAAAACTCGTCCTCGCTGATGTCCACCCGGTCACGGTAGACCTCCTCCCCAAATCGCAGATATACCGGCACTACAGTAATCCCCAGCTCCTGAACTAGCTGGTCAGGTAGGTCGGCACAGCTATCGGTAACTATTTTTACTGCCATAAATCTCCTCTCTTACCCTGATGGTTCAAATAAACCAAAGTTAGAATGAATTATAGGGCTTCCTTATCTTTTGTCAATTCCTATTTAGTCTAGGTATGTGATAAAATGTGTCACGGGAGAGCAATAAAAATGGCAATCGTTCTATCCCGGCAGGACATCCGCCAGCTACTGAAGAAAAAGCCACCTTTAATAGAAGGCTATATCAACCTTGAGGAGCAGGTGCAACCTAACGGCGTTGACCTTACCCTTCGTGAGGTAGCCCTGCCTCAGTCAGCGGGCAGGATAGCCGCTGAAGACAGCCAGAGGCGGGTGTCTGACCTAGCGCCACTGGTCTTTGACGGGCTGGGTTTTATCGACCTTGTCCCCGGCGCCTATATCATTACCTACAATGAGATTGTCCACCTGCCCAAGAATATTATGGCATTAGCCAGACCCCGCTCCAGCCTGCTCCGCTGTGGTGTCACCGTGAACACTGCGGTATGGGACGCTGGATACTCCGGTCGCTCCCAATCACTGATGGTAGTCTATAATCCTCAAGGGTTTCGCTTACAGAGGAATGCCAGAATTGCCCAACTTATTTTTCTGCGGCTAAGTCAAAAGACAGAAGGCTACCAGGGTGCCTATCAAGGGGAGAATATAGATTAACTTTAATTATCAACCTCACCCCCTTAGTCCCCCTCTCCACTCTTGGAGAGGGGGAGTTACTTTTATAAAAGAGGGGCTTCGCCCCTCTTAAACACCCTAATAAAGCAAGGGTTTAAGGGCAAAGACCCCGAGGGCGGGAGGGTGGGAAAAAAGAGATAAATTAAAAATGGGGGCAGGGGCTAGAGGGGAAAAAGGGTTATTCAGCCTATGTACTAAACCACAATGCTTAACGCCGCTGGCATCAGCCAGAAAGAGGCTGGACACTCCCCCAGCAGTTCGCCATCGGCATAGACTAACATCGGCTCAGGGGACTCAACAGTGATGTGGGTTGCCTTTTTCATCTTGAATTTGGGATGATTAACATGAGTTCCCTTATATACCTTAGGCAGTTCCTTGAGCAGTTCAAACTTACCCATATCACCAATAATAGCCACATCCAGCAAACTATCGCCAAGTTCAGCCCCGGGTACTATATGCATTCCGCCGCCAAGGTAGCCGCCGTTAGCCACTACCACACTCAGCACCCGACAACTCTCCACCTCACCCTCTACATTCAGGACAACTGGTTTGTTTTTATAGCTAAACAGAGTCCTTACCAGCCCGGCTACATAAGGGATGGTGCCGCCAAAGAACTTGGGAAAGCGCTCGGTTTCCTTCACCACGGCAGCATCAAAGCCTGCGCCAGCGGCATTGACAAAAAAGCGCTGTAAGGTTTGCCCCTCACTTTGATATTCAATCACACCAACATCAATGGACAGCCTTCTGGAACTGGTCAGGGCGGAACAAGCAGTGGCATAATCGCGGGGAATACCAGCCGAGCGGGCAAAATCGCTGCCGGTGCCAGTACTCACTACACCCAGCACCGTCTTAGTAGCATGAGTGGAATAGAGTATGCCGTTGGCTACCTCATTCACCGTCCCATCCCCACCAACAGCCACCAGATATCGATAACCGTCACTGGCCGCCGTCCGGGCTAGCTCTATGGCATGTCCTACGCCCTCGGTATACTCAAAGTCAAAGGATAAACCAATGCGCTTCAGCAGCTTACTAATGAGGGGCCACTTGCGGCGTGTTGAATAGGCTCCTGCCACCGGATTAACGATTACCTTGGTACGCAGCTTTGACATTCACTGAACCCGTCTAAATCATTCTCCCTGCCTAAGAACGCATGATTTGGGCTAAGCTAACTGCCTCCTTTTGGTTATCCAGATGCTCAAAAGGAAACCCACCACCAGGTAGATTGCCATTGAGAGAACTGAGAGACCGATGGAAGGGGTCTCCATTTCAAAGGGCGCCATACCACCGCCCCCCATCCCTCCCATAAACAGCTCGTATCCGCCGTAGACAGTAGAGATGGTGTCACCGTTGGTAGACAGCATAAACCAGTGTGGCTGTCCCGTCATCATGAGGATGCCATCGATAATCCCGGAAATGACCATGATGAAAACAAGCGTGATAACGGTGGCTCCCATGGCTCCTTTTGATATTGAGCTAAAGAAGAAGGTTACCGAAAGGACACTGCCAGCATAGAGGAGGCACAGTCCAAATGATGACAGCGTTTCAATGGGGATACTTCCGTATATCGCCAGCAGGGAAATACAAACAATCACATACCCAAGAAGGATGAGTAATATCACCGAGGCATAGCATGCCAGATACTTTCCTATCACCAGTGTGATTCGCCTGACGGGATTGGTAAAAAGGATATAGCCGGTTTTGTTTTCAAACTCCCCGGCTATGGCGTCTCCGGCAAAGAAGATAGCCCCAATCGTGGCCAGGCTCGGACCCACCGAGAGCAGGGCAGCCATCACCATCACATTATCCGGGAAGCCGTCACCCAGTACCGGTACCAGGATGAGGACGGCCAGTTCGGCAATAACAGTAAGCCCCAGAATGACATACAGCCGTCTTCGACGGATGTGCTTCAGGAACTCGTATCCGGCAACTATTCTCAGCTTTTCCAATTCAGTCAAGGGGGGCCTCCGTCAACTCAAGGTAAGCGCGCTCAAGCGACTGGTATTTCTTCTCCAGTGCGGCAATGCTATCGTAGGCAAGCAGACGCCCGTGGTCTATGATGGCTACCTGATTACATATCTGGGTAACCTCTACCAGTTGATGCGAGGCAAAGAAAATCGTCTTCTCCTTACCCATTCCCTCGATTATCTCCCGGAATTCCACCACCCCCCTGGGGTCAAGCCCCAGAGCTGGTTCATCCAATATTAGAACCGGCGGGTCGTGCAGCAAGGTCTGCGCCAAGGCGAGACGCTGCTTCATCCCCCTCGAGAACTTTTCTATCTTGACGGTGCCCCAGTCTTCGAGCCTAACGAGTTGGATTACTTCCTTTATCCGGCGCTTTAACTCATCCCCTCGCATTCCCCGAAGCCTGCCGAGATAGCCAAGAGTCTCTTCAGGGGTGAGAAATGGGTAGAACTCGGGTGTCTCCACGATGACGCCAATTCTGGAAAGGGCCTGTTCTGGCTTCTCCGCCACACTGACGCCATCGATATAAGCCGCACCGGAGGAGGCGCGAAGGAGACCGCACAATATCTTGAGGGTTGTACTCTTGCCAGCGCCATTGGGCCCCAGGAGTCCAACGTTCTCATTCTCGGCTACCCTCAGAGACAGGTTATCCAGAGCCAGGAACTTGTTATAATACTTAGTGAGATTTTCGATAACGATAGGTTCGCTCATTCTATAATCCTTTAAGTATTCATCTGGGAACGATTTGTCTAACGCCTTTTCTCCCCAGAAAGCCGCACATTAAAAAACTATCTCATAACTATACCACCGATGTCAAGCTAAATAGCTTATCTGGGACGGCGGCTTCTTCTTGATGTCAACTTCTATGCCAGCCCCCCGGAACAGGTCTATAAACGAGTTATCATCATACCGGCCAAAGCTGACATATCGCTTTATCTTGGCATTGACCAGCATCTTGGCACACTGATTACAAGGAGTATGGGTGGCATAGATGGTACTCCCCTCAACGCTGACGCCGTGGAGGGTGGCTTGTATAATTACATTCTGCTCAGCGTGAATGCCCCGGCATATCTCCTGCCTTGTCCCTGAGGGTATACCTAGCTCATCTCGGAGACAGCCCAGCTCAAGGCAATCCTTAAACCCAGAAGGAGCACCATTATAGCCGGTAGCTAGGATATGCTTATCCTTCACTGCCACCGCCCCTATGTGGTGCCGGCGGCAGGTCGAGCGTTCAGCCACCACCGAGGCTATCTTCAGAAAATACTCATCAACATCCGGTCTGGTCGCTTTTTTCATCTTAATACAGAGATAATCCTTTCCACCTCCCGCTTCAGGTTCTGCAGAGAGGATTCGTTTATTATGGTGAAATCAGCCATAGCAATAGGTCCGCCCTTTTGGATATTCTCTATCTCCGCCCTATCCCGGCTGATAGCCTCATCCAGTGTCAAACGCCGACTTGACCTGCTGGTCAGCCGGGCATATCTGGTCTTGGGCGGTGACCACACCGCCACCAAGTAGAGATTTTCTCCGTAACACGACTTGAGATAGGTATATTCCTCCCAGGAATAAAGCCCGTCAATTACCACATCCGAGCTGTTTAGCGCCTGTTCAATCCGGGGTTGATTGAGCCTGGCATAGGCATCTATCCCGTGCTCCTGCCTGAGGAGTTCTCTAACCAGGCGCTCGTTTTCCTCGCTTGGCTTTAAATCCCTCTTCCTCATTTCCTCGTCGGTGACATCGCCAAATCTTATCCTGGTAAAGCCACTCTCCTCAAATACCCGGGATACCTCTGATTTGCCGGCGCCGGTCATGCCCACTACGGAGACGACTTTCATGGACTCCATTATAAGCAAACGCCAGGCAAATAACAATAAGTTTTTAAGGGAACCCTCCCCCTTTAAGCACCCAGAAAAATCTTCGATTTTCCTGGGAACCCGCTTTATCCCCCTCCCTTATCTAAGGGAGGGGGAAAGTATTTATAGAAGAGGGGCGTCAGCCCCTCTTAGACTCCCCAATTAAAGAGGGAATTGAGGACAAAAGCCCCTATTGGGCGGGTTCAGTGTGGAAAAAGACATATGAAACCGAAATAACCTGTGCTATAATTTACATAGAAAATGCCCAAGCGCATTAACTTCGGCAAGTTAATAGAAAAGCAGCTACCCGCCGAGCTGGTCAACTTTATGTGGGTTGCCGGCGAGATAGCTCACACTCGTGGGGAGAAGCTATACCTCGTTGGCGGCGTGGTCCGTGACCTGCTCCTGGGGCAAGCCAACCTTGACCTTGACCTGGTGGTGGAGGGCAACGCCATAGAGCTAGCCCAGCAGCTAAAAAAGATTAATAAGGGGAAAATCACCACCCACCCCCGTTTCAATACAGCTAAACTCCAGTGGGATAACTGGAGCGTCGACCTGGCAACTGCCCGCAGTGAAACCTACGATAAGCCGGGGGCACTGCCCACAGTGAAGCCCAGCTCAATTGATGACGACCTTTCCCGCCGCGATTTCACCATCAACGCCATGGCTATCGGCCTCAACCCAGGATATTATGGCAGACCGGTTGACCCCCACGGCGGGCGCGACGACCTTAAATCTAAGCTCATCCGGGTGCTGCACGGGCAAAGCTTCACCGATGATGCCACCCGCATCTGGCGTGGTCTGCGTTATGAGCAGCGGCTGGATTTCCATCTGGAGAGAAAAACTCTAAAACTCCTCCAGCGAGACATACCCATGCTGGATACCATTAGCGCCGACCGCATACGATATGAGGTTGAATGCATACTAAAGGAGAAATACCCGGAGAAGGTCTTCCGCCGTGCTGAAGAACTGGAAGTGCTGCCCAAGCTACACCCGGCGCTAAAGGGCAACGGCTGGCTGGCGGAAAGGTTTGAGCAAGCCCGCAAACTTAGCTTCCCGGCGCTGCCAGAGGTCGGGCTCTACCTAGCCCTTCTGGCTTATCCCCTGACAAGCGAGGAAACCGAACGCCTTATATCACGCCTCAGACTACCAAAGTCCTTAGCTCAGAATCTCAGGGATACCATCGCCCTCAAGGGCAAAATGCGCTTACTGGCTACCCCCGGCCTTTCACCAAGCGGTATTTATCGCCTCCTTGCCCCTTATTCCTCTCCAGCCATGGTGGCAAATTCCCTGGCCACCGAATCCCCGGCGGCGAGCCAGAATATACACATGTACCTCACCAGACTAAAATACATTGAGATATCGCTTACCGGCGATGATTTAATGCGACTGGGTGTAGCCCCCGGTCCTCATATCAGAGAGATAATAGAGCTGCTGCACAAGGCCAGACTGGATGGGAAAATAACCTCCAAGCAGGACGAAGTGGATTTGGTTAAGGGGTGGCTAGCGGCAAAACAAATGAAATAGTTATCTACTTTCTCCTCTGCCACGGCTTATACTGCCGGTCAATGATAAAGTTTCCCTTACTGCCGGCGCTGGCTAAATCTGCTCTGAGCCTGGTTAGCGCCTTCAAAACGCAAAACAGGGGAAGGGCTATGGAATAGACAATGAGGCTCAGCTCCCCGCCAAACAGCCAGATAATCAGGGGGAGAAAGACCAGCCCCACCGCCGATGCCAGCCTCGCATTGCTGGTAAAGAAGATAACTATCGCTATTATAGCGAAGCTAATGGCAAACTCAATGGGAGCCAGGACGAGGAGCACACCCATGGTGGTACCCAACCCCTGCCCTCCCCTGAACTTAAGCCAGACCGGCCAATTATGTCCCACCACCGCCGCCAGGCCAGCAAAGAACACCGCTATCAGGGGGAGACCCAGCCACTGGGCAACGAGCACTGCCAGCGAGCCTTTAGCTATATCGCCAAAGAAGACGGCAAAGCCGGCAGTAGTTCCTATCTCCCGCATGACATTCAATGCCCCCACATTGCCACCACCCACCCGCCTGATATCCACCCCCTTTATCAAACGGCCGGCAATATAGGCACAGGGGATAGAACCCAGTAGATAACCAATAACTATAGCCAGAATTATGCTTGCTACCACTTTAACCCCTTAACTATATTTTATTCCAAATAGGAGTTTCATTCTACCCGTTCTAGAGATGCCATGGTATCAGCCAGATAAGATTCCAGGCCCTGCTGCTGGCAGCGCGTGTATAAATCCTCAGCCTGAGCCTTATCCTCCAGCATGGTAAACAGGGCAGGCCCTGAGCCGGTGAGGTGGACATGGGAAGCACCGAGCTGTGTAAAATGCTCTTTATAGACCTTTAAGCCAGGAAAGAACTCAAAGGCAACATTCTCAAAGGTGTTGAACAGCATTGATGGCTTAAATTCCCCACCCTCATTTAACACCTCTACCAGCTTTTGCGTAATCTGCCCGTCGGTATAGTGGCTGGGCTTCAGGCTGGCATAAAGCTGCCTTGTTTTCTCAGGCATCCTGGGCACCGGAGGCATGAGCAGGACAACCCACCTATGGGGTAATGGCGGGAGGGGGGTTACCCTCTCACCTCTGCCCTCGACCAGTGCCGTGCCGCCATAAAGAAAGAAAGCCACATCTGAACCCAGCCTTGGTGCCAGTTCAAGCAACTGCGCCGTCGATAGACCCAACCGCCAGAGCTTATTAAGTCCACGCAAGATGGCGGCGGCGCCACTACTATCCCCACCCAGCCCCGAGGCTAAGGGGATACGCTTGCCGATTTCTATCCTGGCTCCCTTAGAACACCCGGTAGTCTGCTGAAGCAAAGCGGCTGCCCTTGATACCAGGCTCTCCTCCACAACAAAGTCGGGGGCATCACTGCCGCACTGGAGCTTATCATTTAAGCTAAAACTCAGGCTATCACACAGGTTTATGGTCTGGATGACGCTGCGGATTTCATGATAGCCATCGGGGCGCTTGCTCAAAACCTCAAGAGTTAAATTAATCTTTGCCGGCGTTTTAACGGTTAGCATCTTTCCTTTCCTCAAAGACCCGCCACAGCCGAGCCCATTCCTCAAGGGTCAGGGTCTCCGCCCGCCGTTGCGATACTATATTTGCCCTCTCCAGCAGGGGTAAAATCTCGGTCTTAGCTTGTCCCAGACCCTGAGCCAGAGAATTGACCATCTGCTTGCGGGGGGCGGCAAAACCAGCCCGCACCAGGTCAAAAAAGCTGCCTTCATCGGTTACCGCCACCGCTGGCTGGGGATAGAGGTCAATGCGCAGGAGCGCCGAATCAACCTTTGGAGCCGGATAGAAGCACTGAGCCGGGACATAGCTGATTATCCTCGGCTCACCGTAGAACTGGACGCTGACGCTAAGCAAGCTCATATCACCGGCTTTAGCCACAATCGCCTCAGCCACTTCTTTTTGCACCATCACCATAATAGTCTGCGGTTTAGCTGAAGCCTCAAGAAAATGGCGCAGGACGGGGGAGGCAATGTAGTAGGGGAGGTTAGCCACCACCTTGTAAAGAGAGCTTACCTTCTGCTCCTTTAACAAAGCCCCCGGCTCAATCTGAAGCACATCGTCATTGATGATGGTGACATTGTTAAAAGAAGCCAGGGTCTGCCGCAGGAGGGCAGCCAGTTTATTATCCAGCTCAATGGCGATTACCCGGCCGGCTTGTTGAGCCAGCTCCCTGGTCAGGACGCCCAAGCCAGGACCCACCTCCACAATAACATCGGCGGGGGTGAGTTCGGCTGCCGAAGCGATAAGCCGGAGCACCTCTCCATCAATAAGGAAGTGCTGCCCCAGCCCCTTTCTCGCCTGAAGGTCAAACTGTCGCAGTAACCTTTTGGTTTGAGCCAAAAGTGAGCCTTCCACCTTACCCCCTAAGCCATAGCATAACCGCCGTCTACGCTAATGGCTTGCCCCGTTATCCAGCTGGCAGCATCGGAAGCCAGAAAGACCACAGTATTGGCTACATCCTCCGCCGTGCCCAATCGGCGCAGAGGATAGGCTTTAGCCATCTTCTCTTTTACCTCAGGCGTCATTTTGTAAAACAGCCCCCCGCTCCGCCACATACTCTCTGAGCCTATCTC
>JAGMCH010000010.1 GCA_023129255.1 Dehalococcoidales bacterium
GCTTAAGGGACTAGTCTCAACCGGCTCAGATGGCTCAGTATTCAGGGAGAAGGTCAAGGAGATGTGGGGGAGGTATCCCCTGGATGTCTATGGTAGCACCGAGGGCATAATTATGGCTACACAAACATGGGATTATCAGGGTATGACTTTCATACCTCACCTCAACTTCTTGGAGTTTATTCCTCAGGAAGAAAGCCTGAAATCCAGAGAGGACCCCTTCTACCAACCGAGCACACTACTTCTAGATGAGGTTAAGCCGGGAGAAATGTACGAACTCGCCATTACCAACTTCTACGGTGGACCACTTATCAGGTATAAGCTCGGCGATATGATTAAGATAACATCACTGCGCAACGAACAGCTCAACATAGACATCCCTCAGATGGTATTTCACTCTCGGGTGGATGACATGATTGACATCGCCGGTTTCACCCGGTTAACCGAAAAGGTTATCTGGCAGGCTATAGAGAACACAGGGGTAGCCTATAAAGAGTGGACAGTGCGCAAGGAGGTCAGGGAGAAACCAATACTACACCTGTACCTTGAGCTCAGGGAAAACGGGTATGTTACTGAGGAGCAAGTAGCTAAATTGGTACATTACGAACTTAAAAGGTTGGATGCTCCCTATGCTGACTTGGAAGCATTTCTAGGCTTAAGACCATTAGAGGTTACCCTACTCCCCGAAAATGCCTTTCAGGGCTATATGTTAAGACAGCAGGCGGCTGGTGCTGACCTGGCTCACCTGAAGCCACCACATATCAACCCCTCTGATGGCATAATAGATTGCCTCGTCAATGGCACAGGCAAGATACCAGTAACCAGCAAGCAAGAGCAGCCAGAAAGCATTCATAGTAAATAAAAAATGATGACAGCAGATATACATCACAATAGCAAGCGAGTAGTCGTTACCGGCATAGGGGCTGTTAGCCCGGTTGGGCTCACCGTTTCCAGCATGTGGGAAGCTCTCATTTCTGGGAAATCGGGGATTGATTATATTTCTAGCTTTGACCCGGCGCCCTTTGAGACTAAATTTGCCGCTGAAGTCAAGGGATTTGACCCAATGGTGTATGTCAGCCGAAAAGAAGCGCACCGCATGGATAGGTTCACTCAGTTTGCTGCAGCTGCCAGCCTCCAGGCAGTAGAATCAGCAGGTCTGAAGATAGACAATAGCAATGCTGAGGAGAGCGGCGTTATCATTGGAAATAGCGTTTGCGGTCTGCTTTCGGTTTGCGTGCAACTTAAGGTGCTGAATGAAGCAGGTCCGAGAAGGGTAAGCCCTACTCTGGCACCGACTATGACCGGCGATGCTGCCTCGGTACAGATTTCCTTAATATTGGGTACCAAGGGTCCGAGCTACTCCCCATCTTCAGCCTGCTCCAGCGGCAGTGATGCTATTGGTCAAGCATATCAGGCGATTAAAGCCGGCGATGCTAAGGTGATGGTAGCTGGCGGCACCGAAGCTCCCGTCACCCCTATCGTCCTTGCTGGCTTTAGCGCTATCCATGCCTTATCAAGAAGGAATAACGGAGTGCAAGCGGCATGCCGACCATTTGATGCTGAGCGGGACGGTTTTGTCTTGGGCGAAGGCGCTGCCGTCATGGTTCTCGAAGATGCTAGCTATGCCGTTGAGCGCGGAGCTCCTATCCTGGCTGAAATCGTTGGCTACAGTTCCACAAGCGACGCTTTTCACCTCACCCAGCCTTCGCCTGATGGTGAGGGTGCCGCCAGAGCATTAAGGCTAGCCCTGAAAGGGGCTGACCTCAGCCCCAGCGATATCGACTATATTAATGCCCATGGCACAGCTACATTGCTTAATGACCGAACTGAAACCCGGGCTATTAAAAACGTATTTAACGGACATGCCTACCGTATTCCAATCTCAGCCACTAAATCTATGATAGGGCACCTTATAGGGGCAGCCGGTAGTATCGAGGCGGTGATATGCATCCTAGCCATAAATCATGGAATCGTGCCACCAACTATAAACCTCACCCACCCCGACCCCGAGTGTGACCTGGATTATGTGCCCAATGTGGCACGCCCGGTTAAGGTAAAGACCGCCATGTCAAATTCTTTCGGCTTCGGCGGACACAACTCGGTGCTCATCTTCCGCCGCTACTCGGAATAACAGCCACCCCCCTCCACCCCCCTGATAAGCACCCCTACCTAATATTCCTATTGACAACTCTGAAGTCATAATACATAATTGCTACTAACAAAACATAACTATTATTTCTTATTAGTAGTACCGAGCAGAGAAGAATCTCACAATGAATATCTGGGCTATCATACCACTCATCAGCTGCTTAATATATGCTGCCTTAGCTGTGGTAGTCCTGCAGCAAGCCAGGAAACGAGTAAATAGGGTATTTGCTCTACTTCTTTTTGCCCTTGGCGTATGGAGTTTCACCTCTTTCATGCTGCACCTCAATGCTTATCCACAGCAGGCGCTCTTATGGAATGAGCTACTCGTTGCCGCGATTTTATGGACAGCAGTCAGTTATTACCATTTCGTCAGGGCTTACAATAATAAACCGGGGGGAATAGGCTCACATCTCGGCTATGCCTGTGTGCTGGTTCTCCTGGCACTTTCCCTCAGCGGCTACGTAGTTCAATCCTCCTATGTTGTTAACGGGGTCCTACATCATGAGCTTGGATTCTCACTCTACATCATAGGTGGTACTAGCTTTATCTTTTTAATTACCGCCATGCTGATGCTAATTAATAGATACCGCATCTCTACAAACCCCACCGACCGCAACAGAACAATGTATTTAATAGCCGGCTCAGGTATAGCCATAGTTGTAAGCTATTTCTGTAACTTAACGCCAGCTATAGCCGGGCTTTCCTTAGACCACCTGGGTAGTCTGGCTAATGCCCTAATAATTGCCTATGCCATCCAGAGATACCAACTGCTCAACGTCAGGCTTGTGGCGCGAAGGGGGCTGACATACCTCCTAGTAATAATCTGTCTCGTCGGCATTTATACCGGCGCCATATTACTCGGGCGAAGGTTCATCCCTGACCAGCCAATTTACACTATTTTAATACTTGCCTCTGGCTTAGCCCTGGTGCTGGTGCTGCTGGCTCGCCCGCTAAGGCATTCCATTCAAGAACTAGTAGACCGTTTCTTCTACCGGGAAACCTATGAGTACCGTCAGGCACTACTCAGTTTCAGCAGTAAAATGGGCAATATCATCAACTTGAATGAACTGGCAAGCGAAATGTTACCCGCAGTAACCAAGGCTTTAAATATTACACAAGCAAAATTGCTATTCGAGGATATTAATAGCGGTGAGTTCACCACGCAATTTACCTACCCTGAAGCGGAGGGTGAGTCAAGCGAGGAACTCAGATTTAATGTTGACAACCCAATAGTAGCTTGGCTGGAGAAAGAAGCTGGTCCCCTTGACCTAAGGCAAATTGATCGCCTACCAAAACTTAAGGGATTGTGGCAGGCAGAAAAGGAAAATTTGGCTGCCTTCAGCTTAGAACTCATGTGTCCCATCAAGAGCGGGGGCAGGCTAATTGGCATTCTAGCCCTAGGCAAAAAACAGCAGGGCAATATTTACTCTCATGAAGATATAGAACTAGTAGTGAGTATGGCAAGTCAAGCTAGCATTTTGATTGAAAATGCCCGGCTTTACGCTCAGGCGACAATAAGGGCAAACACCGATGGGCTGACAGGGTTATATAATCACCGCCATTTCCATGAACGTCTGGAGCAGGAGATTGCCAGAGGTTCTCGCTTCGGCAGCATGTTTTCCCTAATAATGCTAGACATAGACCTCTTTAAGGCTTATAACGATATTTACGGACATTTAGCCGGGGATGACGTTCTGCGAAGAATTGGGAGGTACCTTGAAAGCTCAATTCGAAGTATAGACCTAGCCTTTCGTTATGGGGGTGAGGAATTTGCCATTATTCTGCCTGAGACGCGGCTTGATGTCGCCGTCAGAGTAGCCGAGCGTATTCGTAAAACCATAGAGTCAAAAACAAGTTCCAGAGCAATGCCGATAACTATCAGCCTCGGCATAGCCAATTGGCCAACTGATGGTGTGATGAAAGAAGAAATCATCGCCCGCGCCGATGCCGCCCTGTATCGGGCTAAACAAGCAGGAAGAAATAGGACGTGCTTATCCTCGGATGAAGTTAACACAGAAACGCCCAACATAAGCACAGAGCTTGAGACGAGGCCAAGAGCCCTGAGTATTATCTACGCTCTAGCTGCTACTGTTGACGCTAAGGACCACTACACCTACGGTCATTCTAGAAAAGTTAGCGACTATTCAGTGGCAATGGCTGAGGCGCTCGGCCTGCCTCAGGACAGAATAGCCACAATCCGCGCTGCTAGCTTGCTACATGATATAGGCAAAGTCGGTATCCCCGATTCTATACTCAGTAAACAGGGACCTCTAACTGATGAGGAATGGGAGCCGGTTAAAGTCCACCCCAAGCTTGGTGTAGAGATACTTAGACACATCATTGATTTAGTTAACTGCCTACCAGCTATCTTGCATCACCACGAACGCTATGATGGTAAGGGCTATCCTTCCGGTTTAAAAGGTGATAATATTCCCCTAGAGGGCCGTATCTTGGCTATAGCCGATGCTTACGATGCAATGACCTCCCCACGACCTTACCGTGAGCAGCTATCATCACAACAGGCCCTTAATGAGTTAAAACGCTGTGCTGGAACTCAATTTGACCCCGAGCTGGTAGATGTCTTCTGCAAGCTTATCGAGTCAACCCCGTCAAGAAAGTTAGAAATAAAGTAATCACAGACGTTGGTCGGTTCTCTTCACCACACCGCCCCGCCGGGGTATAACCTTGTAGGGGCAAGTTCGTCTTAAATTACAGCGGCCGCACACTTCAGCCTGTGTCCACGTTGTCATCTGTGGACCTATGCCGATGACCATAGAGGTTGACTTACGGGGGCTCATTATTGCCAGTGGAGTAAGGCTTACCCCAATTTCCCGCGCCGGTACCATTTCCAGCAACTGCCACTGCTCGGTAATGGGTAAACCAGGCATACCCGGGCTGATGGGGCTGCTCGCCTGATAGCCACGGGATGATGCCTCACCCGTTATAAACTTACAGACTTCCTGAGTTAGCGAGTCCACGGCGGCGCTGCCAATGCCATCCAAAAGTATACCTCGCAACGGCTCGCCCCGGTTAGTGTAGTCTGTTACCTGTTTTTCCAGCCTGGGGCCAATAGTGCAGACGGCAATAGCCAGCTCCTTAGCCTGGGGCAGGAGTGAAGATAACAACGAGCACTGCAACACCAGGTTACCCTCCAGGGACACCTGGCTTTGGCTCATCTCAGTTATAGAGTAGATTTCATAGGCAACAGCCGGCTCCAGTAGATGCGCCTTCTTGACGCCGGCTAGTAGTTCGGTAATCAAACTTTTTATCTCAGGCCTGACTTTGGAATATCCCCCAAGTCCCTCCCGGCGCAGCACCTCACTGATCTCCAGGCTCAGGGGGATATCACGAATTACGGGCATGTCCTTCTCCTTCAGGGTCTCGCCAGTGGCGAGACCCTGCCATCAGGATAGCCCCGATGTGCCGCCTCTCCTCCACTATTACCACCTCAGCCGGTTAAGCGCCTATTTGTATACGCCGTACTGCTTGGCGAAGTCGACCATGGCTTTAACGTTTTCCGCCTTGGCTTCGTCAAAGAATGCCCCATTGCTTGCGATATAACCGCCGCCCTTGCTGCAAGTATCTATCAGATTCTTGACGTAATCCTTCACCTGCTGGGTCGTACCCAGCTTTAACAGGTCGGAGGGCACGTTACCGAACAGGCAGGCAACCTTGCCCAGTGTTTTCTTGGCTTTAACCATGTCGCTCTGGTCCATCATCCATAATGTCTTACCTTTGGGTAAGTCCTGGACAACCTCCAGACGCGTGGTCCAATGCCCCTCAGCCGCTGGCATTGGTACGACCCCCTCAGCAATCAAGCCCATCATGACCTTTCTAAAGGTGGGCCAGTAGAATTTCTTGAACTGCTCATCGGAGAGGAAGCCGTCGGCACCTTTGTGCAGAGGCATGAATATTATGGGGTGTCCGACCATCATAGCTGTGCCTACCCCCATCTTAATCATTAACGGGGTTAGCCTGTCCATGGCTTCGAGGAGCTTGTCCGGCTGGCGGTACATATCCAGCATTACCCCCCTGGTTCCTCTGAGGGTATCGCCAATTACATCAAAGGGTGCCTTGGTAAATCCGGCGGCTATGATCGGGAATCCGGCGGCGGTTATTTCGCCATTCCAAGCACCGATAGCTCCTATCCATTTCAGGGCTTCGGCGCCGGCCTCAAAGAGGGCCTTATAGGTGGCCTGAACAGGGGGTAGACCAAAGGGTATGAAGTTGACGGCAACGCCATACATTTCAAGTATGCCGGTGAGGGTGGGGAGCATCTTAAAACCCTCTAAGGCGCCGAATACGCGCGGAAGATAGGTATTACTGAAGAAATTTGACGGGTCGTCAATTAAGGCATCGTATTCATCCGCCTTCATGTATTCGCCCTCGTTGCACTGGTAGGAACGCTCCGGCGCGACCCCATGGCCAGGCCAGGAATATAACTTGTAGTCAAGAATCTCAAAGAGCTTCCCCGGCCCGGGTACATACGCGCCAAGGTTTCCATCCGGCTCAAAGTCCATGACAAATTTTTTGAATGCCATACAGCACTTTTCGTAGTCATACATCGCTTCTTGGGGGGTTATTCCGGCATAATAAGCGGGGAAAAAGCTAGGACAGGCAAAAACTGGCACCCTGTCCGGCAATTTCTTCATTTGAACGGCGTCTTTTATTCTGGTTATTCTCTCCTTGTACGCCTTCTCGGCCTGAGGGCTTTGGAATTTAAGGTCCTTCCCTTCAGGGTCTTTCGGCGAAAGCCATTTAGCAAACATCTCCTCCTGCTTTTCATCCGATGACATCTCTTCCCATTTCTTTCCCATTTTTATTCCCTCCTGCACATTCTCTGCGCAAGGATTATCACCCAGCGCCTATCCATTTCTTGGCCAGGGATACTCCGGCCATGGCGTCTTTACCAAAGGCATCGGCGCCGGTATACTTCCTTACCTCATCAGTAATCTGACCCCCGCCAATCATGACCTTCACCTTATCTCTCAAGCCAGCATCTTTTATGGCTTCTACAGTCTGTTTCATGGAATCAAAAGCCAGCGTCAAAAACCCGCTCAAGCCAACAATAGGGGCACCACTTTCCTTTATCTTATCGACGAACTTCTGCGCCGGCACATCCACGCCGAGGTCAAAAACCTCAAAGCCGCTGACATCAAGCATAAAGACGACAATATCCTTGCCGATATCATGTATATCCCCGGCAACAGTGCCAAAAACAACCTTACCCAGACGCTTGGTCTCGGCCACCTTGGTCAGCTTAGGCTTAACTATCTCGGTTACTGCCTTCAGTATTTCACCGGAGTAGACCAAGTCAGGGATGAAATACTGGCCGTCGGCAAAGCGCTTGCCCACGATTCCCATGGCTTTTCGGGCATCGTCCAGAATTTTGAGTGGCTCTTCACCAGCACTCAGCCTATCTTTTGCAATCTTAATAACCTCTTGTTCCTTCAAATCAGCTAATGTATTAACTAGGTCTCCAGCCATTTTCCTTTACCTCCTTGACCTGTATTGGGCTCTTTAGTCCGCTAGCGTTTAATATATTGACTTCATTTGGCACCCCCCTTAATTTACCTTTTCCTGTATTTCATGCTTAAGAATCAATTTGAATCAGCTTCTCTATAGAAGGTTATGCCCTTGTCTCCACCAGCAAGGGCATCTAACAGTTGTCTAGAAGCGTATCCAATTTTCTTATTACCTGACCTGAGGAGGTATATCATATCAGCAAGGCTACAGCCCCAAATAGGCTTTTCTTATTAGTTCTTCTTTCAGAAGCTTTTTACTTTCTCCCTCTAAAGCAATCCGCCCGTTTTCCAGCACGTATCCCCGGTCAGCTATCTCCAGGGTATGTCGAACATTTTGCTCAATCAGTAAGATGGTAATTCCCTGTTCACGCAGGGACTTCATGACCTGGAAAACTTCCAATACTAACATCGGTGCCAGACCAAACGACGGCTCATCAAACATGCACAGTTTTGGCTTCGACATTAAGCCCCGGCCCATAGCTAACATTTGCTGTTCGCCACCACTTAATGTTCTAGCTAATTGCCCCCCTCTTTCTTTCAATGCTGGAAAGACTTGATAAACCTGCTCAAGCGTTTCTTCCTTCCGTTTCCAAGCTCCAGAGGTATATGCGCCCATCTCCAGGTTTTCACGCACCGACATGTCGGTAAAAAGTCTTCTACCCTCGGGTACATGAGAAACCCCCAGTTCCACAATAGTGTGAGGTGCTAGCCCATCTATCCTCTGGCCAAGGAACTCCACACTACCTGAAGCCGGACGTAACAAACCGGATATAGTATTAAGCAACGTAGTCTTACCGGCTCCATTGGCACCAATCAAAGCGACTATTTCTGCCTCATCGATTCTTAAAGAAACGTCCCATAAGGCTTGAGCCTTGCCATAAAAAGTATCTATGTTGCTAACTTCCAGCATAAGCCTACTCTCCTAAGTATACCTCAATAACTGTCTTGCTGGTAGCAATCTCCTTTGGTGTCCCATCAGCAATCTTCTCCCCGTGATGGAGCACCATAATTCGGTCACATACACCCATAATTGCTTTCATAACATGCTCAATCATAAAAATGGTAACCCCCCTACCCCGAATCCTAGTTACCAACTCCATAGCCTCGGCTGTCTCTGTGGGATTTAGACCCGCCATCAGCTCATCAAGCAACAATAGTTCTGCCTTGGTGGCTAAGGCTCTAGCTACCTCAACTCGCTTCTGGTTAGCCAGGGTTAAACCCCCAGCCGGGGTCTTTCCCACTGCTGACAAGCCGACAAAGTCTAATAACTCGGCAGCTTCCTTAGCCGCATTGGCTGATGCCATACCAGTTGGCGTCCCGAACAACGAGCCCAACAATACATTCTGCATAACCGGCATATTGGCGAAAATCTTAACCTCCTGAAAGGTTCTGGACAGTCCCAGCCTGCAAATTTGATGTGGCTTTGAGCCGGTAATGTTCTCGCCTTTAAATCTTATTACCCCTGGTTTAGGGACAAAAGCCCCTGATATCAAATTAAACAGCGTTGTTTTACCGGCGCCATTGGGACCAATCAGACCAACGACTTCGCCCTGGTCCACATTAAAGTCTACCTTTGATACCGCAGCTAACCCGCCAAAATACTTAGTTACCTTTTCACCCTCAAGTATTGGCATGTTGTCCTCCTGAAATTCGCCTCCACAACTTTGGTATCAGTCCCACAATTCCATTGGGCAGATATAATATAACTACCACTAATACGATGCCGAAAGTGAGCATATATACTTCGGGGAACTCGGTTTGTAGCGTTTCTTGCAGGTAGGCAAAAATAGCCGCGCCCACTACCGGGCCGTAAATTTGTCCAATGCCACCGAAGATAGCCATCAAGACCGGCAGGAAAGAAAGGAAGAAATTAAAGGCTATATATGGGTCGATATATGTCAATCTTGTGGCCCAGACTACCCCAGCCGCCCCCACAAAGAAGGCGCTGAGGGCAAAGGTGAGAACCTTCACCATAGTGACATTAACGCCGCTATGAGCCGCCGCTTCTTCATTCTGGCCAATACTCTGCAAGGCTAATCCAAACTTAGAGCGTCGGAGAAAGAAGAAGGTAAGCATTGTGGCCACAAAAATAGCCAGCATGACGTAAAAAATAGTTTCGTTATCCACCACCATGACGAATCGACCACGTATATGGGATACAGTATGCTCCCACCAGTTGAGAACCTCCAGGATGAGCACAACGAGTCCGAAAGTGAAGATAGCAAAATATATGCCCCTCAGCCTTAAAGTCAGAGCGCCAACGCCAAGGGCGACTATGCTGCTGGCAAGACCGCCAAGGACGACTACCACCAACAGAGGTAGTACCTGCCCCGTGTTCGGCAGTAATAAGGCTCCAATATAGATACCGACCCCGAAGAAGGCTGCCGAAGCCAGTGACATGTAACCGCTGGGACCGGAAAAAAGGACCCAACTCACCGTAAGGATGGCATACATCAAGATGGTGGTTACCAATACGACAGTATAACCTCCGAGAGAGAGGGGTAAAGTGGCCAGCAGGATTAATAAGACAAGACTAATTAACCCCGGTATAAAGAAGCCTTTGGATTTAAATCTGGTAATATCCATATATCTACTTCCCAAAAATACCTTTCGGTCTCACCAATAGCAGGAGCATGAAGATGAAATAATAGGCAGCCAGTGATAAGCTCGGTTCAAAATGGGTTACCACTTCGCCTATAATACCCAGTATAAAACCTCCGATAAAACTGCCCGGGATACTGCCTAGCCCGCCTAAGACGATAACGATGATGGCGATGAGGGTATATTGCAGACCCATAGCTGGATTGAGGGGGACCCGCATGCTTATAAGTACGCCGGCAATACCGGCCATTAAAGCACCAAAGCCAAAGCATATAGACAGCACCCGGTTGATGTTTACCCCCATGAGGCTAGCCGTTTGTGGGTCTTGAGCAGCTGACCGAATTGCTTTACCCAGGCGGGTACGGATTAAAAACAGGTAGAAGGCCACACCTATGCCTACAGCAAAGCCGAGGATTACCAGCTTGTTGGCACTAAATATCGCTCCCCAAATATTGACCCCAAAGTTTAAATAAGAGTACGCCCTAAAGTCGGCACCCCACCCTAGCAAAGCTAAATTCTGGATGACGAAGAGGAGGCCAAAAGCAGCTAACAGAGAACTGGCCTCATAGGCACCCGGGTTTGGCGCCGCGATTCTAAGACGGGTGAACAAAGTCTGGTGAAGTAGAAAACCTATTATGAATATAATCGGACCAACAATGGCAAGACAAACAAGTGGGTTGATGCCCAATACGGTGTAAAGTGTGAAGGTGCTGAAAGCCCCAATCATTATGAATTCGCCGTGAGCTATGTTCAGCACCCGGGCAACGCCGTACTGCAGGCTAAGCCCCATAGCAATCAGGGCATAGATACCACCCAGCAGTAAACCGCCAATGGCTATATCCAGGATGGTTACAATGCTTTCAGGCATAATGATAAACTTCTAGCTTTAATAATCACGGATACAGGCTGCCCAAAAGGTGCAGCACAAATCCTGGGAGAAGATAACCACTCTCAGGAGTTGTTATCTTTACACCCCTTAGACAGCCTGCTCGATATTTTAACGCTAAAATCCTAAACTCAATGTCTACTTAATTTAGGGTGTTGGCCACGGTGGCTTGGGATAGATCCACTCTGACGTGAGCACTACGCCCGGCCAGTCACCGCCGCCCACGATTTCCACTATTCCACTCTGCCACTGACCAATCTCACCGGGATGGGTTTCCTTGACCATAAGTCCGCCACCTTCACCGAACATCTCGTAATAGGTATCTCCCAGAAGGGTATCGAAATGGTGCGTGGCAAAGTAATCCCTTAGCGTATCTTGGTCAAGGGTTCCGGTCGCCTCGATAGCCTGCTCCCACATCTGACATATAGGCTCGTAGAATGGAGTTCCCCACCAATCCAGGTTTGGCCAGCCAACCAGAGCCTCGAGCTCACTAAAATGTCTTTCAAACTCGGGGCCTGTCTTGCTGTTAGCCGCGGCAAAACAGCTTACCCCCTCTATGGCCTCAACGCCAAATGTGGCTCCATAAAAGCCGAAATTGCCTCCAGGTCCCATGATAACGGCCGGCGGGTTAAAGCCAATTACCATCATCTCACCGGTAACCGGGATGACTATAGGGGGATAGGCAAAGACGCAAAAGACATCGGGGTCAGCCGCCATGGCGTCCTTAACCAAGAGCGAGAAGTCCGTATAGGTTATCGGAACGCTCTTGTTAGCCAGTACCTGAATTCCCACCCTGTCGAATTCCATAGCCGCCACGCCGCCATACTCCACGCCGTGGAGGTCGGCAATGGTGATCATATAGGCTGTCTTGGCGCCGGCTGCAGCACACATGTCAGCGAAAACCGGCAACTGGTAGTGGTCCGAAAAAGGCAGGTTGACAAACACGTAGGGTAGGCCATAAAGCGCGTCCCTCATAATGGTAGCGCCGCCCTCGGCTGTGACCAGTACCATCCCGTACTTATTGGCTACCGGGGCTTGAGCCGAAATGAAAGCGGTGCCACAGGAGGAGAACAGAATGTCAACCTCGTCCTCTAATATCAGCTTTTCTGTATTCCTCACCATGGCGCCCACATCAGTGGCATCATCATATATGATGTACTCTATGGGCAAGCTCTTGCCATAGTCCTCCACATATATCCCGCCCGCGTCATTGATCTTTATCTCCCACAACGCCATAATCGGCCCAAATGCCGCGTCTCCTATGGGAGCGTTGGCGCCGGTGATAGGCCTGGACGCGCCAATAAGGATGCTATCTTTTTCTTCTTCTGCTTCACAGCCGATAGCAACCAGGCTGACGACCAACAACAATGCTAACGGAATTAACAATAACCTTTTTTTCACTTGCTTCTCCTTTCCTGAGTTTCCAGGATAGTTTTAGCTCTTGTTATCATAGAATCTTACATTCGCACCTCCTCTTCATTATGATAGTTCTTGATGATAATCCTTGTGAGAGTATAAATAACCGCCCCCACTTTGTCAATACTTTTTCAATACAATTTACCCAGCTAGCATTCAAAAGCTGGTTATTTTAGCCCGTATGCAAAAATATTATATCGCTAGCCCCCCCTTGTCAAGTAGGGGCACCTTTTTCTCAAAAGTTTTACCTTCTGTCCACGATGGTGGGCGGTACTGGACTTGAACCAGTGACCTCTGCGATGTCAACGCAGTGCTCTAACCAACTGAGCTAACCGCCCACCGATGTAGAAGTAATTCTACTAAATACCCCGCCCCCGGTCAAGACGCTTGCTCCTTATCTTATTATCAATGAGACTGACTATGAAAAGAAGTAAGCCACCAATCAACAGACCGCCCAAATCCAAATAGTTTATGTCAAATAATTTGCTGATAAGCGCCGCTGACCCGCCGCCTATAATTGCCACCAATGCTCCCAAGGGGGTAACCTTCAGCCAGCTTTTATAGAAGCCGGCAATTACCGGCAGAATCAAGCCGCAGGTATACACGGTATAGGCAAAAAGAAGGGCGCTTATTACCCCCTTCAGGGTTAATGCCAGAAGCAGAGAACAAAGCCCCAGAACCACTATCCCCCAGCGGGAAAGAGACAGGATTTTTTCCTGGCTAAGGGAAGGTTTGAAGTGCCCCACTATATCCACGGTCAGTATGGTGCTGGCAGTCAGCAAGCAGGTATCGGCGGAAGACATAACGGCACATAGTAATGCCGCCAGGACTATGTAACCAAGAAACGAAGGTAAGACCTCATTTATTACCGTGGGGAAGGCTTGTTCTGGCGAAATGTTGGGGAATAAAGCCGATGCCCCCATGCCAATCAAGGTGATACCAAAGGCAAAAGGGATAATAAGCAGTGCCGCCCAGAACACGGATACCCTGGCGGTCTTAATATCTTTAGCAGAGAACAAGCGGGAATACATATCCGGTCCCACCACATAGGTTAACCCAACCAACAAGAGAAGTGAGACCAGCTCATACCCGCCAAACTGAGCACTGAGGGGAAAGGCAAACTGCCCCGGCGAAAGAGACGCCTGTAACCCGCTCCACCCCCCCAGACGAGTTAGCAGCAAAGCCAGGCCACCAAAGATGCCGGCAAATATTACTCCCACTTGCAAGACATCAGTGCGAATAACGGCATACTGACCGCCCAATAAAGTATAGGTGACAAAGATGGCGCTAAACACCACCATCCACATGACCGGGCTACCCATTCCCAGCACACTCAATATTGTCCCTGAGGCTACAATCTGACCAGCGATAACGCCTATCCAGGAAACAACCACCAGAATTGAAGCCGCCAGGGCGATGCGTTTATCATATTGCTTTCCCACCAGCTGGGGCAGAGTATAAAGCCCGAACTTCCTCACCTTGCCCGCAAAGAAAAGTCCCAAAACCACCAGCCCCACGCTGCCCACCAATAACCACCATACCCCGGTCAGACCCTGGGTAAAGCCCAACCCAGCCATACCCACCGTGGCTGAGCCGCCAACAATGGTCGCCAGCAGCGAACCGGTAATAAGCGGAGCCGAGCCCTTTCTCCCGGCGACAAAAAAACCATCCGCCCCCCTCACCTTCCTCCGGCTCACCAGCCCGATGGCAATCACAGCCAAAAAATAAACAGCGACGATTATCAGCCCCAGCATCTTATATCCGTCCTTTGGTTGAGAATGCTTTTGAAATGACCAATGCGCAGTGAGGATAAGGAGGGTCTGATAGCTTCATCCCAATAAGAAGATTGAGTTGAACCAATATCGCACTTCGGCACTATTTGGTTGGTTTCTGGCTACCTAAAATGGCAATCTCTATATTCTTGCCGCAGTGGGGGCAGGTTATGTTCAAGGCAACGGGCTGCTGCATCACCCTTTCAGCAACAGCAGTAACCATTGAGTCAATACTATCCAGACGGTGGTCTAACATATCAAGGCGCCGTTTAATACGTTCGATATCCTGCGCTTGCTCCTGTCTTGCCGTAGCAGGTTTATCTTTCTTTGCTCTCTCCGCCAAGAACACACCTCTAAAGAGATTATAACAAGCCTAATTATATGGGTTAAACGCCACTATGTCAAAGACCTATCTCTTTTTCCCCACCCCCCCTTTTTGGTTTTGTCTTCTCTCCCAACCCACCCGCCCTCTAGGGCTAGCGCCCCTCTTAAACGCCCCTAAAAGCAGGATATTGGCGGCGAAGCCTCCGAGGGTGGGAGGGTGGGGAGAAAAACACAGGCTAAAAATGGAGAGGGGGATTGAGGGGAATTAAGGGGGTGAGGTTGATAAACAACCCTAATAATATATTGATTTATTCCAACCAGAGGCATATACTAGAGATAAAAAGACAAAGGAGGGAGACAAATGCCCGAGGAGGTAATCGGAAAGGTAAGTGACTTCTTTGCCCGACCTGTGGTTGCTGGTATTGAGCTAACCGGCACCTTAAAATTGGGCGACAAAATCCATGTCAAAGGTCATACCACTGATATGGAACTAACCATCGACTCAATGCAGATTAATAATGTGGACGTTACTGAAGCCAAGGCAGGAGATTCTGTTGGCGTTAAGCTCAGCGAGCGGGTAAGAAGGGGGGATACAGTCTATAAGGTCACCGACTAAAGCAAATTTCCGGAGTTATAGAAAGTAAAGAAATGACAGTAAAGGTACTCATAGAGCGTCATGTGGAAAAGGGCAAAGAGGGATATTTAATTGAGCTACTAAATAAATTGCGAACCGAGTTAATCTCACAGCCGGGCTATGTCTCCGGTGAGCTACTCCAGAGCATAGAGGATAAATCCAACATCTTTGCCCTCAGCACCTGGCTAAGTGAACTTGACTGGAAATCATGGGAAGGTAATCCTAGCCGTCTAGAGATTGAGTCCAAGATTGAATCGTTATTAACTGAACCACCTAAGTTGACTATTGCTACCTCTTTTTAACTCAGCCACGCGCCTTTAATAATTAGCCTATGCTTTTAACCAAGTTAGCCATTTCAATGGCACTGGCGGCGGCTTTAAAGCCTTCATTCCCCTCTTTAGTCCCTGCCCGCTCAATAGCCTGCTCCAGGGTATCGGCAGTGACTACGCCATAAATAACCGGCAGCCCGGTATCCAAGCCCACCTTAGCCACCCCCTTGGTCACCTCAGCAGCGATATATTCAAAGTGAGGCGTCCCGCCACGAACCACCGCTCCCAGGCAGATAACAGCGTCATATCGCTTGGTCTGGGCTAACTTCTTGGCTACTAAGGGGATTTCAAAGGAACCCGGCACCCAGGCAACGTCTATATCCTCCTGGTTGACGCCATGGCGAAGCAAGGCGTCCTGTGCCCCCTCAAGCAGCTTCTTGGTAATAAACTCGTTGAAACGGGAAATAACCAGCCCAAACTTCAGCCCCTTCCCCAGTAACATTCCTTCAAAAGGCTTGCTCATTGCTTTCTCCTTATTCTAGTTTAATTATCGGAAGCATCCGGTATTTCCAACCGGTGACCCAGCTTTTTCTGTTTTGTCTCCAGGTACTCACGGTTATAGGGATTAGGAGCGATGATAATAGGTATTGTCTCCACCACCTTCAGCCCGTAACCCTCCAGACCTATCACCTTTTTGGGGTTGTTGGTCAGCAGCCGAATCTTGTGTAAGCCCAGGTCAGCCAGAATTTGGGCGCCTATGCCATAGTCCCGCAGGTCTGAAGGAAAGCCCAAAGAAAGATTAGCCTCCACCGTATCCAGTCCTTCATCCTGAAGGGCATAGGCACGAATCTTGTTATGGAAGCCAATACCCCGCCCCTCCTGCCTCATATACAGGAAAACACCCCGCCCCTCGTTGGCAATATTCTGCATGGCGAAGGCAATCTGGTCACCGCAATCACAACGCAGACTACCAAACACATCGCCGGTAAGGCACTCACTGTGAACCCGAACTAATACCGGCTCCTCGGTGGATATATCCCCCATCACCAGTGCCAGGTGCTCATCGGGGTCTATATCGCTCCTGTAGGCGATAGCGGCAAACTCACCGTATCCTGTTGGCAGCTTAGCCTCAGCTACCCGGTGCACCAGCTTTTCATGGCGGCGGCGATAGGCAATAAGGTCGGCAACAGTAATTATCTTAATGCCAAACTTGTCCGCCATCGCCTCAAGCTGGGGCAATCGCGCCATAGAGCCATCTTCATTCATAATCTCACAGATAACCCCGGCGGGATAGAGGCCGGTTAACTTGGCTAAATCAACTATAGCCTCGGTATGGCCGGCTCGGACCAGAACACCCCCCTCCCTCGCCCGCAGGGGGAATATATGACCCGGTCGGGCTAAGTCGTCAGCCCTGGTCGCCGGGTCGACCATGACTTTGATGGTCTGCGCTCTATCTACCGCCGAAATGCCGGTGCTCACTCCATGCTTAGCGTCAACCGAGACGGCAAAGGCAGTGGAAAACCTTGAGGTATTCTGCCCCACCATCTGGGGAATTCCCAGTTCGTCCAGCCGCTCTCCGGTAACCGGCAGGCAAATCAAGCCCCTGGCGTGCTTAGCCATGAAGTTAATCGCTTCAGTGGTAGCCTTCTCCGCCGCCAGCGCCAGGTCGCCCTCGTTTTCCCTGTCCTCATCATCAACGATGATGACAAA
>JAGMCH010000100.1 GCA_023129255.1 Dehalococcoidales bacterium
TTGACAAACGCGACTTGAGTCAGAAAAGAAAGGTCTGGCGTGTGCAGGAATTCTTGGGACTAGACCGGGCAGGTACCGATACAGCTTCGTCAGATGACTGGAAAAATGTTGTTAATGACCCTGCCAACCCGGCTCTTATCCTCTTGGATGACGCTAACCTCGGGTTTCGCGACCATCAGGAGTACTGGCCTCGGGCTCTGTCGAGCAATACCTCCAGACCCTGGGTCCTCCTCAAGATGGCGCAACCTGTCGCCGAGGGTAAACTCTGGCACCATTTGAAAGAACATCATGCCGATCAGCTTGTAGCCGTCATGACAGTCAATGACCTGCGTCGCCATACCGGCGTCCATGTCAGTCGTCAAATCTCATGGGAGAGGACGGCACAGGATTTGGTCTGGGAGCTTCTATATAATCCTCATGTGAATGCAATCACACGATGCTTGCATGTTGTCATCTCCTTTGATACAGCTGGCGCCATACTACTCTCCCGAAAGTCAGGCAACACGCTAGACGCTGTCCTGTTCTTTGATCCAAAAGCGATGGAAGGTGAATGGGGTCGGAACTATAAAGGGTACATGATTGGCTATACTACCTGCCTCACGGCGGGTATTACCCGGGAGTTGATGCTCAATGCTTCTGCCCCTAATCTGCATAGAGGTATTCAGTCCGGTCTTGGTGCCATGCGATTTCTTCACATTGAAGGATATGGCGATGCCGGTGGTGACCTAAGGCAATGTCCTGCTGCTTTTCCAGTCTCAAAGATAGCTGCCAAATTGGCAGAGGAGCCTAGTGGCTTTGCAACCGCACCAATCAGGAATCCAGCGCAGATACTGTCTACCAAGGCAACCACGACTGTTGGCGCAGGGGCGCACCTTTTTTGGACCATCCTCGAGGACCAAAATCCAGAATCCCTTGAAAAAGTGGCCCAGAGGATCGTGCGTGAGGGGCTGGAACATGCGCTGTCCGGAGTGCCGATTGGTGGGTTTGGGAGGCTTGCAACGGTAGACCGGAGGGAAATCGAAGCTTTGAATAACATGAGTAGCCTGGTTAGCGAATATTGCGACTGGTCCCAGACACAGCCTCTTTCTATCGCCGTCTTTGGCCCACCAGGGTCTGGCAAGTCTTTTGCGGTAGAAGAGATCGCCAAGTGGGTACGACCGGGAGAAATCGCGGAAGAGAAGCTAACCTTCAATCTATCGCAATTAAGTGGGCCTGATGATTTGCTCGATGCCTTTCACCAAGTACGTGATAAGGCGTTATCCGGCAAGATACCTCTGGTTTTTTGGGATGAGTTCGACACCCCTCTACGAGATCAGCCGCTAGGCTGGCTGCGATATTTCTTGGTACCAATGCAGGATGGCGAATTCCAGGAAGGTCAGCTTACTCACCCCATAGGCAAGAGCATCTTTGTCTTTGCCGGTGGCACAAGCCGGAGCATGGAAGCATTTGGAGCAGAGCTTGACGAGGAGAGACGCAAGGCGGTGAAGTTACCAGATTTTGTCAGCCGGCTCAGAGGATTTCTCAATATTCTCGGTCCAAACAGGCAAGAAAGCGAAGGCGTGTATAGGCGAGCTGGGGATCCTTACCACGTCATCCGGCGTGCAATTCTACTACGCTCAGTCCTTAAAAAGAACACGCCTCAGCTCTTGCACAATGACGAAGGGAAAGAAATTGCAAACATTGATGAAGGGCTACTCCGCGCCTTTCTGTTGATAAAAGAGTACAAACACGGAGTGCGGTCCATGAAAGCAATCGTTGTTACAAGCCAGTTCGCCGGCAAAACCGCCTTTGAGCGTTCAAGCTTGCCTACCGAAGAACAGTTGAATTTGCATGTAGATGGCCGCGAATTCTACGCTTTGATGCATCGTATGGAGCTTGATAAGGAGCTTCTTGAAACACTGGCTGAAGCGGCGCATGAAGTATTCTGCGACGATTTGAGGGCAAGAGGGTACAAATATGGGCCAATAACACGAAAGAACAAGAAGGTTCATAGTTCACTCAAACCTTATGCTGAATTGCCTGAAAATGAGAAAGAACAGAACCGTAATAATGTTAAAGATATTCCAAACAAACTGGCGAGCGTCGGATATGCCTTGCTCCCTGCTCGTAGCGACGAGACTCCAAGTGGATTCTCAGATGATGAGATTGAGAAACTAGCTGGAATGGAACATGAACGATGGATGCAACAAAAGTTTGATACAGGCTGGAGATATGCGAAAAAAACGAACAAGCTGAAGAAGCTACATAAAGAACTTGTAGCTTGGCATGGTCTTCCCCACGAGGAGCAAGAGAAGGACCGTGGTTTGGTGAGAGGCATCCCTAAAATTCTGGCCAAAGCTGGATACACGATGGTCAAATTGGGCCAAGAATCTAATGATTAGCAGAACTTGGTGGTGTTGGAGGAAGTTCGTATGACGCCTGACCACGATTGCGAGATTTAATCGGTTCACAACGTGCCGCGGGCCGTGTCAAATTGTGTTATGGTGGCATGGTGAAAAGAAGGAATTCATGAAAATTTACATAGCCGCAGCGCTAGCCATTGTTTTCTTATTAATACCAGCTACTCCTTATCACACTGTAACATTCTAGACCGCACGGGTCAACCAAAATCGAATAACTCTGACGCCTCGCCAATTTTCTTGACAATGGGTAATAGTAATAGTAAAATATTTATACAATGTCTGCCTTGCGAATGAAGCAAACACAATCCCTGCAGATGCGGCAGGAACTAAGCCAGGTCCTCCGAATGGAGCAGGCTAACCTGCTGGAGATGCCTGAGGATGAGTTTCAAAGACTTATTGCCGAAATAGAGAGCAATTCCCTTTTCCAAAGGCTTTACCGAGAGGAAAAGCTAATCCGCCACCAGAGATTTCCCAGAACTGATATTTTCTCCAGTTTCTATGAGCTTAAGGAGGAGATGATAGCCGATAAAGGCTCCCCCGATGTTGAGTCTCTTTTGCTGAACAAGGAGTATATCGTTGGTCAAATACAGAGACTGGGGCTGGAGAAATTCAAGCGATATTTCTTATTCTCTGAATCAGGGATGACCCTTAAAGAAATCGCCAGGGAATGTGATTTGGCAGTTTCAGAGGTTCAAAAAATCAATAGCCTTATTGATGAGTTCTCCATCTTGAGTCAGTTTTATAACCCTTCCGCTCTCAGCTCAGAGGCGATTCACTATTCCAAGGTTGCCACGGTGGAGAAGGATGAGGAAGGCTTTATTATCAGCTACTTTTCACCCTCCTTGGCTCGAGGGAGGTATTCCATTGATTATGAGAGATTCGAGGAGTTAAAGGAGTCTGATGCCTTCACCGAAGCTGAGAGCAAGGAAGCCAGGCAGCTATTCAGGAAGCTGGAACTAATCAATAGCCGTAAGGATACAGTGAGCCAGATATTGCAAAATATTATTGACCAGCAGGCACTTTACCTGGAGTCTGGTGACTTGAGGACTCTGCTACCATTCAGCCAAAAGGAGCTAGCCGAAAAGATTGGGCTTGCTCCAAGCTCAATAAGTCGCGCCATTAGGAGCAGGAGCATCGACACACCCTGGGGTGAAGAAATCCCCCTTAAACACTTTTTCCCCAAGCCGAAGAGGTTCAGAAAGGAACTCTTAAGGCAGCTCCTTGAGACCGAGGAGGGGCTTGTCTCCGATGAGGCAATCAAGGCAAAGCTATGGCAGAAATTTGGCGTGGCTATCTCCCGACGCTCAGTAGCCAGCCTGAGGAAGGAATTAAAAATACCTGCAGCCTGGAAGAGAAAATAAACTCTAATTTAGCCGAGGAAATTATGACCAACAATCCTGCCCCAAAGAGCATATGGCAGCGCTGGAAGGAAAGCAGTGCCAGAAAAATCAGTGAATGGCTACCGGAGGACCAGACGTCAAGAGGTGTGCGAAGTCCCCATTTCTGGGTAATCGCTGCTCTAGTGGCAGTTCTCACCCTCGTTTACTATGTTGACCAGACTCCCTTGGTTAGCATACCGCCGTTTAACCACAGCTTTTTCACCGGCGTTCACGACGTACATCGGACATTATTTTTCATTCCCATAGTCTACGCTGCATTGATATTCAGGGTACGGGGAAGCCTGATAGCTTCATTTGCTTTTCTATGCGTGGTATTGCCACGTGCTTTGCTTTTCTCTCCTTACGTCGACCCGCTCATCAGGGCTGTTCTCTTTGTCATCTTTTTAGCTTGCATTGGTGTGCTGGTGGCGATGCAGCTTAGTAGGATTGAAAGCGAAAGAAAGGCACGTGCCGAATTAGATAAAGCTTACAAGGAGCTTGACGAATATGATAAACGCCTCAGAGAAAACCAGGCACAGCTAATTCAGGCAGAGAAGCTAACCTCTCTGGGTCAGTTGGCAGCTTCTATTGCTCATGAGGTTAATAATCCCCTGTCTGGTGTTCTGGTCTATACTCAACTATTGGCTAAAAAGATAAACAGCGACAAATTCTCCAAAGAGACTGCCCTTGACTACCTGACAAAAATGGAGACTGAACTTACTCGCAGCACCAGATTAATCCGCAACCTGTTAGATTTTGCCCGCCAGTCGCCACCAGCCTTAAGGGAGGTGAATGCCAACGAGGTCCTAGATCGGGCTCTTGACCTTGCTGGCCATTCGGCTGAGCTACAGCATATTCAGGTGATAAAAGAGCTCGCCCCATCCCTGCCTCCGCTTATGGCTGATTTTGACCAGCTTCAGCAGGTCTGCACCAACCTTAT
>JAGMCH010000101.1 GCA_023129255.1 Dehalococcoidales bacterium
GTTTCCACTCCTTTTCATCCCGACACCGGCAAGGCGCAGATTTTTATTTACGATGCCCATCCCGGAGGCATTGGCATCGCCGAGAAGGGATTCGAGATGATAACCGAGCTCTGGCAAGCCACTTTGAAAGCAGTGGAGGCATGTCCCTGCACTGACGGCTGTCCCTCCTGCATACAATCGCCCAAGTGCGGCAACAATAACCAGCCCCTGGATAAGGAAGCTGCGGTAGTATTGCTTGAAGAACTCGCGGCTTGAAGGGTAATGACCAGGATAGCTGGGCGATTATTATCAGGGCTAATTGTAATAATGTTGCATTTAGCCTTCCCTTCAGGTAAAATACCGCCATGGTCCAAGACTCAATTCGAACTTTGCAGGCTCAGGGGCACAAGGCGACCAAGCCCCGGAAGCTGGTGCTCGAGGTGCTCGAAGAAACCGAAAAACCGCTTTCCCCTTACGATATAAAGAGGATTTTGCGCGCCAGAGGCAAATATCTAAACCACGTTACCATCTACCGCATACTCAATTTGCTTTGCAGCCTCAATCTAGCTCACAAAATGCTATCCAGCGGCGGGTTTGTAAAGTGCAGCTTAGATGCCATAGAAGGCTGCCATCGCTTCATGGTCTGCCAGCACTGTGGAGCCATTCAGGAATTTGCCGACAAAGAATTGTGTCAAGAGGAAAACGACTTCGCCCAGAATTTTGGCTTTCATACCGAACATCATCTCTCCGAATTCTCCGGACTCTGCTCCCAGTGTTACAGGAAATAGCCCATTAGCAAAATAAGAAATGGTCAGGCGAATAACAAAAGAACTCAAAGAGCATATCCCTTTCACAGCCCTTGGCGCTCTTACTGGTATTATCATCACGGTTATAATAGTTTTAGGCAACGTTCCTTTCCATATCTCTCATACTATTTTTTACACATTACATCCAGTCCATGTGTTATTGAGCGCACTTGTAACCACGGCTATGTATATGAGATACAGGAAGGGCAAAATCTGGGTGGCAATTTTGATTGGTTGGACAGGGTCGATCGGTATAGCCACTATAAGCGATGCCATCATTCCTTACCTAGGAGGAACATTACTTCACATTCCGATGGAATTCGAAGTGCCTTTTATTGAGCACTGGTGGTTAAATCTCCTGGCGCTGGCTGGCATTGGAATCGGCTATTGGAAGCAAACAACTAAAATCCCACACCTCGGACATGTGTTGTTAAGTACCTGGGCATCGTTATTCTACATCATGACATTTGGAAAAATAGCCGATTGGATCCCTTTGCTTCCTTTTATCTTCCTGATTTTGTTCCTTGCAGTCTGGATTCCCTGCTGCACCAGCGACATAGTTTATCCCCTTTTATTCGTGAAAAAAGAGCCAGAGTTACCTTCGCCAGGAAGATAAGAAATAGCCAGCTAAACCACCCCACGAAAATCTTGTGATTTTCGTGGGGGCCCCAGTAATAACATCAAACTTTATATCGGGGTCTCGGATTCCCGCCGGAATCTTTTGATTTTGGCGAGCGGAAAATAGTGGCAAGACTGCTTGGGTTAATGTAGCTGATAAAAGTCATCTACACTTGTGCTATTATATACGGGTACCCTTGATTAAGGAGGCGGCTTGCTTGATTTGTTAAAAAAGACTGAACCAGGAGTGAAAAGAGGCAAGGAAACCTGGTTCGGCAAGATAGCTAATATTTTTAACCGGGACACTTTGGGGGATGAGGCCTGGGGGGAATTGGAAGAGTTGCTTGTCTCGGCTGATGTTGGTGTAGAGACTACGAGCAAACTCCTGAGCAAAGTCAAACAGCGGGTGAAAACAGACAGGCTTTCAGAGGTATCTCAGATACGGGAAGCCTTGAAAGAAGAGATGGTAAGCTTATTAAGCATCCCCCAGAGAGCAAATCCGATTCCTGAGCAAAGTGGAGAGTCCCCTTATATTATTCTTGTGGTCGGCGTGAATGGCTCGGGCAAGACGACGAGCATTGCCAAGCTGGCCTATGGTTTCACTTCGCAGGGAAAGCGAGTTATCCTGGCAGCAGCAGATACCTTC
>JAGMCH010000102.1 GCA_023129255.1 Dehalococcoidales bacterium
AGGCTGACCCATATTTAAGGGTTTTCATTTCGTGTAACTCCCTTTTCACCTTTCTGCGCATTTCAGGTACTAGATTAACCATTGCCAAGAGGTGCTGGTCTCCAGTAAGATATAAGTAGCCGCTGCAAAGCGGGAATAAGCTGCTTCTTCTCGAAGAAAAGTTCGGGAACTGTCGCCACTGTGTGCCAGCTTAATTTTTGCCATGATTTATGGTAATATATTTTGTTGAAGTAGGAGTGTAGCTCAGTTGGGAGAGCAGCGGTCTCCAAAACCGCAGGTCGGGGGTTCGAATCCTCCCACTCCTGCCAGTTCATGCCGAGGTGGTGGAATGGCAGACACGCTAGCTTGAGGGGCTAGTGAGCGTAAGCTCGTAGGAGTTCAAATCTCCTCCTCGGCACTAAAATAAAGCGGAAGTAGTTCAGCGGTAGAATGCCTCCTTGCCAAGGAGGAGGTCGCGAGTTCGAATCTCGTCTTCCGCTCCAGCCGAAGTGGCGGAAGAGGTAGACGCGGCAGTCTCAAAAACTGTTGGAGGGCAACCTCCATGTCGGTTCGAGTCCGACCTTCGGCACCACCGAGGAATGGAATGCCGAGTTGTGTAGTGGTAGCACGGGGGACTTTGAATCCCTTAGCCCAGGTTCGAATCCTGGCTCGGCAGCCAGTTGTAATGCTATTATCTTAGTCCCCCACTATGCTAGTAAATAACAAATCATGTAATTAGCGCCGAAGAATGTCCCTGATTTGGTCGTCCAATAAGCCCTCACGACAAGCCGTTCCAATGTTCCAACCGTGAGACTATCTTCACCTTTTGTGTTCAGTATGATATAGTTTTGCTAATGGAAATTAAAATTGAGTTTATTCCCAAGGGCACTGTCACCTCACCCAGGGGGTTTCGTGCCGGGGCTACCTACGCTGGGATAAATAAAAAAGCCAAGCACGGTTTAGACCTTGGTATCCTCTCGTCAGAAGTGACGGGGGCGGCTGCAGCTTTATTTACCACCAACCGGATTAAGGCCGCCCCGGTGGTCCTGTGTCAGCAGCGATTACAAGACGGGAGAGCAATGGCAGTATTGATAAATAGCGGCTGTGCCAATGCGTTTACCGGTGAGCAAGGTCTGGTTGATGCTGCTGAGATGGCAAAACTTGCCGCTGACGGTATGGGGCTCTCACCTGACGATGTTCTGGTGGCCAGCACCGGGGTGATTGGTCAGCCGTTACCGATGAAGCTCGTAAGAACTGGTATAAAACGAATTGTCGTCTCGGCTGATGGTGGTCATAAGCTGGCAAAGGCTATGATAACCACTGACACCGTTCCCAAAGAAACAGCAGTGGCGGCTACAATTGATGGCAGCGAGTTTATCGTTGGCGGGATAGCCAAAGGCTCTGGGATGATTCATCCTAATCTGGCAACCATGCTTTGTTTCCTGACTACTGATGCTGCCGTAGACCTGGATTTTCTCAAGTTCGCGCTGCAAAAGGCGGTAGATATTTCCCTTAACATGGTTTCAATTGATGGAGATACCAGTCCCAATGATATGGTATTAATAATGGCTAACGGGCTGGCGGGGAATGAACCCGTCTCACCAGGTAGTAGACAAGCTGATGTGTTTCAGCAAGCTCTGGATAAGGTCTGTATCTATCTGGCTAAATCTATTGCCCGTGATGGTGAGGGGGCTACCAAGCTCATTGAGGTTACCGTTAATGGGGCAATTAGTGGTGCCGAGGCCAGGTTAGCTGCCAGGGCGGTAGTAAGCTCGCCCCTGGTGAAGGCAGCGGTGCATGGCAGTGACCCTAATTGGGGACGGATTATAGCCGCGATAGGAAGAAGCGGCGTGGAGGTTGTGGAATCAAAGATTGACCTTTACATTGGAGATATTCATCTGGTGAAAGCGGGTAGACCTTTGCCCTTTAGTAAGCAGAGCCTGGTCCGAGTATTAGACGGGAGCGAGGTGCCTGTGGGTTTGAATCTTAACCTGGGCACGGCTACGGCCACTGC
>JAGMCH010000103.1 GCA_023129255.1 Dehalococcoidales bacterium
GGTCTTGAGTTCCAGATTGGAGAACCAATAAATATCGTTTCATGTTGCTTTAAATCGACATCTATGGGGTTTATCTTACTCCCCCTGTTTATTGTAGCTGCGAGACCACCAATCAAATAGACGAAGAGCCCTAGTTTTCTGGGCTTTGTCTCCTTAATCTCCAATAGCGTTGCATTCAGTGCTTCGGCGATTACTTGAGATACTAGCTTCGTTTTACCTGTCAAGGAATAATAAACTACCAACGATTTCATGCACCCTCCAGAGCATCTCTTCCCTGAATTGTACCTCACCCGTGTGTTGTGACGAAACCCGAACCGTTACCCTTCGCTCTAAAGCAATCACATCAACCTCCTCCGCCATCGCTTATAAAATGTCCCCGCCCAGCCTTCAATTTTCCCCACTTTGGTAGATCCCCCTCTGTTCAAAGTCTTCCCTCACATAATCAAAGCCTAATTCACGTAAGGTTTCTTTATGGGGAATACCTTCCTTATTCCATCCCTTAAATTTGTAATACTCATCCTGGAGCTTGGCTTCAAACCCAGGGAATCTCTTCCTCCAATGATCTTCCGGAGGACGCTCATCCTTTCTCCTTAAGCCCCTTCTTACATTGATGGCTCTGATTAAAGTCCTGTTCCTCTTGGCTATTTGCCATAACCCGGCTTCATCGAGATCAATTCCGGTCGCTGCGGAGATTACAGGCGGCAAATTGTGTATATGATATGGAGGCTTATAGGCGAATGATGACAAACCGGTGCAGATCCCCGTACAGTCATCAATGTAGTGCAGCATCTCTTGCCACTCAACAAGTTCACAGACCAAATCAATGGATGGCCAGAACGGTGGTCTCTTGTCTTCATCTCCCCACTCTAAAATAAATCGTCTGAACCTTTCGTCCTTTCCAGTGGGAACCTGGACCCAATCTTCTACGAATTCCTCCCTCAGTTCTCTGGTAGGCAAAGGCGCTTGGGGTATCTGACCTTCAATTTGAGTAATGTTTATCTTCTCGCCTGTGGACCACATGAGGTAATAAATAGGGTTCAGCGTCCCTAATTTTATGGGGATCTGCTCCTGTTTCTTAATAGTGTTGTGGTCGTAAGCTTCAGCCCCCTTGCCAATCTGACGAGCTGCCCAATAAACACCGTTGGCTAAAACATCTCCAATCCCTTCACGCCGAACGATTTTGTCAAGTAACCAGAAAAACCTCCCTTCGATATCAGACGGCATTCCTGGCATATCTTTATCAGTCAAAATTCCCGCTTCATAAAGCTCAAGGGCAAAAGCCATAACCTGGGGGGTAGAGTATCCGTCCACTCCATATTCCTGAGCCAGACCAGCGATTTTAAAACCGAAATCCAGGTCTGAAAAGGCTGCTATTGTATAAGTAAGTTTCGAGAAGCATTTCATCATATACCTTTTGAGTTTTGGATGGATGATTATTCCTCCACATTTAAGTGGACAGTTATAGCAGCTTATTAGCCGCTCCACCGCTTCTCTCTGTGTCTTCTCCCATCTCTTTCTTGTTTCCTTGGTCCAAAAATCTTTTCTTCTAACACGGGCATTCCCCCAAGCAAAATTAGTAGTATGCCACTGCTCATCACTTATCGCCATTTCTTGGGGGGCTCCAAGTGTGGCGTGAATGGGCATTACTCCTTTAATTGGATTGTTTAGTCGGTATTGGATATGTTTCAGCACTGCATGGCAAAGTTCCATAAATTCAGCCGGTCGGGCAATATTGATATCCAATGTTCCGCGAACGGCTATCGCCTTTAGATTCTTGTCTCCCATGACTGCACCTATTCCTCCGCGGCTGGCACTGGATTTACCGTGCTCAATGGAAGCAAAATAGACTCTATTTTCGCCAGCAAGGCCAATAGAAACCACTTGAGCTTTTGGCTTCTTCAACTCTTGTTTGATAAGCTCGGCAGTTTCAAGAGCGCCTTTACCCTGTAGGTGAGAGGCATCGCGTATTTCCACTTTACCATCGTTTATCCACAAGTAGACCAGATTGGGAGACCTGCCCCGAATGATCACTTTGTCATAACCGGCATGCTTCAGTTCTGGTGCAAAGAATCCCCCCATCATTGAAAATGCCATTAACAAAGTCTGGGGAGAAAAGGTAGAAACAATGGTACGATTAGCACCAGTGGCAAATGTGCCACATAGAAGTCCAGTGCTGAATATCAGTAGATTATCAGGAGAAAAGGGGTCAACCTCAGGGGGAACCCTATCCCATAGTATCTTGGCATTGGTGCCTAAACCCCCCAGGTGAAGTTCAGTTAATCTTGGGTCACTTTCTTCCCTCTCGATACTTCCACGGGATAGATCGATTTCTAGATTAACCCCCGTCTCTGCGTACCTCGTTTTTCAATACCTCCAGGTGTGTTTTTGTTTTACCATGAATAATTCAGGCTGTCTAAGAAACTTCTCTGCCGAAGGCCGACCACAGCCCATCACTCGTCTCCGGCATTTCAACGACTATAATCATCTGCAGAAAGAATTGCTAGCATGTCAAAGAGTTGACATTTCCGCGGGATATCCCTGACAGGACATCACCCTCGGGATGTATAATAACTTGTCTTTGAAAGATTCTCAATATTCGCATCAGATGCGCCCTTACAATTCCAACTTGGTTCCACTAAGCCGTTCTCGTAGCAGCCTGGCAACTCTCTCGACACCGTCGCTGCTCCATCTCGCAACTATCTCAGTCCGACAGGCCATTTCCCCATACTATCTCTCTACAAAAGTGGTGGCTTCACGTCACCAGCACTGGCGAAATCCCCTGTCCCTTCAACTTG
>JAGMCH010000104.1 GCA_023129255.1 Dehalococcoidales bacterium
AGGAGCCGAAAGCCCAGGTAGCTACTATTGGCCTGGCCGGTGAAAACAGGGTCTATTTTGCTTCCATCGGGCAAGGGAGGTCCAGTGCCAGCCGAGGCGGAATAGGCGCCGTTATGGGGGACAAAGGGTTGAAGGCGATAGCTGTTCGTGGGAAGAAGGACCTCAATATTGCTCGACCGGATGAATTTATGGAGCTCTGCAACGAAGTGCTGAAATATATAGAATTCCGGCGAGACAACCCGATTAAGGGAGTGCCGCCCATTTTAGCCGGGATTGGTTCACCCCAGGAGATGGCCATCCACGATGAGCAGTGGCACACCACCAGTTTCTCCTGGGGAAATGCTCGCTACCGGAGAAAGGACTTTTGGACCAAGGAAACCGCAAAGAAGTGGAGTAAGATTCAAGACAAAGCGGTGGAGCGGCTTATAAGTTGCTATAACTGTCCGATGGAATGCGGGGCGGTGATTGCGCACCCATCACTAGGACTTCCCAAATACATGATGAAATGCTACTCGAAACTTACTTATGTAATGGGGGCTATGACAGATAACCTGGAGTTTGGTTTTAAAATCGCTGGAGATGCTCAGGGATATGGAGTGGACGGGTACACGACCCCGCAGGTTATGGCTTTCGCAATTGAGCTTTATGAAAATGGTATTTTGACCGACAAGGACCTGCCCGGATTCCCGTCCAAAAACGAGAATAGGTTCTTCTATTTACTTGAAAAAATTGTTCGGCGGGAAGGGATTGGTGATGTTCTGGCTAATGGCGTTTACTGGGCGGCCCGTCAAATTGGCAAGGGGGCGGAGGAGTACGACCATAATACCATTAAGAAACAGGAACAAATCCCTATCAAACTGGGAATGATGAACCCCATTTATTACATTATGTGGTCAACCGGCGAGAAGGTGAATATTACGCAAATTGAAGGACAGCTCCCCCAGGCACCTTTCCTTACCAAAGAGCTAAGGGAGGAGTTTGTAAGAGATTGGATCCAGATCCCTACCGGGAAGGAGGAAAGATTCAAACAATTTATCCTGGAATGGGGAGATGAAGGCAAGGGATTACCATTTTGGCCACCTCTCGATTTAGTTTTTGACCTTGTTGAGTGGCAGGAGACGATGCATTACATTGATGATGCCACCGGTATATGCGCCGGCTTGTCGTCATTTCCAATTAAGCCTCCCTATCATATACACAATCTACCGAAGTTAATCTCATCTGCCACCGGGCTGGATATCGATGAAGACAGGCTGTGGGAAACAGCTAAGAGGAATCGAAATTTACTCCGAGCCATTAACATTAGAAGAGGCATGAGGAGAAAGGATGAACGTCCTCCCGATGACCATTGGAGAAAGCGATTCCCCGAGTTTGAAGCTGAGCTCCACGATGAGTATTACAAATTTAAGGGATGGAATAATGAAGGTATTCCGAACAAGGAGACTTTAGACGAACTCGGCTTGGATTACGTTAGCCAGGACTTTGAACAAAGAGGGGTCTATAAAGAGAAAAAAGTCAAGGTAGCTAAACAGGATTCCACTAAAAGCGAAAAAGAGAAAGTGGCTAAGAAGGGTTCTAAAAAAGGAAAAAGTCAGGGCAATAAACAATGAAAACCGTCAAGCTAATCAAGATCGACGTTGATAAATGTAATGGTTGCCGGGCTTGTGAGACAATCTGCTCCGCCTTTCACGCTGTGCCAAAGTATAGCAGCACCAACCCGGAGAGGTCTCGGATTCGGGTGCTTT
>JAGMCH010000011.1 GCA_023129255.1 Dehalococcoidales bacterium
ACAAAGGGGATACCGGTAGTAATGAACTTGGTATAAGCCTCGTTAATCTCTTTAGCTTCCTCTTCGTGCTCACCGAGGTATATCTTGATGCCCGCTTTCTGAAGCTCGTCTCTACCCCGTCCTGAAACCGAGGGGTTGGGGTCAAGCATAGCCATATGAACCTCCCTGATGCCGGCAGAAATGATTGCCCCGGTACATGGTGGAGTCCGACCATGATGGCAGCAGGGTTCCAGGGTAACATACATCGTGCTCCCCCGAGCCTCATTACCCGCCTGCTTCAGGGCTAGCACCTCGGCATGATGGGAGCCTGGTGGCTGGGTATAGCCCTGCCCTACAACCACACTTTCTTTAACCACCACCGCCCCCACTGCCGGGTTGGGACTGGCCTGCCCCAGAGCCAGTTTAGCCAAGGAAAGCGCCTGCTCCATATAATCCATGGCATCGCCATTCTAGCACCTCTCTGAAAAAAAGTGCAACCTTGGAAAGTCAAGCCCCTCTAGAAGAATGAAGTCGGATAGAGTATAATACCATAGACTGGATAAGGGGCAACCATTAAATAAATGCGAACGATTTTCCGCGACATCCTGATAACGCTAATACTGGTAATAGTGGTCTTCCTCTTGCTGCAAGTCGCATTTCAGCGTTTCGTTATCGTAGAGCATTGCATGGAGCCCGGGCTTCATGAAGAAGAACGAATACTGGCCAATAAAGTAGTTTATCACTTCCACGAACCGGAAAGGGGCGATGTGATTATATTACACCCCCCCTTTAACCCCGAATTAGTCTATATCAAACGCATCATTGCCCTACCCGGCGATACTGTGGAGGTGAGAGATGGGGCGGTATATGTCAATGGCATAAAACTAGATGAGCCCTATATTCAGGAGCCCCCCACCTATACCTTCCCCCTGACAGGAATCGCCGGGGATGAATACTTTGTTCTCGGCGACAACCGTAATAATGCCAATGATTCTCACAAAGGCTGGGCAGTGCCCAGGGAAAACATAATTGGCAAAGCTTGGCTATCATTCTGGCCACCAAAGGAATGGGGGCTGGTTCATCACTACCCACTGGAGGAACAACTTGCCAGCTCTACAGGTGAATAACGCCTTTACTAAGGGGTAGATTGAAAGAGAAAGAAAAAGGAGAGTCAAAGACTCTTCATGGGATAGGGTTGACAGAAAATATAGAGGCAATCTTCGAGAAATCGGGGGCTATACTCAAGGGGCATTTCCTGCTAGCCTCCGGGCGGCACTCCCCGGTCTACTGGGAGAAGTTCCGGGTCTTGCAATATCCAAACTACACCCAGCAGCTTTGCCGCCTGATTACTGACCACTTCCAGAAGCAAAAAATCCAGGTAGTGGCCGGGCCAACCACTGGCGGCATAATCTTAGCTTTTGAAGTGGCCAGACAGTTGGGAGTAAGGGGCATATTCGCTGAAAAGGAGGGAAACCAGGAGCGGGCTTTCCGGCGGGGCTTTGGCATTAAGCCAGCTGAGCGGGTCCTCATCGTGGACGATATTCTTACCACCGGCAGCTCCATACGCGAAGTTATTGCGGCAGTAAACAAGCTGGGTGGCACAATAATTGGCATTGGGGTACTGGTTGACCGCTCCGAGCTCAAGATGGATTTTGGCGTCCCGCTTTTCAGCTGCCTCCGGTCGGAAACCATAACCTACCCCCCTGAGAATTGCCCCCTGTGCGCCGCCGGCATCCCCCTGGTCAGACCCGGCGGCGGGTAAACTGAAACTAAGGTAGTGGGTCAATTTGAAATTAAGTAATGGAGAAAAAGTGGGAATACCCCACTTGACAAATAATCCCACCTGTGATAAAATATCGTCATAATGGTTACAATAATAAGGGATTTAGATTTAAAAAAGGTAGCTGATAGCGTGAAGCCAGATGCCAAAAAACGCATAGTCCTGAGCAAAGTCCCTGTGCAAGAAGGCATCACATATCATATATACATTAACAGCTTTGGGCAAATTGTACTAGACCCACAAATAACCATTCCAGCTTCAGAAGTATGGCTATTCAATAACCCAAATGCCCTTGCATCAGTTCGGCAGGGCCTTGCCGATGCTGCACAAGGCAGGGTGTCAAAAGTTGACCTTGATACCCTTTAGGGTCAAGCATTTTGTTTGAGTTAGAATGGACTGAAGAAGCAAGTAGGACTTACGGGCTGCTTAAGAGTGATGCGTCACAAAAGGCACGCTACAAAGCCATCAAAAAGACCATCGGGTTTCTAGCAATGAATCCTCGGCACAATAGCCTCCAAACTCATGAATATATGAGCCTAAGGGGACCAAATAGGGAAAGGGTTTTTGAGGCGTATGTTCAGCAGAAAACACCAGCGGCCTATAGAGTTTTTTGGTATTACGGACCCTCTAAGGGTATAATCACAATTCTCGCAATTACTCCTCATCCATAATCATAGCCTAACAAAGAGAAACTACTTCTTCAATTGTCCAGATGTGATTTGTTATTCCCGCCGCCGAAACTAAAAGACCTATTGACAAAACGATAACCAGCCCATATACTGAAATTAGCTATCGACCCACAGGGCGGTAAGCTTTCTAGAACAGTCCTTAATAACTAAAAGTCGCTTGGATCAGATACGACCGAGACGGCAGAAATAGCGCTTATTCTGGAATGCCTTCTCTGGCTGTGTCGGAGAAGGCGTTTTTAATGGCAAGTTGGCTAAAATGCTCAAATTAGGGTTCATTGGAGCCGGAACGGTAGGCACTGCCCTGGCGGTGAGGCTAGCCGTCAAGGGCTACCCTATAGTCGCCGTATCCAGTCGCAGCCAGACCTCAGCCGAGAATCTGGCAGGGGCAGTCAACGGCTGCCGTGTGTTCAATAGCAATCAAGCTGCTGCCGATAATGCCGAGCTTGCTTTTATTACCACCCCCGATGATGCTATCGCCCCGGTAGCTTCCCAAATAAAGTGGCACCGCGGACAGAGTGTGGTTCACTGTAGCGGCGCCGACTCCACCGATATTCTGCAACCAGCCAGGAAATCGGGGGCACAGGTCGGTGCCTTTCACCCCCTGCAGACCTTCGCCAGTGCCCAACAAGCCATAGACAATATACCGGGCTCGACCTTTGCCCTGGAGGCTGAGGAGCCCTTACTAAACACCCTCAAGGATATGGCTACCGCCCTTGATGGTCAGTGGGTAGAGCTGAAGGCAAGCGATAAGGTGCTCTATCATGCAGCAGCCGTCATTGCCTGCAACTATATGGTAACTCTGGTCAAATTGGCTACCGACCTGTGGCAAACCTTCAATATACCGCCCCAGCAAGCTACTCAGGCACTATTGCCACTGATACGGGGCACGATTCATAATATTGAGACTATTGGTATCCCCTCATGCCTCACCGGACCAATCGCTCGCGGAGACATCGGGACTATCAACAAACACCTTGATGCCCTAAACCAAACCGCCCCCCACCTGCTCTCCACCTACCGCGAGCTTGGCCGGCAGACTATCCCCATCGCCCTAGCCAAGGGAAAAATAAACGAATCTCAAGCCCGTGAACTACAGGCAATACTGGAACAACCCGACTAAGTAAATAGTTACGGAGGGTATGATGAGAGTAATGCTTAAAAGCAAAATCCACCGAGCCCGCGTCACCGAAGCCAACATTGACTACGAAGGGAGCATTACCATCGACAAGAGGCTTATGGAAGCGGCTGACATTCTCCCCTACGAGCAGGTTAAGGTGCTGGATATCAACAACGGCGCCCGTTTTGAGACCTACGCCATTGAAGCCGAAGCGGATAGCGGAGAGATTGGCATCCAGGGGGCTGCTGCCAGACTGGTCACGGTCGGAGACACGGTAATCATCCTTGCCTACTGCCAGGTTGAGGAGGAAGAAGCCCATAATTTCGCCCCCAAACTGGTCTATGTTGACGAAAATAACAACATCGCCGAAATCAAATCGGCGGTGAGGGCTTTGCCCTTCTGGGAGAAATAGATGCGCATAACCATAACTCAGATAAAAGAGATGAAGCAAAAGGGTGAGAAAATCACCATGCTCAC
>JAGMCH010000012.1 GCA_023129255.1 Dehalococcoidales bacterium
CACCATCAATGTTGATATTGAGCCACAGGATGCCAGCCAACATCAACGGCGCTCAGGGCTATCGCTGAACAGCAACATGAGGTCAGGCATGCCATAGTGCGTCTCCAGATTAGCCTGTCGGCGGAGATTGAAGGTCATCTCAGAGACAATGACATCAGGAATGCCCTGAAAGAGGCTCACTACTTCACCATCGCCAAGGACACTAGGCGGGAGCCCCGTCTCAGACTGGGGCAGTGGACGGCTGAAGAGATAACTCCCCCTGATGCCCTGAAAGCCTACTTAGAGTCAAAGAAGGTATCCCCAGAGCGAGCCAAGCTCCTGCTTGAGTATGGGGAGAAGCTGATACAGGAGCAGAGGACTAAACAGGGATAAAAAGCATGAAAGGGAGGCAGCAATGGTAAGAGTGGTAATAGAGCGTCACCTGAAGGAAGGCAAGAGAGGAGACCTAATGCCGCTGCTCCGGGAACTCAGGGCGGAGGCTATGCACCAGTCGGGCTATATAACCGGTGAGACTCTAGCCAGCACTGGAGACCCGTCTATCATCTCGGTGCTAAGCACATGGCAGAGCCTGGAGGACTGGAAGGCATGGGAGAAATCAGAGCCACGAATTAGGTTATACAAGCAAATTGAGCCGCTTCTGGTGGAGAAACCCAAAGTCAGTATCTATCAGGTGGTGGCTACTGAGGAGAAGTAACCCGCAGCTAGAATTGCTTGACTTCTCATTCACGGTGGGATAAACTATGCGTTGGGTGTTACCAGATAATAACACTGGTTGAAGCTGAGAACTTTCCCCCAAAGTCTCAGCTTTATTGTGGCAAAAACAAGATTCCGATGAAGATTGCTATTAGCGGTAAGGGTGGAGTGGGGAAGACCATATTTGCCTCTCTCCTTTCCAGAACTTTCGCTGAGGCTGGCTACGCTGTTTTAGCCATAGATGCTGACCCCGATTCCAACCTAGCCGCTACCCTTGGTTTCCCCCGTTCTGACGAGATAACCCCTATATCTGAGATGAGCGCTCTTATTGAGGAGCGGACAGGGGCACCACCGGGTAAGGCGGGGAGCTTTTTTAAGCTAAATCCTAAAGTGGATGATTTGCCAGAAAAATACTCCCTGAAATATAATGGCATTAGATTGATGGTAATGGGGCGAATTAAAAAGGGCGGCACCGGTTGCTATTGTCCGGAAAACGCTCTCCTACAAGCCCTAATCACCCATCTGCTCCTGGGAAGGGATGAAGTAGTTATTCTGGATATGGAGGCTGGTGTAGAGCATCTGGGACGAGCAACAGCTAAGGCAGTAGATAGATTGATTGTAGTAGTGGAACCGAGCAGACGAAGTGTTGAAACCGCCCATAGAATCGATAAACTGGCAAAAGAAATTGGTTTACATAATATTGCAATAGTAGGAAACAAAGTCCGGAGCCCATCTGATAAAGAATTCCTAACTTCCAGCCTGCCAGGTTTTGAATTCCTCGGTTTTATCCCCTATGACCAAGCCCTAGTTGACGCTGACCTCGCCAATCTTCCTCTCCTTGATTCTAGCCCCCAGATTATCAGTGAAGTTAGAAATATCTATCAGGCTCTATTATCTACTGCTCAGGCACCGAGCAAAAAATAAAATAGGAATAAAAATGAGGAGGTTCCTGTGGCCTACGATGCGGTAAAAATGAAGGACTGGCAGATTTCAGAGGCGGCTGAAGAGAATATGCCAACCTCTGATGAGTGGCGAGAGAGGTTAAACCTGGAAAAGGACGAGATTATCCCTTACGGCAGATTATGCCGGCTCGATTTTATGAAGATTATCGACCGTCTCAAGGACAAGCCCGACGGCAAGTATATTGAGGTGACTGCCATAACCCCCACGCCACTGGGGGAGGGGAAAACAACGACCGCAATGGGTATCCTAGAGGGTATGGGCAAGCGGGGGCTTAATGTGGGTGGCACTATTCGCCAGCCCTCGGGTGGTCCAACCATGAATATCAAGGGGACTGCCGCCGGTGGTGGTAATGCCCTGGCTATTCCCATGACCGAATTTTCTATGGGTCTTACCGGCGACATTAACGACATTATGAATGCCCATAACCTGGCTATGGTTGCTCTTACTGCCAGGATGCAGCACGAGCGCAACTACAATGACGAGCAACTGGCTAGGCTCACCAGGATGCGCCGTCTGGACATCGACCCCACCAGAGTAGAGATGGGCTGGATTATGGATTTTTGCGCCCAGAGCCTGCGTAACATAGTTATCGGTCTCGGTGGGCGTATGGACGGCTTTACCATGCAATCCAAGTTCGGCATCGCCGTCAGCTCTGAGCTTATGGCTATGCTCTCAATTGTCAGAGACCTGGCTGACCTGCGGGAGAGGATGGATAACATTACTGTAGCCTTTGATAAGAGGGGCAATGTCATTACCACCGGCGACCTTGAGGTGGGTGGCGCCATGACCGCCTGGATGCGCAACACCATCAA
>JAGMCH010000013.1 GCA_023129255.1 Dehalococcoidales bacterium
CCCACCCTGATGTGCACCGTGGAGTATCAGCCGGTGATGGTGCACGCTGGTCCCTTCGCCAATATTGCCGTTGGGCAGTCATCTATCATCGCTGACCGCATTGGGTTGAAGATGTTTGACTATCATGTAACCGAGAGCGGCTTTGGCGCCGACATCGGTTTTGAGAAGTTCTGGAATGTCAAGTGCCGCTACAGTGGTCTCAAGCCGCATGTGTCGGTACTCACCACCACCATCCGGGCACTGAAGATGCATGGTGGCGGACCCAAGGTAGTAGCTGGTATTCCTCTACCTGAATCCTACGCCAAAGAGGACCTGGAGCTCCTGGAGAAAGGTATCCCCAATATGGTGCACCACATCAACATCATCAGGACTTCCGGCATTAAGCCGGTGGTATGTATCAATGCCTTCCATACTGATACCAAGGCTGAGATTGCCATGGTCAGGAAGGCGGCTGAGGCAGCCGGGGCGCGCTGCGCTGTGTCCTCCCATTGGGCTGATGGCGGTGATGGTGCTCTGGAGTTAGCCGATGTGGTCAAGGAAGCCTGTGAAGAGGAAAGTGAATTTAAGTTTCTGTACCCTATGGAGATGAAACTACGGGAGAGGGTAGAAAATATTGCCAAAGTAGTCTATGGGGCTGATGGCGTGGCTTGGACTCCTGAGGCTGAAGCTAAGGCTAAGACGCTTGAGTCCGATTCTAAATATGATGAATACACCACCATGATGGTGAAAACTCACCTGAGCCTTACCCACGACCCGGCGGTTAAGGGTACTCCCAAGGGTTGGAATCTGCCCATCCGCGATGTATTGATTTACTCCGGAGCAAAATTCCTTTGCCCCTGCGCCGGAACTATCAGCCTGATGCCGGGAACTTCATCAGACCCTGCCTTTAGAAGGGTTGATGTAGATGTAAAGACGGGGAAGGTTACCGGACTGTTCTAAAAGTTGTTAAAGAGCAAGACGAAGCGGAGGATAACCGTTTGAGCTTTAATATCGCTGTAGCTGGAAAGGGCGGTAGCGGAAAGACGTCGGTAGCTAGTCTGGTTATTCGCTACCTAATGAAGAATGGAGCCGGACCAATTCTGGCTATTGATGCTGACCCCAATGCCAACCTGGGGGAGAGTTTAGGGCTTGACATAAAACAAACGGTTGGCCTGATACTTGACGATTTTCAGAGGGACAAAATAAAAATCCCCCCCGGGATGACCAAGGAAGCTTATCTGGAGTACAAACTAAACCAGGCTATGGTGGAAACCAAGGCTCTTGACCTATTGACCATGGGGAGGGGAGAAGGTCCTGATTGTTACTGCTATCCCAATCTTATCCTGAGAAAATTTGCCGATACTTTGGCGGAAAACTATCCCTATATGGTTATGGATAATGAGGCGGGGATGGAGCACCTGTCGCGGAGAACCACCCAGAATGTTGACGAGCTATTTATAATCTCCGACCATTCGGTGAAAGGGGTTCGAACTGTGGCGCGGATAAGGGAGCTGGTGGCTGAACTCAAGCTGTTGGTGAAGAGGCAATCGGTATTAATCAATCTTGTCCCCGATGGACTTGACCCTCTGGTGGCTGAGGAGATGAAGAAATGGGGAATTGACGCCGCAGCCACCATTCCCTTAGATGAGGAAGTATATCAGTATGACCTAAAATTAAAGCCACTGCTTGACCTGCCGGATAGTTCCAAGGCAGTGAGGGCAGTTAATGATTTGATGACAAAACTTCTCGATGGAAAGGGGGTAAAATGACGGCACAACTTATTAAAGGCGCTGAAGTCGCCGCCCATATTCGCGAAGAACTGAAAAAGGGGATTGCCGAGCTCAAGGCGAAGCACAACGTCGTGCCCGGACTGGTCACGGTTCTTGTCGGTGCTGACCCGGCTTCACAGGTCTACGTCGGCGCTAAAGAAAAGACCTCAAAAGAGCTGGGTATCTACTCGGAAAGATACGACCTCCCAGAGCAGACCACCCAGAAAGAACTCATCGCCCTGATTGACAAGCTGAACAAAAACCCTAAGATTCATGGTATCCTGGTTCAACTGCCCCTGCCCAAACACTTAAACGAGGGGGAAGTCCTCTATACCATCGACCCGAAGAAGGACGTTGATGGTTTCCACCCGGTAAATGTGGGCAAGCTGATGATAGGGGAACCGGACTACGTACCATGCACGCCCGCCGGCATCCAGCAGCTTCTGATTCGGTCCGGCACCAAGATTGAGGGTGCGGAAGTGGTTGTCGTTGGTAGAAGCAACATCGTGGGCAAACCTATTGCCAACATCCTGCTCCAGAAGAGGGATGGGGCTAATGCTACCGTCACTGTTTGTCATACCAGGACCCGCGATATGGCTTTTCATACCAGGAGGGCTGATATATTGATTGTGGCTGCGGGAAAACCCAAAGCTATCACCGCCGATATGGTCAAGGAAGGAGTGGTGGTAATTGATGTTGGCGTGAACGAAATCGGCAAGACCGCCGAAGGCAAGAGAATCCTCTGCGGAGACGTTGATTTTGACGCCGTCAAGGAGAAGGCTAAAGCTATCACCCCGGTCCCTGGTGGGGTAGGGCCTATGACCATAACCATGCTGATGATGAATACCGTCAGAGCGGCAAAATTAGCCGCCGGCATAGCCTAGGAGGTAACAAGGAGTGGAATATAAAGGTAAGAAAAAGAAGGCACCGGTCAAGAAGGAAGTAGAGGTGTTGGGGGAGACCTTTGAGAAGGGTAGACCTGAGGGGGAGGAGCTGGGGGGGTGGAGACAGAAACTGGAAAGCCGAGAGGAGAAGCTCAGATATCTACAAACCGGTGAGCGATATTGGTTTGACAAAGACTGGTATGGTAGTGAGAGGAGGAAGAATCCAGCTTGAGTAAGGAGGGAGACGGGAATGGCGTTTGAAATCCCTAAGACAGCGTATAGTGGCAAGATTAGAGAGATAAAGCTGGGCAGCGGTGACAAAGCGGTAACCGTTGGCGGGGAGACCTGCTACCCGTTTTATCTCTTCGAGGGGGAGATGCCTCATCTGCCCCGGATAGCCATGGAGGTCTGGGACATGCCGCCCCAGGAGTGGGCTGAGGCTGCCTTAGAGCCGTTTAAGGGGGTGACCGATGACCCTGCCAGCTGGGCAAAGAAATGCGTTGCCGATTACGGGGCGGAGATGATTTGCCTGCAACTGGTGAGCACTGACCCCAACGGGCTTGACCGGGGGGCTGATGAAGCCGCCGAGGTGGTCAAGAAGGTGGCTGATGCTGTTGGCGTCCCCTTAATCGTCTGGGGGACGGCTAATCATGACAAAGATACCGAGGTTCTGAGGAAGGTGACCGAGGTCTGTCAGGGTAGAAACCTGATTATCGGACCGGTTGAAGAGGGTGACCACAAGAAGATTGGCGCCGCCGCTATCGGCTACCAACACACGGTGGCTGCGTCAACGCCTATAGACATAAACCTGGCTAAACAGCTTAATATTCTGCTGGGTAACCTGGGCGTCTCTGACGAACTGATTGTAATGGACCCTACTACCAGTTGCATTGGCTACGGTATTGAGTATTGCTACTCAGTAATGGAGAGAACGAGAATGGCGGGACTGACCCAGCAGGATGAAAAGCTACAGTTTCCTCTCATCTGTAATATATCAAAAGAGGCGTGGAAGACCAAGGAAGTACATCTTGCCGATGGTGAGCTTAATATGGGGGATGCCAGGAAGCGGGGAATCCTGTTGGAAGCGATGTCAGCCATGGTGCTGATTCTGGCGGGGGGGGATGTGATAGTTATGAGGCATCCAGAGGCAATAAAGTTGGTTCGCGAGATAGTAGCTGAACTAACAGCTTCCTAAAATAATTGGAAGGAGTGATAACAAGATGGCAGAAGCAGAGACCAAGAGCATTGATAGCGCCAGTGTTAAGATGATTGAAAAAGCGGTTAGGGATGGGGTGAATACCGCCTTTGATAGAGCTGAAACCATGAAGCCTTGTCCTATTGGGATGGTAGGTAGTTGCTGCAAGCATTGCGGTATGGGACCTTGCCGGGTGCCCCTGCCCAAAGGGAGGGAGGAAACTCCTGAGGAAAAGCAGAAGAGAAGGGGACTTTGTGGAGCTACTGCTGAGACCATCGCTGCTCGTAATTTTATTCGGATGGTAGCTGGTGGGGCGGCTGCCCACTCCGACCACGGTCGTGGAGTAGCCGAGCTCTTCTTGGCGGTAGCTAAAGGTGAGGCTCCGGGCTACGAGATTAAAGACGAGCAGAAGCTATTGCAGGTAGCTCTGGATTGGGGCGTTGAAATCGGTGACCGCAGCAACCAGGAAATAGCCATTGACATCGGAGAGATAGCCCTGAGCGAGTTTGGCAAGCAGGAGGGCGGAGTCCTGTTCCTGAGAAGGGCGCCACTGAAGCGCCAGGAGTTGTGGCAGCGGGAGGGGGTTGCTCCCCGAGGCATAGATAGAGAAATTGTGGAGATAATGCACCGGACCCATATCGGGGTTGACCAGGACTATCGAAACCTGCTCAAACAGGGGGTCAGAGCGGCTATAGCCGATGGCTGGGGGGGCAGTATGATTGCCACTGAGCTTCAGGACATCCTGTTTGGCACCCCGGCGCCGGTCCTGGGTAGGATAAACTTGGGGGTGCTTAAACGGGACGAGGTAAACCTTATCATTCATGGTCACGAACCCCTGCTTTCCGAGATGATTGTAGTCGCTGCCCAGGAACCCCAGATGCTGGAGCTGGCTAAATCTAAAGGGGCTAATGGGATAAATCTGGCCGGGATGTGTTGCACTGCTAACGAGATATTGATGCGCCACGGCGTACCACTGGCCGGGAATTTCCTGCAACAGGAGCTGGCTCTGGTCACCGGGGCGGTGGACGTTATGGTAGTAGATATCCAATGCATTATGCAGTCCTTGACCACTGTAGCCGAGTGCTATCATACCAAGATTATCACCACTGCGGCTAAGGCTAAGATTCCCGGTGCAATCCATATCGAGTTTGATGAACATAATGCCATGGAATCGGCTAGGGCTATAGTAAAGACCGCTATTGAGAATTTCCCCAACCGGGGGAAGAATATTGATATCCCCGAGGAGCAGACTGACCTGGTGGCTGGATTCAGCCACGAAACCATCAACTACCTGCTGGGTGGTATCTTCCGAGCTTCCTACCGACCATTAAATGACAATATCATCAATGGCAGGATTAGGGGAGTAGCTGGTGTCGTTGGTTGCAACAATGCCCGGGTTAAACACAACGAGAATCATGTTGCGATGGTTAAGGAGCTGATAAAGAACGATGTCGTTGTGCTTCAGACCGGTTGCAGTGCTATTGCCTGTGCTGAAGCTGGACTTATGACCCCGGAGGCAGCGGCAAAATATGCCGGTGAGGGACTGGCTTCAGTGTGCGAGGCAGTGGGTATTCCCCCGGTATTGCACCTGGGCTCCTGTGTTGATAACAGCCGAATATTGATGGCAGCTACTGCCATGGTGAAAGACGGCGGCTTAGGCGATGACATCAGCGAGCTGCCTGTGGCTGGGGCTGGTCCCGAGTGGATGAGCGAGAAGGCGATCTCCATCGGACAATATTTTGTTGGCTCAGGGGTGTTCACTGTATTTGGCGTTAACTGGCCTACCCTGGGAAGTAACGAGGTGACCGAATTCTTGTTCAAGGATTTTGAGGCTATCTATGGCGGAATGTGGGCTTTTGAACCTGACCCGATTAAGGCGGCACACCTTATGATTGACCACATCGACAAGAAGCGCAAAGCCTTGGGCATTGATAAGGCTAGAGAGAGGGTACTCTATGATATGGCAATGAGAAGGGAACTCACTTAATCGCCAAAGCTATCACAAGGACGGAGGGTTTAAGCTATGTCTAAGATTATTGCATCAGCAGCTATTCGAGGAGCTTATAAGATTATAGACCAGGCTGAGAAGAAGTGGCAGGAGGCGATGGACAGGTGGGGAGCCAATGAGCCGGTAGGTTTTCCCAATACTGCCTATTATCTGCCGGTAATTTATGGAATCTTGGGAGTCAAGGTGGAAAAACTGGGCGATATGGAGTCGGTACTGAAAAGGTGCAAATCCCTGCTCCCGCCTCCGGTGAGGGAGAATTGCCCTCTACCTTACCTGGCTCCAGCCCTGGATGCCGGCATGGCCACCTTCTTTGCCGAGGAGTTACTAGAAGCTATAAGGTATCTGGAGCAGCCAGACTTTTATACCAAGCAGGAAGACCCTACCGACACAAATATCTGGCTGGGCGCGGCAGACGATGTCATCCTGAGAAAGAGGGGAATCGAGTTTGTTGATGGCACTGCCCCTGGCTTTGCTGCTATACTCGGTGCTGCCCCTACCAATGAGATAGCAGTTAAAATCGCCCAAGATATCCAAAAAAGCAATCTTTACACCTTTATGTGTGCTGAGCATAATGGGGAAAGGTTTGCCGAACAGCTTGTTGAAGCAGGGGTGCAGATTGGCTGGCCAACTCGTCTGGTCTCCTTTGGTCCTGATGTAACTGCCGCCGTATTTGCTGCTGGTTTCGCCATCAGGGTTGGTTTCACCTTCGGTGGCATCGGACCTGGAGAATATAGAAAACACCTTATCTACAATAAAGACCGTTGCTTCGCCTTTGCTATGCCTCTAGGCTATGTTACCGATGAGTGGTATGCCAACGCCCTGGGTTGCGTTAACTTTGGCTTCCCCACTATCGCCGATACCCCAATACCTGAGATTCTGCCCACCGGGGTTTGCACCTACGAGCATGTTATCTCTAATGTTCCCCACGACAAGATAGTATCCAGAGCAGTAGAGGTGAGGGGGCTCAAGGTTGCCGCGGCTGAGGTGCCGGTTCCGGTAGCATTTGGCCCTGCTTTTGAGGGCGAGCGGGTGCGGAAGGGAGAGTGGTATCTGGAGTGTGGCGGCAATTATACCCCAATGGTTGAATGGGTTACCACTAAGCGGATGGACGAGTTGGAGGATGGAAAGGTTGAGGTCATCGGCCCCGAGATAACCGATGTTCCTGAGGAGTCCCGGTTGCCTTTAGCCATAGCGGTTGAGGTGGCTGGAAGAGAGATGGAAGAGGACTATGAACCTATCTTGGAGCGTCAGATTCACCACTCCATAAACTATGCTCAGGGGATATGGCATATAGGGCAGAGGGATATTGCCTGGCTGCGAATTACTAAAGCAGCTTTCAACAAGGGCTTTAGACTACACCACATTGGTGCTCTCTATCATGCCAAGATGCATCAGGATTTTGGTCGGATATTTGATAAAATACAGGTAACACTCTATACCGAGGAGGATAAGGTAAAAGAGATAGTGGAAAAGGCGAGAGCTGTGTATGGGTCTAGAGACGCCCGAATTGAAGGTATGACCGATGAAACTACTGATACCTACTACTCATGTACCCTGTGTCAGTCCTTTGCCCCAAACCATGTTTGTGTCATTACCCCCGAGAAAACCGGGCTTTGTGGCTCCTATAACTGGATGGACTGCAAAGCTGCTTATGAGATTAACCCCACCGGACCTAATCAACCGGTGGAAAAGGGGGAAATCATTGATGCCAAGCTGGGGCAGTGGAAAGGGGTAAATGAGTTTATCTACAAGGCTTCTCGTGGAAATCTAGACTATTATAATATGTACAGCATAGTACATGACCCCTGGACTACCTGTGGTTGCTGCGAGTGCGTTGCTGCTGTCCTCCCCCTGTGCAACGGAGTAATGACGGTAAATCGGGAGTATGCTGGAGAAACGCCTTGCGGGATGAAATTCACCACGCTGGCTGGGACTGTTGGTGGTGGCATAAGTACCCCTGGATTCATCGGTCATGGCAAGTACAATATCTGTCAGAGAAAGTTCATGTCTGCTGATGGTGGCATAAAGAGGATGGTCTGGATGCCCAAGATGCTGAAGGAGGAGATTGCCGACCGGCTTAAGGCGAGGGCTGAGGAGGTTGGTGTCCCCGACCTGCCGGATATGATTGCCGATGAGACGGTGGGCACCACCGAGGAAGAGATTCTCCCCTTCCTCCAGGAGAAGGGACACCCAGCCCTTGAAATGGAGTCACTACTGGGCTAGGAAAGGAGCATATAAAATATGCCGCTTACTGGGATAGAGATATTTAAGTTACTACCCAAGACTAACTGCAAGGAGTGTGGGGAGCCTACCTGTCTTGCTTTTGCCATGAAACTAGCCGCTGGGAAGGCGGAACTAACTGCCTGTCCCTATGTCTCTGAGGAGGCGAGGGCCAAACTATCTGAGGCAGCCGCTCCTCCCATCATGCCGGTTGCCATTGGCGTCGGCGACAGAGCGTTGAAGGTCGGCGGCGAGACGGTTATGTTTCGCCATGAAAAAAGGTTTGAGAATCAACCCGGCTTTGCCCTTCTCATTAGCGACAGCATGGATGATTCCGAGATTGATAGTAGGCTGGAGAGGTTTAAACTTCAATATGAGAGGATAGGTCTTATCCTTCGTCCTGATTTGATAGCGGTAAAGGGTGACTCGGGAGATAAGGCGAAGTTTGAAGCCTTGGCGAGCAAGGTAAAGCAAAATAGCGATGGTGGCATTATCCTGATGAGCACCAACCCTGATATTCTGGCTGCTGGCTTGAAGGTCTGTGCCGACCGCAAACCATTGCTCTATGCCGCTACTGAGGAGAGCTGGGAACAGGTGGCGGACTTAGCTAAGGCAAATTCCTGCCCCCTGGCGGTAAAAGCTCCCAGCGTGGAGAAGCTTGCCGAACTGACCACCAAACTAGCCGACGCCGGGGTTAAGGAGATGGTCATTGATTCCGGCTCGCGCAGCCTGCGTCAGGCATTTGAGGACCAGATAATTATCAGGAGTGCCGCCTTAGCCAAGAAGTTTCGCCCTCTGGGCTTCCCCACTATCGTTTTCCCCTGTGAGATGACCGATGACCCGATGAAGGAGGCTGTAATTGCCTCTATTTTTGTGGCTAAATATGGCAGTATTATCGTTCTCTCCGACTTTCAGGGAGAAGGCCTTTTCCCCTTGCTGGTGGAAAGGCTGAATATTTATACTGACCCCCAGCGACCGCTGGCAACCAAGGAGGGAATCTACGAGATTGGTGAGCCCGACGAAAACTCCCCGGTGCTCATTACCTCCAACTTTTCCCTTACCTACTTCATTGTCTCTGGCGAAATAGAGAACAGCCGGATTCCCAGCTATCTCCTGGTTAAGGACACCGAGGGGCTTTCGGTCATGACTGCCTGGGCAGCGGGAAAGTTTGTCTCTGATGCTATCGCCCCCTTCGTTAAGAAGTGCGGCATTGAGGATATGGTTAAACACCGCAAATTGATAATCCCTGGATATGCTGCCGCCGAAAGCGGTGGCTTGGAAGAGGATTGCGCCCCCTGGGAGATTCTGGTTGGTCCCAGGGATGGGGCTCATATCCCAGCTTATCTTAAATCGTGGAAACCATAAAGGGGGAAAGATGGTCCTCATCGGCGAAAATCTAAATATAATATCAAAAACCATCGGTCCGGCGCTTAAGGAGAGGAATCCCAAGCCTATCCAGGAACTGGCTCAGGCTGAGGCTGAGGCTGGTGTTGATTATATTGACCTTAACATCGGTCCCGCCAGAAAGCGGGGGGATGAGCTGATGGAATGGGTGGTGAAGACAGTGCAGGAGGTTACCGATAAGCCGCTGTCGCTGGATACCACCAATCCGGTGGCTATGGAAGCCGGGCTGAAGGTGTGTAAGGGAAAGGCGTTGATTAATTCTATTTCCCCGTCCAGGATGGATGAGGAAGCACCTCTGGTCAAGAAATATAATGCTGAAATGATTGGGCTGCTCTGGGGTAGGGAGGGGATGCCCCGAGACGCCGCTGAGAGAGGCGTTATAGCCGTTGAACTTATGTATAAAGCTAATGAGATGGGTGTCCCCAATGAGAATATCTGGTTCGACCCTATAGCTACCCCGGTGGTCAATATTGAGTCGAATCAGTCCAAACCCTGCCTGGAGTTTATGAGCATGCTCCAAGATATTGCCCCTGGGTGTAAGTCTACCGTAGGTCTGTCTAATGTCTCTAATGGTGCCCCTACTCACCTCAGACCTTATCTTAATCGGGCTTATCTGATGATGCTTATGAAGTACGGACTGTATTCGGCAATAGTTGACGCCTTTGATTCCGAGCTAATAAGCATCGCCCGGGGCGAGAGGCCAGAAATCGTGGCTCTGGTGCATCGGGTGATGGATGGCGATAAACCTGCTTTCTCATCTTTGACTGAGGAAGAGGTGAAGTATGTGAAAACGGTCAGGGTTATTACTGGCGAAGCCCTCTATTCCCATTCCTGGCTTGAGATATAGTAATGTCCTTGGTAGTTACTCTATCTCAGGGTTAGATTCAACCAGTCCTAGCATCGGGGATATACTGACTAGGGGAGAGATAAATGAGCTTGCAGCCGCTCTTTGAGGCAGGAAAATTTGTGGTGACGGCAGAGGTTGGTCCACTGAAGGGAACCGATACCACTGAGATAGAGGAAGTGGCTGAGCTTTTGCGGGGGAAGGTAGACGCTGCCAATGTTACCGACCAGCAAAGCTCGGTGATGAGGTTGGGCTCGCTGGTAGTCTGCCATTTGCTGAAAGAAAAGGGACTTGACCCCGTATTCCAGATAACTTGCCGGGACAGAAACCGGTTGGCGCTACAATCTGACTTATTGAGTGCCTATGTCCTGGGGATTGAAAATGTCCTGGCTATCACCGGCGATTTACCCCTGCTTGGTGACCACCCTCAAGCCAAGCCAGTCTATGATTTAGATTCAGTGCAGCTCCTCTGGGTAATAAAGAGGTTGAACGAAGGGTTTGATATGGCTGGCAATGAGCTCAAGGGAAAACCTAATTTCTTCCCCGGGGCAGTGGTCAACCCGGGGGCAGATACCCAGGCTGCCCTTGAGCTGCAGCTTATAAAAATGGAGAAAAAGATTGAGGTTGGAGCCAGGTTTTTTCAAACCCAAGCTATCTACGACCCAGATGCCTTCGCCAAATTTATGAAAAGGGCAGAGGGATTTGGCGTTCCCGTCTTAGCTGGGATAATACCCCTGAAATCCGCTGGTATGGCTCGATTTATGAATAAGAATGTGGCTGGCGTTTTTGTGCCTGAAGAACTGATTGAAAAAATGGCTGCCGCTGAGGATAAAGCCCAGACGGGAATAGAAATTGCTGCCGATACAGTCAGGCAGTTGAAGGATATATGCCAAGGGGTACATGTTATGGCTATTGGTTGGGAGAAAAAGGTGCCTGCCGTGCTAGATGCTGCCGGACTTTAAGGGCAGCCGGCCAAAAGGCACTGGTTAATCTGGTTGCAGGATGAACAATAGTTCGTTGTCAATGCCCAATCAAAAGAATTATGAATATGGTTATAAGCTTGCATACGAACTTGCCGGCCAACAGCTGGCCAAGGTCGACGGTATTGAGCAACAATGCCTCAAAAGTGGTGCTAGATACCTGGTAATAGATTCTCAGCAACTAATCATTGTTGAATATTTAAACCAATCGTATCAAATCACCCTCCCCGATGTTGAGATTTCGTTGGTGGATAGTGGGGAGGAGGTTTCGATAAGGGATAAGATTCTGATTCTTCACTATTTAACTCAGGCAAAGGGAAGCCCTCTCGCCAGCGAGGTTATCGCCTATAAGCAACTGCCGGAAGGAAGCAACTACTTCCCCACCTTCTATAAAAGGGCGATAAAGCCGCTTATTGACCATTTTGGCGGGCAGCCTCATCGGCTGATAGACGCCGCTAAAGAATTGGGTGGCTATAAAGTTGATTATGGTGATGTAGCGGTAACGATTAGCGCCTTCAGCCGGGTGCCGATAACTTTGATCCTGTGGCGGGGCGATGAGGAGTTTCCCCCTGAAGGTAGCATACTATTCGATGCCACCGTCTCTGATTATCTCTCTACCGAGGACATAAACGTGCTCTGTGAGATAATCACCTGGAAGTTGGTCAAATTTTTAAGGGAAGGGAGTAACCGCTCCAGTGAAAGTTGATATCGCCAAAGAAGTGGATGAAATCGCATCACGATATAGCCGAGAGAGCGGTAACCTTATTCCCATACTTCAGGAAGCCCAGGAGAAGTTTGGCTACCTGCCTGAAGAGGTGATGCAGAGGTTCGCCAGGTTTCTGAGGTTGCCAGAGAGCACCGTTTATGGAGTGAGCACCTTCTATGCCCAGTTTAAACTTACTCCCACTGGTAAGACGCTGGTCAAGGTATGTCGGGGAACTGCCTGCCATGTGCGGGGAGGGGCACGCATCCTGCGGGAAGTGGAGAAACGGTTGGGTATCAAGCCTGGAGAGACTACCAGTGACCTGGAGTACAGTTTAGAAACAATTGCTTGCTTTGGCTCGTGTGCCTTAGCCCCGGTTATGGTGATTGATAAGAATGTCTACGGGCGAATGACCACTACCAAGGTAGGTCAAATCCTGGCTGAGACTAAATAGCAGCTATTATGGGGTATGATAGTGACTTTTGATGAGATTAGAAGTCAGGCAATAGCGGAGTGGGAAGCCCTAGAGCTGAGTGATAAACCTCGCATCCTCGTCGGGGCGGCAACCTGCGGTCGAGCGGCGGGTGCCATGGCGGTGCTGGAGGCTATCAATCGTGAACTGGCGCGGCATAAAATTAAGGCTATAGTCACCCAGGTTGGCTGCATCGGGCTTTGCTACACCGAGCCCCTGGTCGATATTATCAAGCCAGGTCGCCCCCATATCTACTATGGTGATGTCACACCTGAGCTTGCCGTTCAGCTTATCGAGGACTATCTGGTCAAGGATAACCCTCGCCCTGACCTGGCTCTGGGCACGGTGGGCGGAGACGGTATTGAGGGTATTCCCAAGCTCTTCGAACTGCCGATGCTTAAACCTCAGGTGCGCGTAGCCCTACGCAACTGCGGGATTATCGACCCTGAGAACATCAACCACTACATTGCCAGGGATGGCTATAGCGGTCTGGTCAGGGCGCTGGGAATGAAGCCAGAAGAGGTGATTGAGGAGATAAAGAAGTCGGGCTTACGCGGGCGTGGTGGCGCTGGCTTTCCCCCCGGTCTAAAGTGGGAGTTCTGTCGCAAGGCACCGGGCACGATAAAGTATGTGATTTGCAATGCTGATGAGGGCGACCCTGGTGCCTTTATGGATAGGTCTCTTCTGGAGGGTGACCCTCACGCTGTTCTGGATGGTATACTCATCGGTGCTTACGCCATAGGGGCAAGCGAAGGCTATATCTATATCCGGGCTGAGTATCCGCTTGCCATCGAACGCCTGAAACTTGCTCTCAGCCAGATGGCAGATTATGGACTATTGGGCGATAACATTCTGGGTTCCGATTTCAGTTTTCATCTGAAAATTAAGCAAGGGGCGGGGGCTTTTGTCTGCGGCGAGGAGACAGCACTGATGGCATCTATTGAAGGCAAGAGGGGCATGCCTCGCTCCCGTCCTCCATTTCCGGCTCAATCCGGGCTCTGGGGCAAACCGACCAATATCAATAATGTGGAGACCTGGGGTAATGTGTCGGCAATCTTGCAGAAAGGCGCTGAGTGGTATGCTGGCTATGGCTCGGAGAAGAGCAAGGGAACCAAGACCTTTGCCCTGGCCGGCAAGATAGTGCGTACCGGACTCATAGAGGTGCCGATGGGCATCCCCCTGCAGGAGATTATCTATGGCATCGGCGGTGGCATCCCCGATGGTAAGCGCTTTAAGGCAGTCCAGACTGGTGGTCCCTCCGGCGGCTGCCTACCGGCAAGCCTGCTAAACCTGCCTGTTGACTATGAGTCGCTGACCCAGGCAGGTTCTATTATGGGCTCGGGTGGCATGGTGGTAATGGATGAAGATACCTGTATGGTTGATGTCGCCCGTTACTTCCTTTCCTTTACCCAGGCTGAGTCATGTGGTAAGTGCGTTCCCTGCCGTCTGGGGACAAAGCAGATGCTGGATATCCTTGAGGATATCACCAACGGTAAGGGCAAGCTGGAGGACATTGACCTGCTTCTAAATCTGGGCAAGCAGGTTAACGCCGGCTCGCTTTGTGGTTTAGGGCAGACAGCACCCAACCCCGTCCTTACCACCATTCGCTACTTTCGCGACGAATACGAGGAGCATATCAAGAAGCACCACTGCCGGGCGGCGGTGTGCGAAGGGTTAGTTAGCGCCCCATGTAGTCATACCTGTCCCGCCGGTGTGGATGCCCCCCGCTATATCCGCTTTATTGCCGAGGGCAAGTTTGCCGAGGCAGTAGCCGTAGTCAGGGAGAAGATTCCCTTCCCCTCGGTCTGTGGTTATGTTTGTGTCCATCCCTGCGAGGCTAGGTGCCGGCGGGGTCTGCTCGATGAGGCTATCGGCATCCGGGTGCTCAAGCGGTTTGCCACCGAGCATGATACCGGACTATGGAAACAAAACTCTAAGGTTGCCCCTGCCACCGGTAAGCGTGTAGCTGTTGTTGGCTCTGGACCGGCGGGACTTACCGCCGCCTATTATTTGGCTAAGCTGGGTCATTCGGTGACCGTCTTTGAAGCCTTGCCCGAGCCCGGTGGCATGATGAGAGTCGGTATTCCCGACTATCGGCTGCCCAAGGATATACTCAGGGCTGAAATAGGGGAGATAGAGGGTGTTGGAGTTGACATAAAGACAAATACACCGGTGGATTCACTGGATGAGTTGTTCAAACAGGGTTATAATGCCATCTTCCTGGCTACCGGAGCCCACCAGGGCGTTAAAATAGGGGTTAAGGGGGAAGGCAGCTCCAGGGTGATGGAGTGTGTATCCTTCTTGCGGGACGTGAGTTTGGGCAGGGAGGTAGAAGTAGGGGAGAGGATGGCGGTTATTGGTGGCGGTAATGCGGCTATAGATTCGGCACGAACCGCCCTTCGCCTTGGTGCTAAGCAGGTGACCATTGTCTACCGCCGGACTCAAACCGAGATGCCAGCCAGCGCTGAGGAGATTGACGGAGCTATTGCTGAGGGGGTGGAGATTCGCTTTCTGGCGGCGCCGTCAAGAATAATCAGCAAGAATGGCAAGCTGGAGCTGGAGTGCGTTAGCATGAGGTTGGGCGAGGTAGATGCCAGCGGCAGGCGCCGACCTGAGCCAATCGAAGGCAGTGAGTTCATCATGAGCTTCGACACTATTATCGCCGCTATCGGTCAGCGTCCGGGGATTCCCGGTCGGTTCAATTTATCTCTGGGTCGGGGGAATATCATCAAGGTTGACCCTGACACCCTGGCTACCAGCAGAGAGGGTGTTTTTGCCGGTGGCGATGTCGTAAGCGGGCCAGCTTCAGTGATTGAAGCTATTGCCGATGGAAGGCAAGCGGCAATCTCTATAGATAGATATCTGGGTGGCAAGGGTGAGATTGACGAGACGCTGGCGCCACCTGAAGGGGCGGTGGTTCCACTTGAGGAAGCTGAGGAGGAGCCGCGAATTGAGGTGCTCACCCTCCCCGTTGCCGAGCGGCTTAAAGGCTTCAGCCAGGTGGAGCTGGGGCTGAGTGAGGAGATGGCGATTAAAGAGGCAGAGCGGTGCCTGAGATGTGACCTTGAGGAGCGAGAGTAATATGAGGAGGTCATCTTGGATGCAATCAGGCTAACCATTGATGGTCAGGAGGTTGGGGCCAGGCAGGGGATGACCGTGCTCGAGGCAGCCCAGTCGGCTGGTATCTATATCCCCACCCTTTGCGCTGACCCTGATCTGGAACCGTATGGGGCTTGCCGCCTTTGTGTTGTAGAAATTGAGAAGATGCGTGGCTTGCCCACCTCCTGTACTACCCCAGCTACCGATGGCATGGTGGTGTACACCAATACGCCAGCAGTAAATGAGGTGCGCCGTACCACCATCGGCTTGCTCCTATCTGACCACCCCAGCGAATGCCTGATATGCGATAGAAAAGAGCGGTGCCAGCCTTTTGACATCTGCCTGCGTAATGTGGTGGTAACCGAGCGCTGTGTAACCTGCCCTAAGAATGGGCACTGTGAGTTGCAGGAAGTCGTTGACTACCTGGGCATTACCGAAATACCCTTCCGCAGGACGACAAAGTCGTTACCGGTTGATGACAGTAATCCCTTCTTCTACCGTGACCTGAATAAGTGTATCCTTTGTGGGAAGTGCGTGCGGGTATGTGATGAGGTTCTCGGGGTGGGGGCTGTCGCCTTAACCTATCGTGGCTACGCTAGCCTGGTTGCTACCTTTGGCGATAAGCCGATACTAGATTCAAATTGTGTGTCCTGCGGGGAGTGCGTCGCCCACTGCCCGGTGGCGGCTCTTATGCCTAAAAAAGCTGAGCTTCCCACAGAGGAAGTGGCAACCACCTGTGTCTATTGTGGGGTTGGCTGCGGAATCTATCTGGGCACTCGCGATGGGCAGATAGTGAGCGTTCGGGGCAGGAGAGACGGCACGGTCAATAATGGCCTCCTTTGTGTTAAAGGCAGGTATGGCTTCGACTTTGTTCATCACCGTGACCGGCTAAAAACGCCGCTTATCAAGAAGAAGGGGAAATTTGTTAAGGCGAGCTGGGGCGAGGCTTTAGACTTTGTTGCCAGCAAGCTTAAGGGTTATAAATCAGACGAGGTAGCGGTAATCTCCTCGGCTAAGTGCACCAACGAGGACAACTACATCGCCCAGAAGTTTGCCCGTGCCGTGCTGGGCACCAACAATGTCGACCACTGCGCCCGGCTGTGTCATGCCAGCACTGTAGCCGGTTTAGGGGCTACTTTTGGTGCCGGGGCGATGACTAACTCCATCAATGAGCTCAGGGATGCCGGCTGCATCCTTGCCATTGGCACCAACACCACCGAAGCCCATCCCATAATCGCTCTGGAGATGAAGCGGGCGGTAGATAAAGGGGCAAAGCTCATTGTAGCTAACCCCCGTGAGATTGACCTGGTGCGCTGGTCTTACCTCTGGCTTCGGCATCAACCGGGCAGCGATGTCGCCCTGCTCATGGGGATGATGAAGGTCATCGTGGACGAGGGGCTTATTGACCAGGCCTTCATTGATGAGCGCTGCGAGAACTTTGATGCTTTTAAGAAGTCGCTCAAGGGCTTTGACCTTGATTTTGTGGAGCGGACCACAGGAGTGCCTAAAGATAAGATTGCCGAGGCAGCTAGAATATATGCTACCGAGAAACCGTCAGCCCTCCTCTATGCCATGGGCATCACCCAGCACTCCCACGGCACAGATAATGTAATCGCCACTGCTAATCTGGCTATGCTCACCGGGAATATAGGCAAGCCAGCGACGGGGGTAAACCCCTTAAGGGGGCAGAACAATGTCCAGGGAGCCTGTGACCTGGGTGCCCTGCCCAACGTCTATCCCGGCTACCAGGCAGTGGCTGATGCCAATATCAGGAAGAAGTTTGAAGCTGCCTGGGGCTGCTCACTGCCCTCATCTTCAGGGCTGACCATCACCGAGATGATTGATGCCGCCGGCAATAAAAAGATAAAGGCTATCTATCTTATCGGGGAGAACCCGCTACTCAGCGAGCCGGATATCACCCACGCTAGGGAAGCGTTGGAGAAACTGGAGTTTCTGGTGGTCCAGGACATATTTCTCTCTGAGACGGCAAAACTAGCTGATGTTGTCCTGCCCGGAGCCAGCTTTGCCGAGAAGGATGGCACCTACACCAACACCGAGCGGAGGGTGCAGCGGGTAAGGAAGGCAATAGAGCCGATAGGGGACTGCCGACCTGACTGGTGGATTACCTGCGAGATAGGGAAGGGGATGGGGGGCAAGGGTTTCGATTTTGACCGTCCCTCTAAGATTATGGATGAGATTGCCTCTCTCACCCCCAGCTATGGGGGAATTAGCTATCGGCGACTTGAGGGTAGCGGCTTGCAGTGGCCCTGCCCCACCAAGGACCACCCCGGGACGCCCATTCTTCATACCCAGCAGTTCACCCGCGGCAAAGGACGTTTTATCCCCCTGGAGTATAAACCGCCGATGGAGCTTCCCGATAAGCAGTATCCACTGGTGCTGACCACCGGGCGCAGTCTGTATCACTTTCACACCGGCACCCTGACCAGGAGGGTGGAGGGGCTTAACGTATTAAAAGGGGAGGGGACGGTGGAGATAGACCCCGAGGATGCCTCGTCTCTGGGCATTGCTGATGGTGAGAAGGTGAAGGTCATCTCCCGCCGTGGGGAGGTAGTAGCCAGGGCAAAGGTAACTGAGGTTTCACCGCCGGGGGTGGTGTTTATGACCTTCCACTTTGCTGAGAGCCCGGCTAATATGCTGACCAACCCCGCCCTTGACCCGGTGGCTAAAATACCTGAATATAAGGTCTGTGCGGTTAGAATTGAGAGGGTGTGAATGGGTGAGATAACGGCAACAATAAATGGTCGCCAGATGAGCGCCAGAGACGGGATGACCATTCTTGAGGTGGCGCAAGAAAATGGTATAGAAATTCCTACCCTGTGTCACAGCCCGGAGTTGACCCCCATCGGGGCTTGTCGTGTCTGCGTAGTCGAGGTGGAGGGGTCAAGGGCTCTGGTCGGCTCCTGCCATACTCCAATCACTCAAGGTATGGTTATATATACCCATTCCCC
>JAGMCH010000014.1 GCA_023129255.1 Dehalococcoidales bacterium
AAAGCTAACCTTTGTGAGTTGCGTAAGATTGCCGCTGACCTGGACATAGGACTTCCCAGATTTAGGGTGAAGAAACATTACTATCCCATAGAGGATGTAAGCCCCTATATTCAGCGTGATTTATCAAAGTGTATTTTGTGCCAGAGATGTATAAGGGCTTGTAATGAAATAGCCAAGCATAATGTATTCAGCCTAGCCTATAGAGGTTTGGATTGTAAGGTTGTGGTTGACCTTGACCAGCCAATAGATAAAGATGTTTGCCGAGATTGTGGTGTCTGTATCTCCTTCTGTCCAACAGGGGCGTTGAGCAAGCCTAAGAAGGAGGGGGAGGAGAAAAAGGGAAAGCCTTTGCTCATAAGTGGTTGATTGTTACTGTGGAGGAAGGAGAAAAAATCTACTAGAATGGTGGTGGGTTAGTTTGAAAGGACGTACCAAAAGCCAGAAGCCCGACTTAACCAAAGTGGACAAGATAGTGTCTAAATATAAGGGTGAGGAGGGCGTCTTAATCTCGGTGCTGCAGGAAGTTCAAGCCGAAGTCGGATGGATTCCTCTACAGGCCATACAGCGTATTGCCGATGCTTTAGAGGTATCGCTGGGGCAGGTATATGGGGTGCTCACCTTTTATGCCCAGTTCTATTTAACTCCACGCGGTCGAAACACAATTCGTGTCTGTCGGGGAACGGCTTGTTATGTGCGGGGAACGAAGGCTAACTTAAGGGCTGTAGAGCGGATTTTGGGTATTAAAGAAGGCGAAACAACGAGCGACTTTAAGTTTTCCCTGGAGACAGTGGCTTGTCTGGGGACATGTTTCCTTGCCCCGGTAATGATGATAAATCGCAATTATTATGGCAAGCTCACCCCTGGCAAGGTGGGGACTATTCTAAAACAATATAGTTGATGCTAGGAAGAAGGTTAATGGGAAAAATCAGAACGGCGGATGAATTAGACTCCCTGCGCCAGTCAATTATCCAGGAGACGGACCCTGATAAGAGCTGTGTCCGAATATGTATGACTGGATGCCGAGCCTATGGTGCCGAAGAAATCAGGGACGCATTTAATGAGGAAATCAGCCGAAGAGGTCTTGAGGATAAAGTAGAGATTCGGGAGACTGGATGCCACGGCTTTTGTGCCAGGGCGCCGGTTATTGTCATTGAGCCTCAAGATATCTTTTATCAACAGCTAACCGCCGACGATGTCGCTGACATCGTGGAGAAAACTCTGGTAAAAGGTGACATTGTTGACCGCTTGGTTTATGCTGACCCCATGACCGGGGAAAAGATCCCCTTTGCCCACGACGTCCCTTTCTATAAAGGACAGACGAAAAATGTACTTCGTAAATGCGGTATAATCGACCCCACCAACCCATCCCACTATATTGCCCGTGATGGCTACGCTGCTTTGAGCAAGGTGCTTACCACTATGAGCCCGGAACAAGTGATTGAAACTGTTGAACGCTCGGGGCTACGCGGGCGTGGCGGGGCTGGTTTCCCCACCGGAAGGAAGTGGAGGCTGGTAAGGAGTGCCGCCGGCGATACCAAGTATGTTGTGTGTAATGGTGATGAGGGTGACCCTGGAGCCTTTATGGACCGGGCGGTGTTGGAAGGAGACCCTCATAGTGTGTTGGAGGGGATGCTTATCGCTGCCTATGCTATTGGGGCAGGGGTTGGTTATATTTATGTGCGGGCAGAGTATCCTATTGCCGTAGAACACCTTAAGATTGCCATTTCCCAGGCAGAAGAGCTAGGCTTTTTAGGCGAGAATATCCTGGGCTCCGAATTCAGCTTTGAAATCAGGATAAAAGAGGGCGCTGGTGCCTTTGTCTGTGGCGAGGAAACAGCGCTCCTTATGTCTATAGAAGGTGAGCGAGGTATGCCTCGCCCTCGCCCGCCGTTTCCAGCTCAATCAGGCTTATGGGGTAAGCCAACCAACATCAATAATGTGGAGACTTATGCTAATATCACCTCTATTATTCTTAACGGGGCCGACTGGTATTCCAAAATGGGAACTGAGACGAGCAAGGGAACAAAGATATTCTCAGTAGCAGGCAAGATAAATAATACCGGTTTAGTGGAAGTGCCTATAGGCATTCCAATGAGGAAGGTCATCTTTGATATCGGCGGTGGCATACCTGACGGGAGAAAATTTAAGGCAGTCCAAATGGGTGGCCCATCGGGAGGTTGTGTACCTGAAAAGCATCTGGATTTACCAATTGACTATGGCTCCCTGGAGGCGATTGGCTCTATAATGGGCTCGGGTGGAATGATAGTTTTGGATGAAAATACCTGTGCTGTGGATATAGCTCGGTATTTCCTAAGCTTTGTTCAATCTGAATCCTGTGGCAAGTGTACCCCCTGTCGCCTGGGCACCAAAGTAATGTTGGATACCCTGACTCGAATTACCCAGGGTGAGGGTTCCGAGGGCGATATAGAATTGCTGGAAAGCTTGGGCGAGCAGGTTAGAGATACCTCACTCTGCGGATTGGGGCGCACCTGCCCCAATCCGGTACTGACCACCATAAGATACTTTCGGGATGAATATGAAGCTCATATAAAAGAGAAGCGATGTCCGGCTGCTTCATGCGAGGCTTTAGTTTATGCCCCTTGTGAACATACCTGTCCAGTGAATGTAGACGCTGTGGGTTACATCGCCTTGATTGCCGAAGGCAGGTTTGAAGAAGCACTGCACTTAATCAGGCAAAGGAATCCCCTTGCCGGAATCTGCGGTTGTGTGTGTCACCATCCCTGCGAAGTTAGGTGCAAACGGGGGGAGGTTGATGAACCCGTTGCCATCGCCTCCCTGAAGCGGTTTGTGGCTGATTATGGGATGAAGCACGGGGTTGAAACAAAGGTTGATGTCAGCGAACCAAAATTTGAAAAGGTTGTCATAATAGGCTCTGGTCCTGCAGGGCTAACTTCAGCTTTTCACTTAGCCAAGCAAGGATATAAGGTAACTATCTTTGAAGCGCTGCCAGTGGCTGGTGGTATGCTGGTGGCAGGTATCCCCGAATATCGGTTGCCCAGAGACATTATCCATGCCGACATCAACTTTATTACCAGCCTCGGGGTTGAGGTTAAAACTAACACCCCCATCGGCAAAGATTTATCTATAGATGATCTCTTTGAACAAGGTTATAAAGCCGTATTTATCGCCGTTGGCGCCCATAAAGGCCAGAGGCTAGGCGTTCCCGGCGATAATCTAAAGGGTGTCTACGACGGTGTATCGTTCTTAAGAGATGTAAACCTGGGGAAGAATGTTAGGCTGGGGGGAAAGATAGCTGTTATTGGTGGTGGTAATGTGGCTATTGATGCTGCCAGATCGGCACTTCGTTTAGGGGCTAAAGAGGTGTATATTATTTATCGAAGGTCAAGACAGGAAATGCCAGCCAATGTGGAGGAAATTGCGGAAGCAGAGTATGAAGGGGTTAAAATAACCTATCTGGCTACTCCTACCCAATTATCGGGTGAAGATGGAAAGGTGAACAGCATGGAGTACGTTCGTATGGAATTAGGAGAATACGATGCCAGTGGACGGCGACGCCCTGTTCCTATAAAAGGCTCCGAGTTTTCCATGGACATTGACGCTGTCATAGCTGCCATTGGCCAAGTGCCAGATTTGTCCTTCTTGCTACCAGATAGCGACCTTGAGACTACGAAGGGGCAGACCTTCGTGGTCGACCCGGTGACACTGGCTACCAGTCGACAGGGCGTCTTTGCTGGAGGAGACGTTGTAACTGGACCGGCTACTGTAATTGAGGCAATGGCTGCTGGGGAAAGGGCAGCTATATCTATCCACAATTATCTCACAGGTAAAAGTATGACCGAAGGGCATCTCCGCCAGGCGGAGAAACGACTGGAAATTCCACGGGCGGTGGAAACGCCTGAAGAAAAGGGACGGGTCAGAATGCCTACCCTCACTCTTAAGCGGAGGCTTGGCAGCTTTCAGGAAGTTAACTTGGGTTACTCGGCACAAATGGCAATGGAAGAAGCCAAACGATGTTTGAGGTGCGATTTAGAACGATGAAGGGGGATTTAGAGCATGAAAACAATCACTGAGCAAAAACCCTTTGAGGAGATCAGTGAAGCTCTCAGTGGGGTGGAGAAGGTGTATGTGGTGGGGTGTGGCACCTGTGCCACTATGTGCCATACCGGTGGCAAATCTGAGGTTCTAGATATGAAGGAAAAGCTTGAGGCAGCAGGTAAGAAAGTTACCGGCTGGATGGTGGTGCCCACAGCCTGCGACGAGCTTACCAGAGACGCCCTGGAAGAGAATGCCAAGGATGTTGAGGAGGCTGATGGCATCCTGGCTATGACCTGTGCCTTCGGGGTTCAAACCATTATCCTGTATACCAATAAGCCGGTTTATCCGTCATTGAACACTTTATTTGTCGGTAAGGAGGACACACCAGGGCATTTTATCGAAGTTTGCATGCAGTGCGGGAATTGCATTCTAGCTAAGACGGCAGGCATATGCCCCCTGGTCAGATGTGCTAAAAGTTTGCTCAATGGACCCTGCGGCGGCTCGGTAGATGGCAAGTGTGAAATATCACCAGATGTCCCTTGCGCCTGGCAGATGATTTACGACCGCCTGGCGGCTCTGGGGCAACTGGATAAGTTAGAGGAAATTGTGCCGATTCGGGACTGGAGCACCAGCTCCGCGGGAGGACCACGCCAGGTTACTATATCAGGTTAAAAGCAGGATTATTTGGTTTATGATGAGCGCCAATAATAGAGACAACAAATTTTTTGCTGAGGAAGGTGGGCCGGAGCACCATCCTGAGGAAGCAGCTATCAGGATGTGGCTCAGGGTATTCATCACCATAAGGTGGATTACCATTCTGGGCATCATTTCTGCCACCTTAGTAGCGACAAGGATATTTAACATTGAGTTCCCAATCATCTCAGCGTATGGAGTATGTGCCTTTGTCGCTTTGTGTAATCTGGCGCTGATATTCCAGTCCCGAAGCCTAAAAAGAATGCGGACCGGGTTGTTAATTCACCGAGCTAGAACCTATGGCACCATTCATCTCTTACTTGACCTATTGGCATTCATTGTGCTACTTCACTTCACCGGAGGAATAGAGAATCCCTTCGTCTTCTACTTTGTGCTTCACATTATCGGGGCTAGTGTAATACTTCACTATAGGGTAGTTTATATGTTAGCCCTCTCGAAGATTGTTGCGGTTATGCTGCTAGTGGGCTTGGAATATGCCGGGGCGATACCTCATGTAAATCTGGTAGGATTTGCCGACCCTGCGCTATACAAGCAAGGAAGCTATATCCTGGCGGTTCTTATTGTCTTGGCAACTGCCCTCTTCGCTGCCGCCTATATGGCTACATCCATTTCCGGTGAATTGAAGAAAAGACAGCGGGAAGTGATGCAATTGAGCCAGCGTCTTCTTGACAGGAGAACCAGAGAACTGGAACAGGCTTCCAAGGAGATAACTAAGCTAGAAGAGGCGAGGAATCGGTTTCTCCGCTTTCTGGGGGTAACGGTTCATGACTTGAAAGCACCCCTTACTGCTATTCAAAGTTACTTCTGGGTCATGCTGGGTGGGTTTGCCGGGGCACTTACTGAGAAGCAAAGAGGTATGCTGGAAAGAAGTAGCCAGAGGATTAAGGAGCTACTGACTTTGGTAAGTGACCTTTTAGATATTCCACGCATCGAAACCGGACAAATCATCCAGGAGATGAAAGATGTATCTTTGAGCCGGGTAATCAAGGCTTCCATAGGGGACTTGCGTGACCTAGCGAAGCAAAAGAAGGTGAGGTTGAAGGCAGAAGTGCCTCTAGGTCTGCCCAAAATTCGTGGCGCTGGCCCCAGGCTCCAGCAGGTGATAACCAATCTGATAGGCAATGCTATCAACTATACGCCTGAGGGCACGGTAACCATCAGGGTAAGCGAAGGGGATAAGGAGATGCAGGTTGAGGTTATGGATACCGGGATTGGCATCCCTTCTGAGGACTTGCCCCTTGTCTTTGATGACTTCTTTCGAGCCAGTAATGTGGAGATGAAAGGGACGGGTTTAGGGCTATCCATAGCCAAGAGGATTGTGGAGGCTCATGAGGGCAGGATATGGGTTGAGAGCCCTTGCCCAGAGACGGGTAAAGGGAGTAAATTTATCTTTACCCTGCCCAAGAAAGTTGAAACCAAACGGAGGTGAGGGTGATGAAAGCGGGAACAAACCTGGAGAAGGTCTTGGTAAGCGGGATGTTTGCCGTCACTGCAGAGGCGGGTCCGCCTAAGGGGACTAGTGCTGCCGTAATGCAGAGGAAGGCTGAACTACTTCGCCACTGTTGTGATGCCACTAATGTGACTGATAATCAAACTGCCATTGTGCGCATGTCCAGCCTGGCTGGCTGTGTGCTTTTGAAGCAGCAAGGCGTTGACCCGGTGATGCAGATAGTCTGCCGAGACCGGAACCGGATAGCCATTCAAAGCGATGTATTGGGTGCTATAGCTTTGGGCATTGGCAATATCCTTTGTCTTTCCGGTGACCATCAAATGTTTGGTAATCACCCCACAGCCAAGAATGTCTTTGACATTGACTCCATTCAGTTGATTCAAGCCCTGAAAGCCATGCGGGACGAGAAGAAATTCATTTGCGGCGATGATATCTCGGGGGAAGTGCCCTTGTTTATCGGGGCTGCCGCCAATCCCTACGCTGACCCCTTTGAGTTCCGGGTAACGAGACTGGCTAAGAAGGTCAAGGCGGGAGCCGACTTTATTCAGACCCAGGCAGTCTACGATGTAGCCAAATTCGCCAAGTGGATGGAGATGGTTACCGACCAAGGGTTGGATAAGCAGACACATATTCTGGCGGGGGTGATACCCATCAGGTCAGCAGGAATGGCGCGCTATATGAGGGACTATGTTTCCGGGGTGAGTGTCCCCGATGAGGTAGTCACCAGGATGGAGCAGGCTAAGGACGCTAAAGAGGAGGGAGCAGGAGTAGCCATTGAGCTTATCGAACAACTCAAGGAGATACCTGGAATTCATGGCGTCCATATTATGGCAGTAGGCTGGGAAGACATTGTCCCTGAAATCGTAAAACAGGCTGGATTATTGCCTAGACCTGTATTATAATGGCAAGGGGGAGATATGCCGAAGAAGATATTGGCAGTTGATGATGACCCTGATATCCGGGATGCGTTAACCATGGTTCTTGAATCTCAGGGCTATAAGGTAGTTACCGCCCAGGATGGGATAGAGGCTCTAGCTAATCTTAAGGCGGAGAAACCAGACCTGATGATTCTTGACCTCCTGATGCCCAAGATGGATGGGTGGGCGGTATGCAAAGAGCTTCAAGACCCAAGGTGGGCAAAGTATAGGGATATACCTATCTTGATTTTAACCTCGGTGAGAGAAGAAGCCAGCCGCCGTCGCTATGAGCTGGAAACCGGTCTGGAGCTGGATGTGGATGATTATGTGGAGAAACCCTTCAGCCCTGATATCTTGCTGGAGAGGGTGGGGAGGCTCGTTGGGAAGAAGGGGAAGGGCTGAATTTAGACGGAAGCGCCTGAAGAGGTGACTGGGAATGGGAAAGAGAGCTAAAATCCTCCTCGTTGACGATGATGCTGATTTTGTGGAGGCAACTAAGGTCATCTTAGAAAGCAAGCCCTATGAGGTAGTTGTTGCTTCCAATGGGGATGAGGGATTACGGAAAGCGAGGGAGGAAAAGCCTGATTTAATCCTTCTTGACATAATAATGCCAGTCAAGGACGGTTTTACCGCTGCTGAGCAGCTTAAAAAAGACCCTCAGCTCAGCAAAATCCCAACCTTAATGCTAACTGGTTTCGCCACTAAGGGAACAGGAACCTCGATACCGGTTAGTCGGGGGTTCACGCTTGAGGCTGAGGACTATATTGACAAGCCTGTTAGCCCTGAGGAGCTACTAGCCAGGGTGGAGAAGCACCTGAAGAAGGCAGGCTTTAAGGGCTAAAGGGCACTTTTCCTCTCATGGGCTCGTAGCTCAGCGGCAGAGCGGTCGGCTCATAACCGATTGGTCGTAGGTTCGAATCCTGCCGAGCCCACAAACGAGGTAAGTTTCTGTCTGAGCGGTGTGAAAGCCTAACCTGGCAAGACCTTCAGAAGCTTATCCAAGGCAAACTGCTTGATACATTATCAGCATATCCATCAATGACCCTTGCCTGTAATTTGCCTGCTGTTCAGTTACAGGTAGCACAGTGAACAAATGTGGAACGCTAAAAATAGCTTATCAAAAGGGCAGGGTATCTTTTATGGCTGGGTTGTCCTAGGCGCAGCCTTTATCACCTTAATACTCGGCTTTGCTATCAGGAACACCTTCTCAGTTTTCTATCCCACCATTGTGGAGGAGTTCGGTTGGGGGCGAGGCAACACCGCGCTGATGTTCTCCATTGCTATCCTCGTCTACGGTTTGGCGGCACCAATGGCAGGCGGCCTGGTGGATAGATTTAAGCCAAGATTGGTTCTACCGGTAGGGGCTTGCATTATGGGGGGAGGTATCGTCCTGTGCAGCTTAGCCACCTCTCAGTGGCAATTCTATCTCCTCTACGGGGTTGTAGCAGCCATAGGCTTCAGCTTAGTGGGTTGGACGCCGGTTACCGCCATAATCTCGAACTGGTTTGTCAAAAAGCGTGGTTTGGTCTTTGGTATTCTGGGTGCTGGCTTCGGCGGTAGTCTGGTAGCAGCTTCCATCGCCCAGTTTCTCATTTCCAGCTTCGGCTGGCAAACTGCCTATGTCATCATAGGGGTCCTCCCGATTGCCGTTATTGTGCCGCTATGTAGCTTCTTGATATACCGTAGCCCCAGGGACAAGGGGCTTTTGCCTGATGGTGAGATTCAGAAATCACCTGGGTCACAAGGCCTGGATGAGCCTGAGACAATAGCTGGCTTGGAAGGGAAGTGGGCTGGCACTAGCTGGACACTTCCGCAGGCGCTGAAGACCCATCAATTCTGGCTACTTTTTTTGATTGCTTTTTTCCTCCTGGGTCTTGCCGAGCAGATAGCAATAGCCCATCAGGTTTACTTCTTCAGGGATATAGGCTACGAGCCTATGGTGGCTGCCAGTATTTTTAGTGTATTTGGCGTTGCGTTTATACTGGGGAATCTGTGCAGCTTTTTCTCAGACCGCCTGGGGCGGGAAAAGGTTTTCATACCCAGCTGTCTGCTAAGTGCTGGTGCTGTATCCCTATTATTCCTGATGAGTGACACATCTCAGCCCTGGATGCCTTTCCTATTTGCCGTCTGTTTTGGCCTGGGGTTGGGCGCTGCGGCACCGGTGTTTTACGCTACAGTAGCTGACCTATTTTATGGGAGACACTTTGGCTCTATCCAGGGCACTGTAGTCCTGGGCTTCTCCCTGGGTGGTGCCATCGCCCCATGGCTTGCCGGTTTTCTCTACGATAAGACCGGTAGCTACTTCATGAGTTTCATCATACTTTTGGCTTCCTTGATAGTCTCTGTAGTGCTGATGTGGCTAATTGCCCCCCGCAAACTAAGGTCGGTGCCCGGCTAGACCTGCTTTAGCAGGGAAGTTGACATAAAGTATCAACCTGACTAGTTATTGTCAACTAATTCTCCCCTTGCCAGGCTTGGGACCCCAAAATCACCCGACAAAAATGACCAGCGCTCAGATTATTTATCATAGGAGAATAACTGTACCGGCATGGAAACTGATAAGTGGAAAAGAGCAAAAGGACAGCTATCGGCTAATCGGGCGGAAAGCAGGCTTCTTATGTCTGGTGGTAGATAGGGAGCTTACATAACAGCTATAGTGCGTCCCAAAGCAAAAGGAATTAATGGGAAGTGGTTTAACCTATATCCCGGGTCTTGATTTTGGTGGCTTCTTCGATGACTTTCAGGGCTAATTTCTCGATCTCAAATTCTTGCTCTTCCGCCTTTTGAAAATATTGCTCATCATTAGCTTCTTTGCCTTTAGCTGTAGCATTGACTACCACGCTTTTCCATTCGGCTAGAAGTTCTACTTTTGATTCTAGTACCTCAATTAGATTATCAACTGCCTTTCCTAAATTATTGTCAATCTCTATAGCGATATCACTTACATATTTATTCCGTCCTCTTGTCTCAATAAAGTTCTCCATAACTTCAGCTATATGTGACCATATGATTTTTTGTAGTTTTAACTTGTCTGTTATATCTGCTATGGCCCCAAAGATTCCTTTAGGGCGCCATTTTGTTATCTCAATTGCCCACTCGATAATCTCATTCAATAGTCTTTCTTTTCGCTCCCTTTTTTGCATGGCACGAGTCTGCCTAATAGCTAGAAAAGCCATAAGTGCAAGTATAAGCGTGGCTCCGGCGCTAAGAGGCACTGCCCATTCTTTTAGCCATTCCATACCACTATTATACCACAATAATTACATATCCAAGTAGTATTATGTAAACTCACTCTCTCTTATGTGAGGTGTTTAAGAGGGGCGATAGCCCCTCTTTATATAAAACTTTCCCCCTCCCTAGTAAGGGAGGGGGATTAAAAGCGGGTTCCCTGAAAAATCAAAGATTTTTTAGGGTGCTTTAAGGGGGTAGGTTGCTATGGGTCAAAAAGGGGCTAAATTGCCTCTTGTGGTCTTAAAGGTATCAAACCATTCGGAAGAATTTTTAGACGCCCAGATTTTGCTCTCAGAGCGTCATATTTAGACTGGCTGCATGGTGTGGCTCAGCGTCCGGCTGATTAGCTCCAGGAGCTTACTCAACCCCCATCTCTTGGTTGATGAGATGAGCACCGAGTTCTCATCGGCCTCGGTCTGGTCAGAAAGATAACTTATAGCTGTCTCCTCGTCCCAACTCCGGCTATCATTCAGCAGCAAATCAATTTTATTTAGTGCCGTAATCCGGGGCTTATCGCTGAGGTTGAGGTCGGCAAGGATATCCTCTACTATTTGACACTGCTCTGGGGCGTTATGACAAGTTAAATCGACTATATGGAGGAGCATATTGGCTTCAGATAGCTCCTCAAGGGTTGCCTTAAATGCAGTTACAATGGTGGGCGGCAATTTCCTGATAAAACCAACGGTATCGGTCAATAAAGCCACACTTTTATCAGGGAGGGTTATCCGCTTGGTGGTGGGATCCAGGGTGGCAAACAGCTTGTCCTCGACGAAGACATCGGCATGACTGAGAGCGTTCAGCAAGGTACTTTTGCCGGCATTGGTATAGCCGACTATGGCGACTATGGGGATACCAGTTTTGCGGCGCTGCTGACGATATAGCTGGCGATGCTTCCTTATATCATCTATCTGCGCCTTCAGACGATGTATCTTTCGCTGGATAAGGCGCCGGTCAGTCTCAAGCTGGGTTTCACCGGGACCTCTGGTGCCGATGCCACCCCCCAGCCTTTCCAGGTGGCTCCACTGCCCGGCAAGACGCGGCAGAAGGTATTGGTGCTGGGCCAGCTCTACCTGCAATTGCCCCTCACGGGTTCTAGCCCGCCTGGCAAAAATATCTAAAATCAGGGCTGCCCGGTCAATCACCTTTACCTGGAGGGCTTCCTCCAGATTTCGCTGCTGGAGTGGCGAAAGCTCGTCATCAAAAATGGCCACATCATACCTGGTGCTATCCTTAAGCGATGCTAATTCTGCCAGTTTGCCCCTGCCTAGATAATGGGTTCTTGATGCTCTGGGCAATCGCTGTATGAGTTTGCCGACCACCTCTGCCCCGGCTGTGCCCGCTAGCTGAGCCAGCTCATCTATAGAATCCTCCGCCGACCACCTATCAATATTTCCTTTGCTGGCTACGGCTACCAGGAATGCCCGCTCTGGAGAGGCACGGGTAACGATTGTTGCTTTAATAATAACGCCTCCACAACATTATGTAAAGTCAATCCCCGGTCTTAGTCTTCTTCTGGTATCACGCCAGGTTGCCAACTGGGACAAACCTCTCACCAGTGCGGCATCAGGGACAGTTAATGACAGCCGTATATAACCCTCGCCGTGCTTGCCGTAGCTTACCCCTGGAGTAACGACCACCCCTACCCTTTCCAGTAAATCGGTAGCAAAGTCCACCGAGGTATAGCCTTCAGGAACCTTAGCCCATATGAGTAGACTTGCCTTCGGCGGCTGGGCTTTAAGTCCCATATTATTTAGCACCTCAATGACCAAATCACGCCGTCTTTGGTAGATAGCATTATGCTCCTGGATGCAATCCTGGGAGCCGGTCAAAGCCTCAATGCCAGCATATTGAATAGCCTGTGGAATTCCTGAATCCAGGTTGGATTTAACCCTCTTTAGCGCATCTATCATGGCAGCATTGCCCACCACCATTCCTATTCGCCAGCCGGTCATGTTATAGGTTTTAGACAGGGAGTGAAACTCCACTCCTACTTCCTTAGCCCCATCTGCCTGCATAAAGCTAACCGGTTGATAGCCGTCAAAGGCGACCTCTGAGTATGGTCCATCATGGCAGACAGCCAGGTCGTGGTGGCGGGCGAATTCCACTACCCTGTTGAAAAAATCGAGGTCAGCCACGGCACCAGTAGGATTGTTAGGGTAGTTGAGCCACAATAACTTGGCCCTTCTCAGGACGTGGGTGGGTATGGCATCTAGATCAGGCAGAAAGTTGTTTTCTTCAGTGAGGGGCAGATAGTAAGGACTGCCACTGGCTAACATGGTGCTTACTGAATAAACGGGGTATGCCGGGTCAGGCACCAGGGCGATATCCCGGTAGTCAATAAAGCACAAGGCAATGTGAGCAATGCCTTCCTTGGCGCCAATGAGGGGTAACACCTCTTTGTCGGCGTCGAGGGAAACGCCAAAACGCTTTTTGTACCATTCGGCTATAGCCTGGCGCAATTCAGGCAAGCCTTCAGTCTCCGGGTAGCGGTGGTTAGCCGGGTCTTTGGCTGCCTGACATAGCTTATCGATTATGTTAGTTGGCGTGGGAATATCAGGGTCACCTACGGCAAAGCTGACTACTTCTTCACCCTTGGCTTTTTTCTCGGCAATCTTCTTATTAATCTCCACGAAAAGATAAGGTAGCAAATGCTCAACCCGTCTTGACATTTTCATCTGGCCACTCTCCACTAAATACAATTTCCGCTGGACCGCTGAGGAATACTTCCCCTGCTCCATTCCACTCTACACCCAGCATTCCTCCTTGTAGTTTTATGTCAACTTTACTGTTGATGTAATCATGTAGCCGGGCTAAAACGGCTATGGCGCAGGCGCCACTGCCACAAGCCAATGTCTCCCCCACCCCCCTCTCCCATACCCGGGCTTCTATCTGCTTTCGGCTTACCACTCTAGCTACCTCAAAATTTACCCTGTTGGGAAATAGCCTATGCTGTTCCACCCTTGGTCCCAATTGTGACAGGGGGAAATCAGATACCGGATGCTGCCAGAAATAAACGGCATGCGGATTTCCCATGGAGACGAAGCTCAGGGGCAGCTCCCTGTCGTCTACCTTAATCGGATAGTCCATTATTGGTTTTAGCGGCGAAGAGATATTTCCTCCCCGCCCTATCGCTACTGGGATATCCCTGGCTCCAAATTTCGGCTCACCCATGCCTACCTGAATAGTAGTTACCTTACCTCCGGCGGTATGAAGCCTGGCTTTTCTTACCCCTGATATCGTTGCCACCGATATTTCCTTAGTCTTGCTATCAGCCAGTCCCTTATGTAGAGCATATTTAACCAGGCACCTCAAGCCATTGCCGCAAGCCTCGGCCTCGGAGCCATCAGGGTTGAATACCCGCATCTGGAAGTCGGCATTATTTGAGGGCAGCATCAGTAGCAAGCCGTCGCTGCCAACGCCGAAATGACGGTCGCACATAGCTATCGCTACCTGCGACCAATCACGCTGTGCTTTATCAGCCTCCACCAGTATAAAATCGTTGCCTGCACCCTGCACCTTGGTAAAATTCATATTGAACCCTATCCCCTTTATCCCCTTCCCCTTAATAAGGGGAAGGGGAAGAATTTGTTTTTGAAGGGGCTTCACCCCTTCAATCTACCCCTGACAAGGGGAAATTTTTATTAGAGAGCTGTTCCCCAAAATTCCCCTAGTTACTCTCTCATAAATCTACTTAGTGGTGCCATGATTTGTGAATCCACCGTCCTCTGTATATCAAACCACTTTATTCTATCATCTTGCAACCGAAACCAGGTATATTGTTGCCGGACGAGTCGGTGGGTTTCAAACTTGATTTGCTGTATGGCGCCAGCCAGGATTAGCTCACCTCTAAGAAACATGCCAATTTGCTTATAGCCTATGCCCGACATGGCTGTCAGATTGAAATTAAAGCCTCTATTCACCAGCCGCTTAACTTCGTCAACCAAGCCCCGCTCTATCATCTCGTCCACCCTCAAGTCAATCCTACGATATAGTTCCTCCCTATCGGCGGTTAGACCTATGATGAGGGTGTTAAACGGTGGTGCCTCTTTACGCTGAAGCCGGGAAAAGGGAGTCTCTGTCTCGCTGTATACCTCAAGAGCCCTTATGGTGCGGCGCACATTGCGAGGGTCAATCCTCTGCGCTGCAACCGGGTCAACACTGGTAAGTTCCTCATAAAGCTCATCTTCTCCTCCACTGGCTGCTTTCTCCTCCAGGCTCTGCCTGAATTCGGGGTCAGGCGCCACCTGCGGTATTCCCCACCCCTCCAATACCGACCATACATACTGCCCGCTGCCACCTACCACTAAGGCTAGCTTATTTCGCCGTTGAATGTCCTCAATGGCTCTGTAGGCTAGCCGTTGATATTGAGCCAGGCTGAAGTCTTCATCAGGACTGGCTATATCAATCAAGTGATGAGTGACGAGGGCTCGCTCCTCCGGGCTGGGTTTAGCGGTGCCAATATCCATATAACGGTAAATCTGCCGGCTGTCAGCACTAACTATCTCGCCATCAAAGGTCTGCGCCAGGCGGAGAGCTAGATTGCTCTTGCCTACGCCGGTAGGGCCAACTATAGCCAATAGACGGTTCATCTTACCCGCTTAATCTCCGATGTTTGTTTCACTATGCTTAAGAACTCGCTTGCTTTCAGGCTTGCCCCACCGACAAGGGCGCCATCTATCTCAGGCTGGTTTACAAACTCGGCAATATTATCGGCGGTTACACTGCCACCATAGAGGACGCGCACCTCCTGGGCGGCTTTCATGCTATGTTGCTGGGAGATACGCTGGCGGATAAAGCCGATGGTCTCGTTTGCCTGCTTGCCGGTAGCTGCCCTGCCGGTGCCGATAGCCCAAATCGGTTCATAGGCTAAAACCAGACCGCCGAAATAATATTTTTGGTCTGAGGGTGAGCTTATCTGCCGGGTTAATACTTCTTCCGTCCTTCCTGCCTCGTTTTCCTCCAAACTTTCTCCAATACATAAGATGGGCGTCAGACCAACCTCAAGCGCTGCTTTGACCTTCTTATCTACCACCTCTATAGTCTCATTGAAATGCTGCCTGCGCTCGGAGTGCCCAATGATAACAAACTGACAAAGGTCAGCTACCATTGATGGCGAAATCTCCCCGGTATACGCCCCCTTTTCCTCAAAGTATAGATTCTGTGCCCCCAGTTTTATCGTGCTTCCCTTGAGTAACTCCTTAATGGCGGCTAAAGAAACAAAAGGCGGGCATATTACCTTTTCCACATTGTCTATCCGGTCAAGCTCGGGGCGCATTTGGTTGACCAGCTCTACTGCTTCACTTACTGTGGTATTCATCTTCCAGTTACCAGCAATCAGAGGGACGCGCATTTTAACCCCCTAAGCGCCAAATTTAGCCAGCTTTAAAGCGTGAGCCATGGCTAGAGGCATAATCTGGGTGGCGGGGGACCTGCCCAGCCCGCCAAAAATACAGGCTGACTCGGAAAACTCGCCTACCCTATCAGGGCGGCACCACTTGGAATACAGCAGGATTGGCACCGGGTGCCAGCTATGTCCTTTGAGCAGGGCCGGCGTTGAATGGTCAGCGGTAACCACAATGACATCGGGTTCAAGGCTGGTCAGGCTGGGCAAAACCTTATCAATCTCCTCTATAATCCTGACCTTGCCGTCAAAGTCGCCGTCTTCGCCAGCGGAATCAGTTCCCTTTATGTGTAAGAAAAAGAAGTCGTAATCGGCATAGTTCTGCTTTAGAGTGGCGAATTCCTCGGTGACGGCGGCACCGGTTTCCAGAACCTGCATCCCGACTAGCTTGGCTAACCCCCGATACATGGGATAACCGGCAATGGCTGCTGGTTTTAATTTATAGGTTTCATCCATGGTGGGAAGGTGCAGTTGCTGGGAGAAGCCACGCAGCAGCACCATATTAGCGGGATGATGCTCGGCCAAGATTTTTCTGGCTTGAGCTACGAATTGGTTGGCGATGTTAGCCATCATGTCAGCCTGTGGCTTCAGGGCAGTAACAGCCCTTGGTGCTACTCCTACCTGCTGGGGGTCAGAATCGCTGACTTCGGGAGCCAGCCCCTTCCCCCGAAACACCACGACAAAGCGATGTTCCCTAACCGGGCAAACAAGAAGTTTAGCCCCCTCTACTATCAATCCGTCGAGCAACTGGCATAGCTCGGTGCACTTCTCAGTGGAGATACGCCCTGCCCTGCGGTCGGTGACCAGTCCGTTTTTATCCACTGTACAGAAGTTACCCCGAGCCGCTATATCTCGCGGCTTTAGGTCAAAATCAATCCCCATTGCCTCCAGCACCCCCCGCCCAATGTTAAACTTGAGCGGGTCATAACCAAATAGAGCCAGATGACCCGGGGCACTACCAGGGGTTATTCCCGGCCCCACCGGGTCAATAAGACCGCATATACCCTTGTTTGCCAGCCGGTCCAGATTCGGGGTATTGGCTGTCTCCAGCTCGGTCTTACCCGTTTTGGGATGAGGCAGCCCGCCTAAGCCGTCAATAACCAATAACACAATCTTGGTGGGTGAAGGCCTGGAAATTTCCTTGATTAGCTCTAAATTAATTATAAATAACCTCACCCCGTTTATCCCCCTCTCCTTCAAAGGAGAGGGGGAATAGTTTATGTAAGAGAGGCTTTGCCTCTCTTTGCCTCTCTCTATTTTTTCCTATTGAGCAATGCCTCCACACCGGGCAGTGTTTTGCCACCCAGGAATCGGAGTGAGGCACCGCCACCGGTAGAGACAAAGGTCATCTTGTCAGCCAGTTTCATCTCAGTTACTGCCTCAGCGGTAGAGCCTCCTCCAATAATAGTAGTAGCCTCAAGGCCGGCTAAAAGTCTAGCCATGGCTTGTGTGCCCTGAGCAAACTGAGCTATCTCATATACGCCCATCGGTCCGTTCCAAAAGATTGTTTTGCACCGCTGTAATTCTTCGGAGAAGTTAGTGATAGTCTGAGGCCCGATATCCACAATTCTCCAATCTGGCGGTATTTCCCCTACCGATACTACCTCGGCTTTGGATTCAGCACTAACTTCAGCGGCAACAACCACGTCAACCGGCAGCATCAAGCGCACTCCTTGCTGGGCTTCCTTCTTCATCAGCTTAGCTGCTAGCTCTATTTTATCATTTTCCACCAGGGACATGCCTACCTGATAGGATTTAGCCTTTAAGAAAGTGGCTGCCATGCTACCACCAATCAGGAGACAGTCCACCTTATCCATGGTATTCTCCAGCACACTGAGCTTGTCACTTACCTTGGCGCCACCGGCAAGCTCGGCGAAGGGATGACGGGGATTGGCTAGAATGCTACCCAGGACCTTGATTTCCTTCTCAACTAGTAAGCCAGCTACTGCTGGCAGATAATTGGCCACACCCACTACCGAAGCATGAGCCCGGTGACTGGCACCGAAGGCATCATTTACATAGATATCAGCTAACCGGGCTAGGGCTTGAGCGAAAGAGGCATCGTTGGCTTCCTCCTCGGGGTGAAAGCGAATATTCTCCAGGAGCAAAACATCACCCGGCTTCAATTTGGCTACCGCTTTCTCTACCTCGGCGCCAATACTGTCGGGAGCAACCTCCACCGAGTGGCCAAGAATCTGCGATAGGCGTTGGGCAACGATAGCTAAGCGCAATTTCTCAACTACCTTCCCCTTGGGTCGACCCAGATGCGAGCACAGGATAACCCTAGCCCCTCGGTCGATAAGATAATTGATAGTGGGCAGCGTGGCTTGGATACGGCTATCGTCAGTAATAGCCCCTGTCTCCCCGTCCAGGGGAACATTGAAGTCAGCCCTCACCAGGACCCTTTTACTGCCAACATCTATATCTCTGATTGTCAGCTTATTCATTTATTTATCAACCTCACCCCCCTAAGCATCTATAGGCTCAGAAACAAAAATATCAGGCGTCTGAGCCTACACCTGATATTTCTAACTTGGCTTTCATTTATATACAAAGCTGCACATCCCTTGCCAGTAAATAATTGGAATTAGCGGTTGGGAAATAACTCTAGGACCTGTTTTGTTATCCCTTCAGCATCAAGACCATACTTAGCCCGGAGGATAGCTTGGGTGCCCTGCTCCACAAACTCATCAGGGATACCAATGCTTTTTACCCGGGTATCACCGACGCCTGATTTTTGAAGAAGGTCAACTACACTATTGCCGAAGCCACCGCTGAGAGCATTCTCCTCAACGGTAACCAGGCGCTTAATTTTTCTAGCCAAGTCTATTATAAGTTCGGAGTCCAGAGGCTTGGCAAAGCGGGCGTTAACCACTGTAGCCTCAATTCCGTTTGAAGCTAGCTTCTGGGCTGCCTCAACAGCTGGAGCTACCATAGTTCCTATGGCTAATATGACGGCATCTTTGCCCTGCCTTACTATTTCCCCCTTACCTATAGAAATCTCATGCAGTTCCGCGTCTAATTCTACCCCCAAACCAGAGCCTCGGGGGTATCGTATCGCCATAGGGTGTTTTGACTTCACTGCGGTATAGAGCAGATGCTGAAGCTCATTCTCATCCTTGGGAGCAGCTATTATCAAATTGGGAATTAGAATTAGATAAGAGATGTCAAAAGTTCCCTGATGGGTCTTGCCATCGTCGCCAACAATGCCACTGCGGTCAATAGCGAAGATAACGGGCAAATCCTGAAGGCAGACATCATGTATTACTTGGTCGTAAGCGCGCTGCAGGAAGGTGGAATATATCGCCACGATAGGTATGAAACCCTGTGCTGCCAGCCCGGCGGCAAAGGTAACAGCGTGCTGCTCACAGATTCCCACATCAAACACTCGCTGCGGGAACTCAGCTTCAACTATGCTCAGGTAATTTCCCTCAGGCATAGCCGGGGTAATTGCCACCAGCCTGGAATCTTCCCGAGCCAGGCGGAGCACAGTCTGAGCAAATACCTCGCTGTAACTTGGTATTGCCTTATTGCTGGTGCTTTTAGCCGGCACACCATGAAAGTAAACGGCATCGCCCTCGGCTGGAAGATAGCCTTTGCCCTTGGTGGTGATGACATGAACAAAGGTCGGCTTCAAGCGGTAATCCCGTGCCTGGGTAAGAGCTGTTTCCAGTTCAGCAATGTTATGCCCGTTGATAGGTCCCATGTAGGTGAGGCCAAGCTCCTCCCAGAACACAGTAGGCATAATTAAGCCCTTGAATCCACTCCTAACCCGTTGGCTTATTTGCCATATCTGTTTGCCCAAGGGGAGAGCCGACAGTACCCGTTTGCTCTCCTCCTCTGCCCAGCGGTAGCGGTAGTCGAAGCGCACCCGGCTCAACAGTTTGGCCATGGCACCAACAGTGGGTGAAATTGACATCCCATTATCATTTAGAATCACGCAAATCCTGGAGCCCAAGTGTCCTACCTGGTTTAGTGCCTCAAGAGCCATCCCTCCAGTTATCGCCCCATCACCGATAATAGCAATCACGTGGTAGTCATCGTTGGAGAGGTCGCGAGCAATAGCCATACCAAGGGCAGCAGAAACAGAGGTGCTGGCATGGCCGGCACCAAATGGGTCATGCTCACTCTCACTGCGATTGGTAAAACCGGATAGCCCTCCATATTGGCGAATAGAGGCAAAGCGCTGTCTTCTGCCGGTGAGCAGTTTGTGAACATAGCTTTGATGTCCCACGTCCCAGATAATCTTATCCCGTGGGCTATCAAACACCCGATGTAAGGCTATAGTAAGCTCAACCGCACCCAGATTAGAAGCCAGATGACCTCCGTTAGCAGTTACTGTAGTCACCAGCTCCTGCCTAATCTCAGCAGCCAGCTGTTCGAGCTCCTGCTTTGTCAGCCCTTTCAAATCTGCGGGATTATCTATTTTGTCTAATAGTCTCAGCGTTGCCACCCTACTCACCAACCAGGTTGGGAAGTTGACCTCATACTAGCAATGTGGCTCAATGATTGTCAAGCTAATCTCTTTGAGTCAGCTTGACGCTGATACTGCTTGTTTGCTACATTAGCTAAATAGGGTCTCTATTGGGCGATGACCCTGAGGAGCTTCTCGTTTGGATGTTTCTGATATCTTGGTAGTACTTGGTATTGCCGCTGCCCCCATAGCTGAACTCCGAGTGGCAATACCTGTGGCTATAATCCAGTATCACTTCCCTTGGTATCAGGCTCTCCTGTTAGCTATCATTGGCAATATGTTGCCGGTACCCTTCATTCTGTTATTCCTCAATACTGCTTCTCGACTACTAAGCAAAGTGGGTTTCTTCGACCGAATTTTGAACTGGCTCTTTGAACATACCAGGAAGCGAGGAAGACTTGTCGAGAGGTATGAACGAATTGGTTTGGTGTTATTTGTCGCCATCCCTCTCCCGGTTACTGGTGCCTGGACAGGTTCATTAGCGGCTGTCCTTTTTGGCTTAAAATTCAAGCACGCCTTTTTATCTATCTTTATTGGAGTAGTTATTGCCGGCATCATTGTGACCTGTGCCACTGTTCTCGGCTGGACTATCTTTGGCATTTGGCAGGCATCAGGATAATTCAGTGATATGAGATGCAATATTTTGCCTATTGGCAAAAACCTATCTTGACCTTTGCCTGTGCCTCATGCTACATTTGGGTAATGAATAGCTTGTCCCTGTAGCTCAGTTGGACAGAGCGGCTGCCTTCTAAGCAGCGGGTCGTGGGTTCGAATCCCTCCAGGGACGCTACAAAGCTAAATTTCCCGTCTCCATAATCTCTTATGTCTTTGCCTAAGACCCACCGACCAATCCACACCGAGAAGGGGCAGGCACCCAGCCCAAAAGCGGACAAGGCTAATAGCGTGAAGTAGGATACTTCCACTATACTAATAATCCTAGCTGCTTTTGTAGTGGCACCTACTATATTCCTTGCGTGTTATTATAGCCATGCGGGGGTAAGTCAAGCTCCCACCACGCTTCAGGGTCCTTCCCGTAGCCGGGGTCGGTGTCTAATTTTCTGAACATTCCATTGAACATCGGCGTGGTAGCTATAATTTGCCTCACAAAATCGTGTATATGTATAAACGACTTATCCTGCTTGGAGAAAGGGCAGGCAGCCAAGCAAATGCCACAATCATGCCCACCTAGCTTCATCCACTGTGAAAAACAGTTGGGTGCTTTTTCATAGTATGTCTTGACACCGGGGTTGTTCCAGACCCCCTGTACCTCCCATGAGGGTTCTGTTTCCATGCTAAGGGCATTAGAGGGACAGAACTCGGCACATTTCTTGCAGGTACGGCAGAAGCGGAATATACCGGCATCTATCGGCTTGGTGGGAGCCAGCGGCAAATCGGTAATCACCTTGAATACCCGTACCAAAGGTCCCCATCTTGGAGAAATCATTCTGTTCAAACGGCTCAACTCGCCCAGCCCGGCCAGCACACCGAAGCCAGGGCTATTACCCGAGGTGCCCATGTTGCCGTCAGCCAGGCACTGGTATCCCAGCCTGTTTATGAACTGCTGGAGACGGAGCTGGACCGAGGTACCCTCAGAATAGGCTATTGAGGAGGCGGCGGTGGCCAATGCCGCCGGTGCTGTCGCTAGGGAGGGTGAGGACATCCGGATGGTGTAGACAATAACCCATTTCGCCTGGTAGGGTATCACCTTCTTCTTTTTCGTCTCGTAAGCCTTGTCTACATCCTCAAACTCCCACTTCCTGCCATCCCAGCCATCAATTGCGTAGAACAGTTTGCGGGTGTTTTCGTCAAGCTCCACCACACCTACAGAGGCGGCACCATAAAGCTTGGCTGCCGCCCGGACCATCCGGGTATTTTCCTCAGGTGTGCCCTCGTAGCGAGGGTAGTCAAGGTCGTCGGGTATGCCCGACATGGCGAAGGGGACGGGGAGTCCGGGGCCGAGGAAGGCACGTTCTGTGGTCAGCAGTGATGTTAGCCATCCGCCAACAACCAGTGCCTTTTCTCTCAGGCTGAACCCCGGCTCTTTTTCAAGTATGTTTTGTGTGCCCGTCTCCATAGCCTGCCCCCCCAGCTTCATGGCATTCTCGGGACCCACCGCCTGGGCAAAACCATTGACAAACATGATGTTGCTGGAGTCGAAGCGCTGCATCGTGCTCCAGTCAATCTCCACTGTGGGTTTATCCCCTTCCCTTACCCACCATGGCAGTCTCCGCTCAGCTGCAGGCGACGCCTTGACCTCATCAAGGTCATGGTATAGTGGGGAAGCTATGCCCGCAGCACTACTACCGCTTCCCCCCAGCCCCAACATCTTCATAAAGCTCCTCTTGCTTAGTGTGGTGTGAGATTTCATGGCTACTACTCCTTCCAATTTTACATTCCCCCCCCCACTCCCTATGGGCTTCTTACTAAACATAGAAGCCCGTGCCTAATTGCATGAGCTTCTGTTGGGCAAAACCACCAATCTCGCTGTGAGGTTCATGTCACATAATAAATATTTGCTGGATTTTGAGTTTAACACCGTCTCGTTAGCCTGTCAATGCTTTCTCAAAATAGTGCCAATTATGATGTATCATCGGCAAGGCTGCCGTCAAGTGTAGTAATAACGTGTCCGCCTTCTGAAGAAGTAGCCGGCTATCAGGCCGAGAACCAGACCGCCAAGGTGAGCCTGCCAGGCTACCTGTGGGAAAAAGGAAAGTATAAGGAAAATCCCAATAACTGCCACCCAAAGGGGAAGCGGGACTGGTATGGGGAAAATAAACACCCTCAATCTTGGTCTCATCACCGTGAGCACTCCTCCGAGGGCAAAGATAGCTCCTGAGGCACCCACAGCTACGGCATATTGTGATGTTGCTAGAAGGAGATATAAAATATTTCCCAGTATGCCTCCGCAGAAGTAAACTATGAGGAATTTTTTCGTCCCAAGCAACCTGGACAGGTAGCCGCCAAAGAAGTAAAGGGTTATCATGTTGGCTAAAATATGTAATATACCCCCGTGGATGAATAGGTTGGTCACCAGGGTCCAGGGTCTGTCTAAAAAGCTTGCTGGCTGCAATCCAAGAAGCAGGATAAGGTCTGGCTCTATAAGAGTGGCTATAAATAGCAGGAGGTTTATTGCTATTAGAAGCCATACCACAGTTGGATTGGAACCTCGATATGCCATTACCTTCCCTATCACTGATATTTGGGGAGTTAAACCAACCAATTATCGCATATAATAACCCTGAATGGCTAGTCTTATCAAAATTGGGTTAATTTTAGTGCCTGGTGTTGACAAGAGGCACATAAATGGCATATTATACGACTAAATGACAATCAGCTTCCAATCTCAAAGTGCCTAATGCCAAAGTGTCCTAACTGTGGTCGAGAGACTGAAAGAACCAAGGATTTAGCTTGCCAGTGGTGTGGTTACCCCCTAATAACGAGAGATTATCACTGGGGAGCTATAATTTACCTTCTGGCTATCACCGGAGCCGAGACGACTACCGTTTTTTTTACCCCTCTGTGGGGGATAATTAGCCACATTATCATATTAGTTGCCTTAATATTGCATTCAGCTTTAACCAGCGAGCATCGCTATCAACAGCTAGTCCTGTCCCTGTCTCTGGTTCCTTTAGTGCGAATAATGAGCCTATCTATGCCTCTATCTGGTATTCCCCAGATTTGGTGGTATCCTATCATCTATGCTCCGCTACTGGTGGCGGCAGTAGTGGTAATTCGGCTCACGGGTTATAGGGCGAGAGACGTCGGGCTTACCTTTAAGTTGCTCCCGCTCCAGCTAGCAATAGCCTTGACCGGGTTTTTGTTTGGTGTTGCGGAATACTTTATCCTGGCACCAGAGGCTATGGTGACTGCATTCACCTGGCAGCAGATATGGCTGCCGGCGTTATTACTTCTGGTATGCACTGGATTTACAGAGGAGTTCATCTTTCGCGGGGTGCTCCAGCGAAGCGCAGTGGAGGTATTTAAAGGATGGGGGATAGTCTATGTCAGCTTGCTATTTGCTATCTTGCATATGGGCTTTCTCTCCTGGATTGATGTTGCCTTTGTTTTTGTTGTTGCCCTGTTCTTTAGCTGGGTGGTCAAAAGAACAGGGTCACTGCTTGGCGTGACCCTATCTCACGGCATAACCAATATAACGCTATACCTGGTATTCCCCTTCTTTCTCTAGGCTAGTACCTCAGCGATTTTTACCCCAACCACAGCGGCAAACGCCATCAGCAGCGGGATAATACCTACACTGAGATATTTGCCAACACGCATGGATGAGCTGTTTCCACCTGCGCCAGCCAGCTCCTTAGTGGTTAAGAAGGCTATCAAGGTAACCACAGCAGCAATACTTATGGTGGCCGTCAACCCCAGAGCGGCTATAGTGGTTATAGTAGTGATAGTGGTAACGGTAACAGTAGAAATCAATTTGCACCCCCTACTGGTAAGACTTGGTTAAGTATAACATAAAGCACTTTATGTTGTCAATAGTCCATTTGGATGACAATTTTTGTTTCCTATATCCCCCTTTTTTCCTATTTTGTGCCTTACATCAAGCCACTCGACGATTTATACTAGCACAATTGGGGACATTTGTCAAGAGGCTTGCTCTCTCCCTGAGGGTTGAAGATATTTAGAGATTTATTATTTCTCCCCTAATCTGTTCGCCAACAGTCAAGATTCCAAAGGAATTTCTTGCCTGACCCGGATTAAAGAAAAGGATACCCTTCTTTATCTCGTTCTGGGTATAGTGGGAATGACCATAAACAATAACATTAACATTAACATCTTCAAACATCTTCCCTACCCTATCGTCTATGCCGTAGGGACTGCCCCAGCCATGAATAATCCCAATCCCTTTCCCTTCTATCAAGAGTAGCTCCTTTTCTGGGAGAATCCGCTTAAGCTCATCTGAATCCATATTGCCCTGCACCGCTTTTACCTCCCCCAGCCGCTTCAAACCATCAAGCACATCTTTAGTCACGAAATCCCCGGCATGGATTATCAGGTCTACCTCAGCCAGGGCAGTCAATATCCTATTGGGAAACTGGGCAAATGAAGTGGCGTGGGTATCAGAGACTACTCCTATTTTCATACCACCTCCTCAAGAGCAGAGGAATAAGCCTCATAGGTTCTGGAGTCAAAGAGCACGAATACCACCTCCGTGAGTGAGGTGACCTGCTCCGTGAGAAATGAAACCGCCACCTTAATTGCCACCCTTGCTGCCTCAGCTACCGGGTAGCCATAAGCACCAGTGCTGATTGAAGGAAAGGAGATACTGGTTAGATTGCGTTCTGCTGCCAGTTTCAGGCTCTCTCTATAGGCACTTTCCAGTAGAGCGGCTTCACCCTTATTCCCCCCCTGCCAGATAGGACCAACGGTGTGAATAACATGCTTTGCCCTCAAATTCCCTCCGGTGGTGATGACTGCCTTACCCGTGGGCAAACGTCCCTGCTCGGCCACAATTTGCTTACACTCCTCCAAGATAGCTGAACCTCCAGCCCGGTGAATAGCGCCATCTACTCCACCTCCACCCATCAGCCCCGGGTTGGCAGCATTAACTATGGCATCTGTAGCCTGCCTGGTGATGTCTCCCTGGATTATAGCTAATTTTGTCTGGTTAATCTTAACTTCTCTGGTTTGCTTCTCCATCTCTTCACCTCTGGTACTTCAGTTTTATAATTGTAAAGTGGATATGGTGAAGAGTCTAGCCCGGTTTTAAACCAGGTCAAAGACTCTTCGAGTTGCACTGAGACTCGGGATTTGCTAAACTGGCTTTGTTATAGTGGGCCGTTAGCTCAGTTGGCAGAGCACCTGACTTTTAATCAGGGTGTCACAGGTTCGAGACCTGTACGGCCTACTAGCTAAATCCTCAGTATTTGCTAACATTTTGCTAACATTACTCTCTTTGAAACTGTTAGTATCCCTACAGGGCTAGCTGGCATGTCAAGTTTTCCCACCTTGCTGTTTTTGACGTCTTTATTAACCCTTATGCCCCGCTTTTTTATTCTGCCGCCTTGTAAGCACCGCAGATATTTTTGCCTTAGTCTCAGCTGTGGGATGTCTACCTAATTGCTATACCCTATCTCTTTTCCATAGCGAGCTTTGTTGGAGGCGGGATGCCACTTGCCGGCTTCCAGTCAGGGCTCCCCTATAACCGGAGGGGAGGAGGTAATTTAAGCTACCCAGGCAGAAAAACATTAAAACTTCCTGTAGCACCCTGATTTCCCCTGGCAGAGCCCGCCCATAGTAGCTCTATTACTTCTAAAGCTTGCCGATTCTAAATAACTTCGTCCCACATACTGGGCACACACCCTGAGTTGCTGGCCTCCCATTCTTCAAGGTGACCTGCTTCGGGTCTTTCATCTCCCTTTTCTGTCGGCACTTAAAGCAGTAAGCTGTTGGCATGATGAGCTCCTTTCATTCTTATTATTCCAGCAATTTCCAGCAGTCCCTACAATAAGGGAGAGGTGGGAAAAACTTGGTCGCAACCCTCATATCCTCAATGGGCTTTGGCTTACCACAAACCTTACAGGTAAAAATAATTCCCCTGCTGTCCACTCTTTTATTCCAGGGTACATTACCCTTGATAAAGTGCCCTCTCTTGTCCCTACATTCTGTCATGTGCCTATCACTGGAAGGCGGGATGCCACTTGCCGGATTTCAGTCAGGGCTCCCCTATAACCGGAGGAGAGGAGGTAATTTAAGCCACTAAGCAGAAATGGCAGAGTCCGCCTACACTTTCCCTTATTCCTCTTCCTTGTACCACTCACGTATCCCTCGGCGCACGATCTTCCCAGTGGCTGTTCTCGGCATATCCTCTGCCTTAATAAAGTCCACCGACTTAGGCCGTTTGTAGCTGGCTATCTTACCTCGACAGTGCTCTATGATCTCCTGTTCCAACTCCTTGGACGGCTCCACACCCTCAACCGGAACAACGACCGCCTTGATTGCCTCTCCCCATTTCCGGTCGGGTACCCCAACTACTCCCACCTCCTTTACCTTCGGGTGGCTGGCTACAAGTTGTTCTATCTCGGATGGGAACACGTTTTCACCACCGGTGATTATCATATCCGCCTTTCGATCCACTAAGACGTAATACCCGTCTTCGTCACGAGAGGCCATGTCGCCGGTTCGGAAATATCCTTCGCCGAATTTAAAGGCTTCCCGTGTTTTTTCAGGGTCTTTAAGGTACTCGGTGAACATCGAGGGAGCGCGGACACATATCTCACCTACCTCGCCCTCAAGAACCTCGCTCCCCTCCTCATCCAGAAGTCTTATCTTCTCGATCCCGTATAATTCTCTTCCGATACTCCCCAGTTTCTTTAGCTGCTCATGGGGCCGTAGTAAGGTTGTCCCACCCGCCTCGGTGGTTCCATACTCCTCATACAGGCCGGCGTTCTTCCAATACTCCATCGCCTCCAGTTTAGTATCCTTCCGAACAGGCGCAGAGGAGCACAGAAGCTTCCTCATAGAGGAAACGTCATATTTTGCTTTCACCTCGTCGGGCAAGTTAAGCATCATTATGTAGTGTGTGGGCACCAATGAAGTAAAAGTAACCGCTTCGTCCTGCATGGTCTTGATGTAATGCTCCGGGTCAAAGGTTGCCCGGTTATATATGCACACCCCTGCACCAGTCCAGGTAAAAGCCCACGAAAAAAAGATGGAGTTTATATGGCTTGTGGGCATTACCAGTAAGGCTATGTCGTCGTTAGCAAAGCCAAAATTAGCTACATGTAACCAATTATAGGCGATGAAGCTCTTATGCGAGCGCACCACTCCCTTGGGCTCCCCGGTGGTCCCAGATGTATAGGAAATAGTCCAGGGGGATTCTTCATCTACCTCTATGCCCGACTCCTTTGGAGACCCTTTCTCGATGACTTTTTCATAGTGTTGATATCCCTCAGGAGCCTTCTCATCCCCGAAGAAGAGGTAGTTATCACGAGGGATGGGCAATTGGTCACAAATGGAGTCCACTCCTTCCACGAATTCCTTCGCCACTATGAAGACCTTGGCTTCACCGTGTTCGCATATGTACTGATATTCCGAAGGCGACAATCGAAACAGGATAGGTATTATTGTTAACCCCGCTTTGGCTGCCGCCCCGTACATCTCCATCCACTCCACACAATTATACGCAATAGCTGCAAACTTATCCCCGGGCTGTAAACCCAAACCCAGCAGCGCATTGGCTAACCTGTTACATCTTTCATTCCATTGCTTAAAGGTTAGAGAACGGCCAAGATCCTTCGCTCCTATTTTGTCGGGATGCAGGTAAGCGTTGTTCCTTAACATATCTCCCGCATTTAACCATTTACCCATTGATTAACCTCCTCTCTATAATGTTTTGTCAAAATCGCCCATGCTTTGTTACTTCTAAAGTTTGCCGATTCTAAATACCTTATCCCCGCAAACGGGGCAGAGGCTTTCCTGCAGTGTGAGTGGCTATGTGAAATTCCATTTCTCCTTCCTTCTCGAGATGCCACTTGCCCGATTACAGCTGAAGCTACACGAATTCTTAAAATCCTTCCTGCAGTACCTTTACCAACTCCTCTTTCGTTAAACCTGCTATTCCTAGCTCTTCAAGTGACAAACCTTCTTTCCAATAGTTCGTCTGGTTTACCACTGAGGCGAGCTCGATCACAGCATTGATAACCGGGGTAGCCACATTAAAGTGGCGCCCCAGTTTGGCGATAGGCACTAGCCCGTAGGGGATATCTTCAGTTATATACCTGCTCTTTACCGATGAAGGGCCTGATATCTTGGCCACGGCACCTTCTTTATCAAAGGCAGCTCTAAAGTAGGTCGACATTATGGCACTCTTTTTCCAGAAATCCTCTTCCGGGTATTCGAGCATTGTTACCCCAACTGCATCAGCTACTTTGGAAACCTCTTCGAAAACCGCTTTAATTCCCTTGGATGTTGACAGGGTGTTTCCATCCCGGTAGAGGTGAAAGTCTTTCCCCATGGCATCAATCCAACCGGCATTCATAACGGTACCAATCGGGTGGACAATCGGGTTCAGGTTATTGAGGGAAGTGGCAAGGACATTCTCCCCAGCGACTACTGGATACATCTTTCCGACATCATCCATTACCCGGTCTATGTTCTTTGCTGGTAAGGCAGCCAACAGAAGCTTAACTGCCCAAACCATTATCTGCACCGTAGCCGGTGCTACCAGCCGACAGCCCCAAGGAAGAGTATGTGTCTCGGCGAGGGTAATCTCTTTCTCCACCCCCTTCTCCTTTAGCATGCTGGCAAATGATAATGCAGAGAAGTTCGCCGACCATTTAACTATTGTTTGACCGTCTTCCAAGTAGGGCACTACATAGTTGAAGAAGTCTTTAGCTCCAATGGCGGGGACGGCCATCATAATGTAGTCAACACCATCTAGTGCCTCGGCGAAATTGGTGGTTGCTTTATTTAGCTTAACCGTGTGCTTCTCCCCCCAGGCGTCAATGAGGTCTATTGTTTGCCGCTCAAGCGTTGTGCTGAACGCCTTCTTAAATTCAGGTGCTTCACAAATGTTTACCTCATACCCCTTCAGCGTCAAGTCAGCCGCCATTGTATGAGCGCCATTGCCACCGCCTAGTACAGCTATTCTTCTTGCATTAGTCATTTGTTCCTCCCTTTATTATAAGCAGTCTAGAAAATCATCCGCTTTGAGTGGTATATTAACCCTGACATAGTTGCTTTCTAGGTTCCTAAAATCTTTCCCGCTTTCAGTTAATATCCCTTTGGTCAGCAGTTGTTCCTCAAGGTCAAGACTCTCATCCGAATAACCCAAGACGAAGATAGGACACGAATCCAATGTTTCACTAACGAGATATCCCCTCTGCTTTAATTCCTCTATCAGCTTCCCCTTCTCCCTTTTCACCGTCTCTCGGCACTGGCTAATAAACTTCAGGTCTGAAAGGGCCTCTCTGGCCAGATAACAACCGATGTCGCTGGCAGCGAAAGGGACATTAACCTTTTCATAGTACTGCGTCAGCTTGAGCGGGAAGACCCCGTAGCCTACTCTCAAGCCAGCTAGCCCGAACCCCTTGGAGAAGGAACGAACCACTATTAAGTTCTGATACTTGTTCACCAGCTTAATGGCCGAGTTTTCCCTGCCCCAGTAGTCGCCAAAGGCTTCATCAATTATTACCACTATTCCCTTTTTTCCCGTCTCTAGGATTATTTCCTCTACCTTTTCCAGGCCAATAACCTGACCAGTAGGATTGTTGGGGTTATCTAGATAGGCTAGGCAATGCTTACGGCTCATCATCTTTAGCAACCTTTGGGTATTGAATTCGAAGTTTTCCTCTGGTTTCAACACGACTGCTTCGTATCGACCACCACTAGCCTCGATTTCAGTTACATACTCGGTGAATTGGGGGGAGTAACCTAGGACTGTGGAGCCCTTTTCAATAAAGATCTTGTTGAGCCTCTCCAAGACGGCCATGGCCCCGCTGGCAATTTGAATCTGCTCCCCTTTTAAGTCGCTGAAATCGGCCCAGAACTGAATGACTGCCTGCCTCAACCCTTCGTGGAAGGGGTCGGAGTAGTGGTAAATGTCAGACCAATGATAATTTCTGGCTGCCTGAAGGACTTTCCCTGAAACACCAAAAGGGTTTGTGCCCAAGGAACAGTCTAGGATACTCTCCTTGGATAACTCTTTTACATAGGACTTTCTACCAGCAAAGTAATCGAGGTGGGATTTTATCCTCACTGTTTAGCCTCTAGCGGTGGCTGAGCAGAATGGTATCATCCGTGAATTGCTCACCAGCCGCCCCCTCAAAAGCAGTTACCAAGTCACTAATGGTAAGGGTTTTTCTGGCTTCCTGCTCAACGTCTAAGCAATATCTTATCTTCAATAAATTTTCTACCGCTGGCTTGCTCAAAGGCGGTTACCAGGTCATTGATAGTGAGCCCGGTCCGCTGATCCTGATTTAGGTCAACTACAATTTTACCCTCATGCATCATAATCAGCCTATTACCGTATTTTAGTGCCAGCTCCATATTGTGGGTAACCATCATGGTGGTCATCTTTTCCTGCCGCACAATCATCTCGGTTAGCTCAAGCACAATCTGAGCTGTCCTCGGGTCTAAATTAGCGATATGTTCGTCAAGCAGCAGCAGTGCCGGCTTACTTATAGTAGCCATGACCAGAGCTACCGCCTGCCTTTGTCCGCTTGAAAGCGTGCCCACCATGGCATTTAATCTGTCTTCCAATCCTAACCCCAGAGGAGCTAAAGTCGAGCGAAAGAGTTCCCGGCGCTGTTTGTTACTGGCTGCCCTTAGCCCCCTTGTCTGCCCACGCAGCACCGCCATAGCCAGGTTCTCCTCTATAGTCATCTTGGTCGCAGTGCCTATATTAGGGTCTTGATATACCCGACCAATATATGCCGCGTGCTTATATTCACTCAAGCCGGTAATATCATTACCATTAATGATAACCTTACCCCCTCTCTCCGGAGGGAAGACACCGGCAATAAGATTAAGCATTGTAGTTTTCCCAGCGCCATTGCTGCCGATAATGGTAATATAGTCCTCAGCATTGACATCTAGCTTGATATTATCTAGAGCCTTAACCTCGTCTATAGTGCCCCTAGAGAATATCTTGGTTATTCCCTCAAGCTGTAGCAAGCTCTTATTTTCGCCCATCAGATACCTCCTTTTACCACCTCGCCGCTGGTGGCATCCACTCGTGCCGCAACTTCTTCTGTATGTATGGGATTGCCATGGCTATAATCACCAGCAGTGCCGTAATCAATTTCAAATTTCCTGGGGCTAAGCCAAGCCTGAAGGCAATAGTTATGAACAAACGATAGAGGAAAGTGCCAACAAATGCCGCCAGCAACATTGAGGTGACACCCCGGGGGTGAATTAGTGCCTCACCGATTATTACTGCCGCCAAGCCCATTACAATCATCCCTATCCCCATATTGACATCGCTAAATTGCTGGTTTTGGGCTACCAGCGCGCCAGCCAGGGCAACCAGACCGTTAGAAATAGCGACGCCGAGCAATATATTCTTATCAGTATCTACCCCCAGGCTACGCACCATCTGCTCATTATCACCGCTTGCCCTCAATGCCAGACCAATCTCAGTGCGTAGAAACCAGTTCAATAGCATAAAAACGATGAAGGCTATCACCGCAAAGACGATAATAACCAATATGGTGCTCCTCGCCATTCCAAACCAACTGGCAATACTATCAAACATGGTTACGCTGCGCAGCAGTGGGATATTTGGTCTTCCCATAATCAGCAGGTTTACCGAATAGAGTCCGACCATCATAAGAATGCCCGCCAATAAAGCCGGTATCCTCAGCTTGGTATTGAGCAGCCCGGTTATTGCACCACAAGCTAATCCACCGACAAAGGCAACTATTGTTGCCAGGAAAGGATTATAGCCCCCAGCAATCATAACGGCTACAATAGAGCCCCCGACAACAAAGCTGCCATCTACAGTAAGGTCGGGAAAGGCAAGCACACGGAGGGTTAAGAATACCCCGATGGCAATAAAAGCGTATACCAGCCCCTCAGAAATTGAAGTGTTTAGGATACCCTGTATTATGGGAGGCATTTCTTGACCTCTAAAAATAATCCAAATCTCAACGGGGGGGGGACAGAATATTACTGCCCCCCCATTGTCCGAATCACTACAGACATCTTGGTCTCGCTATTCTACTATTCGTGTGGCCCTATCTATAACCGCTTGAGGAATGGTTATTCCCATTCTCTCCGCTGCCCCAGGATTAATTACCAGCAAACAGGCTTCCGGAGCGCACATTACAACCGGAATATCACCAGGGGATTCACCCTCTAGTATTCGAACAGCATAGCGTCCTGCCTCCATGCCTATCCAGTGGTAGTCGGCACCCTGACCGGCAATGCAACCCCGGTCAACCATATCTCCCGTAGAGCCAAAGAAGGGTATCTTATTCTCCTCGGCGACGGCAATTATAGCCTCAAGCCCGGAGACAGCAGTATTGTCGGTGGGAATATAGATTGCATCACACCTGCCAATGAGGGAAGCGGCTGCGGTTGCCACCTCAGCTGTTGTCGAGCAAGTTACCTCTACCAGATCTTCAAAGCCAACATCCGCCATAATATCCTTTAGCTGGTCAATCTGCACAACAGAGTTCGGTTCACCAGCGTTGTAAATCACCCCAAGCACCGTAGCATCAGGGCAAATCTCTCTAATCATCTCCATCTGAGGCAGCATGGCAGCCATATCACTGACACCAGTTACATTGGCATCAGGGCGAGGCGCATCCCAGGTAGACACAATCTCAGCCACAGCTGGAGCAGTGCAAGTGCTGAAAAGAACAGGAATTCCAGTCCCTTCAGCTGCACCCACACAGGCTTGAGCGATTGGGGTAGTGATAGCATGAATTAAATCCACCTCTTCTGC
>JAGMCH010000015.1 GCA_023129255.1 Dehalococcoidales bacterium
TATACTCCACCGTCACTCCCTCAGCTTCCGCCCAGGCGTCCACCACTTCATGAAATCCTGCTTGATCAGCGAACAGGTCGGGATGCTCGATTATCATACACTCGCCAATCCGAATCACCTCCTCCTCAGGGGCAGGGCAACCTGCCACGAAAGGTAACGCTGTCAATACCAATATCAGGCAGACACTACCAAGTAATGTTAATAATCTTTTTCCTTTCATCTCACTCTCCTAAAAGATCTTGTCGGCTAAGATTACTCAACTACCTCATCTCTCACCTCCTCTTACTCTCCACAATCTCCTGGGCTTTCCTCAGCCATTCTTGGTCGAAGTACCGGACACCGTTGTTGTCAACCCAGGTTGGCGGTGGCAAAGCCCCGCGCTGAACCCAGTTCACCAGTCGGTCCACCATCATACCGAGCTGCCTAGCTACCTGGGTTGTCGTCATCTGGCTGGTCACTCTTGGCCGAGGCATCTTACCCTATTAATAACCACTTTATTCCGTCTTTGTCAAGGGGTTTATGCAAAAATATCTACGACCATCGATAAAAAGTCTCATCTATTTTCAAAGAGGGGCGGAAGCCCCTCTTTTACAACCTCACCCCGGCTGTCCCCCTCTCCTTTGAAGGAGACAGGGAAGGGATAAAAAACCATTCACCAGAGATTTTATCCCCCTAATTTTCCGTCTTAGAGCGTATGCCATAGGCTCCTGGCGAGACCTTAGGGTGGGGGAGCCTCTTTTTTGCCCTCTAATTCCATCAAGGAGCCGGCCATTGTGAGAATAAGGGAGGCGGGATGCTACTTGCCGGCTTTCAGTCAAGGTTCCCCTAACCGGCACTGTTTCAATTGGAATATTTCTTAAATCGGATAGGGTCGAGGATTTTACCTCGACCCTATCCTTTTATCTTCGACGCTGCACAAAGGAAGCTTTTGTGCAGGGCCCAGGGCAATAATCCAAGCTTGTGTTACCTGTTAACTGGGTGTGTGTGACTATTGACATTGCAGAAACGAATAGCTTATGCTTGCTAACAAGAAGGGAGGTTGACCAAATGCAAGCATACTGTATGAAATGTCGTACCAAGAGGGAAATGAAGGATACTAAGGCCATAACTATGAAGAATGGCAAGCCGGCAACTCAGGGTGTATGCCCGGTGTGTGGGACTAAGATGTTCAGAATAGGAAAGAGCTAAAGCCGATACTAAAGAGCTAAAGCCGATACTAAAGAGCTAAAGCCGATACTATGGGAATCGGGATTAACGAAGGCTGGATATCTGTGAATAGATATCCAGCCTTTCTTGTTATCCACGACACATAATGGACATTTGTTACCGAAGGTGAACAAAACGCCCAATTGTGCAACGAACGGAATTCAGACTATCGAAGCTCAGCTCCCATGTCGCTCCCTATTGTCCACAATAAACGGATTAAACTTCAACGGCTGGTGGCAATGTATTAGGCACTATCAGTTCGAAGACACTCAGCCTGCCATAGTGCGATGCTGCAGCAACCAGTCTCCCATCGTCAGAAATGGCCGTAGCTGAAATCGGCTCCTCAGATACAAAGCGTGCGACTAGATTGGCGTCGCTTCCCACAATTTCAATCATCCGTGGATTGTTGTCGGCAATCCGAGGCATCATTGCCGTCTGTTGCTTATGCTCGACTTTTTCGTCGAGATCTGGGCGGTCTATGAAGCCACCACCGTTAAAATCAAGGTAACGCCCATTTCCTGTGCAGACTACATACTTACCTGATTTCATCTTTAATACCCCACGCAGTCCTGAGCCTATCTCTTGGTAGCACTCTTGCTTGGGGCCGGACTCAGGACTGTAAATAATGTGACCATCCCCTGTGGCCAAATCTACACCAACGATTCCCAGCCCGCCGTACATATCTAGGTCCACAAAGTACATTGCAGCGTATGAGTAATCGGGAGAAATGGCCATTTGGCAGTTAAAAGCGTCCCAATCCTTGGCAAAGGCAGCGTACTCTGCCGTAGTTCGCTTCCATTCCAGTTCACCGGCAGAAGTTGCCCACAGTGAGAGCGTTCCAACGGTACTACAGCAAAGCAGGTATTGACCACCAGGGGTGAACGTGATCTGCTTAGGCGGCTCACCCAGACTTAGTACTGCTATCGTACGAGTGGTTACCCCCGGAGAAACGATGCCCAGCCAGCCATCGGTAGTACCAAATATGACACGGCCATCTGCCAGTGGTGCTAGTGCGACAACAATCGATGAACATGCCTGAAACTCTCGACATAGCTCTAACTCAGGGATTCTCCAACCGCGGATGGCCCCATCGGTACAGCCGGCCAGCAATATGCATTCGTCACGCGACAGCTCAAGAGAAGTAACAGCAGGTAGATGTGAAACATAACCCATTGCGGCGGTTGAAGTCGCCCCTTCGCTGATCCATTCTGTACCTTTAAGCAAGGTCTTGGCTTGATTTTTACCGCAGCGAGCCTCCAGCCCAAAGTCGATCCTCGGTTGAATTCCTCGAAGAGTCACTTTCATTTTAACCGAAGAACGGAATAGACAAAAGCCATCGGAGGTTTTCCTTTCTATAATCCTATGTAGGGGATCCCTCCTTATGGCTGGCGCAGTTGGTTGGAAGGTAGTAAATATGCCCTCGCCAGCACTGGCCAGTATTTCCTGACCAGTAGATATATCCCAATACTTTGCTACTCCCTCGGTGTCTAGTGACATAATGAACTTTTCCGCCTCATCCACATGTATCTGATCAAGTCCTGATGAGTCATACGCTTGCCAGTACATCAGCAGGCCCTCGTTAGGCACTTCCAGACAAGAGAAAAGAGGCTTTAACCATTTCGTGTTCATTAGTGATTCCGCACGACTCAACACCTCCATTAGTAAAGGATCTCTTATATCCGTGAGGCGAGCCAGTAGGTGTGGCATAAGCTGATCGGGATATCGACTCAGATCAGCGGCAGACAGGTTGATTCCAAGACTAAACAATTTACGAATCCGGCTTTGATCGGAGCGGGCAGCCGGTGGAATCAATAACTCGGCAACGGTGAAGTCATTCAGCAAATCATATACCATATTACCTTCTACTTTAGCCTTAATGAAGTGAAGGTCACAGAGGATCCGCTCCACACTTTCCCAGTCTTTCGCCTTGGTAAGCTGGTGGGGCAGTTCGTCGAGAGCTCTCACATAAGGCTCAGCCCAACGCTGCTCAAAGTAGCTGGCAATGAGCCAGTGTTTGTGCTCGCGGTCAGTTTCCTCGGGCAGGTAGCGCCTGCCCACTGCTTCTTTGAGCTGCCTATGGAAGAAGTCAATCACCCCGGAGCGCTCAAACAGGTAGGCGCTGAAGGCCCGACGAAGGCGAGCGAACAACATGTCGGGTAGCTTCTGCGGTGGACTAGCTGGGTCAACAACTGGGGCATGTCCTTTGAGCAGTGTCTGCAATTCCTCGCCAGTCATGCCCTGACGCCCGCAGGCAATGAAGGACATGAAGTCCCCCACCAGCGGCTGGCTGAAATCACTCTCAACCCGCTCAAGCACCTGGTCAAACAGCTCCGGAACACTATCGGGTAACTCAGCCACCCGCTCGCCAAGCTTTTCATAGATCGGGAAAACGCGAAGTTCTTCCAGCGCCACTAGAATGTAAAGCGGATGACCTGCCTTGATCTTTTTATAAAAGGCCTTACTGATTTCCTTGGTGGGGAATTCCTTGCGTACTTCTCCAAGGTACTTGGTAACAAGCTCCTCGATTTCCGGTTCCGTCAACCCTGAAACCTTTTCAAATCGAGGCTGGATACGCCATGCCTTGAGAGAATCCAGGGCCTCCCCAGCCAGGGTGCTGACCACAACTCTCATGTTTTCGGGCAGCGCCTGCGGTAGCCATGTCATTGACTGGGGGTTGTCCGTCTTCTCAAACTGGTTGACAGCGTCTATGATCAGCAGAGCGCGGCGATCCTCCGAGGCCTTCTCCAGAAGCTCCGGAAACAGCTGTGCCAGTTCCTTATAGTCCTCGGGCACTTCTTCAGCCACGCCAAGGGCACGGTTCAGGTGTGTGCAAAACCTCCTTAGCATGCTGCGTAGGCTTGTCGAGGAGGGTGATGCACCGACGAAATGCGGGAGGATCAACCAGTCGGGATGATCTTTGCTCACCTCTTCAGTGAAACGGGCCATCAGTGCTGACCTGCCGCAGCCCGACTGGCCAGTGATTACTAGCGTACGTGGGTCTGAGTCCTTTTCGACAAAGGCATGCATTTGTGCCAGCAGGTCACTGCGCCCCACGAAGCGCCTGGTGCGCTCCGCCATGAAAAGCTCGTGAAACTCGGCCTCTTCCTGAAGCCAGTCGCGTTCTTCCGGTGCACGCTCCTCTGGAAACTCGGCATCAATACGCTTCCATAGGGTATCCAGTACCATTTGGCCGAAGGTCTCTAAATCGCTGTATTCAAAATGTGGCAGCTCAGCATTAATGATTTCCTGCTTAAGTGTATTTAACTTGTCCCTAGCTGCTTCCTCGGTTTCAAAATAGTCCTCGACCTTCGACTCGCTCCGTTCTCTTAGCTCCTCGGTAAGGGATTGAGAACGGAAAAAGAAAAAGCTTCGGTCACGCTGGTAAATAGAATAACCAGCGAAAATTGAGTGTAGCATTTCTTTGTCTTTAGGTGTGACGTTTTCTTGGAGCAGGTATTTGCCTTTGTTCGCATCCCACTGGTAGCAACGCACCAGGCAACTGACCTGTTCCTTGAGAAGGGTACGGCCTTCCAATATGCCTTCAACAATCGGCCGCAGGTCAACTACCTGTCTTGGGAGATAGTTGTGTAGTACGCCGTGATATATTTCCTGCGCCGTGATGGAGTGCTCTTGACTAGGCGGGGTAGACCCATAGCGGTGACCAAGCAGGCCAAGGAAGAAGGGTCGGCAAGAATCGATCTCATCTAGGCAGATATCCAAGGCTCCGCCACCTTCGGCTTGCTTTTCCGTCACGCCCCACCGCAGATCCACGTCAATGAGCTGGATATGCCGTTGGCGGCAGCGCTCTTTGAGTTCAGGAAAGATGACCCGTACCAGATAATCCCGCTCAGCGTGCATGTCTCGAAAGGTGCTGCTGATGAAGACTCGGACAGTTCGCCAGGTTTGTGCCATCAGTACCTATGCCCTTTTTGCAGAAAGTGTTACTCTTGCCACTAAAATGGGCACCAAACACCGTTATATATTTGCTAACAGTCTCCAGTGCCCTGTTTCACCCCCATCTTCACTAGCCAACCTTGTTTTTATATTTATTTCATATATTGGGCATTCACAATATAGTTCTGTCTTTGGCCTTTGTCAATAGTGACGATGGTAAGAATGGGGCTGTGTCCGTGGAGTTACTATGACACCTTTCAAGTTATCTATACGCTTGCCATAGGACTTAACCTCCTATCAGAGTACAATCCAACAAAACGCTAGAATGTTGGATAACGCCACTCAATAGATTCCCACCCACACTTACGTCAAATCGCCTTACAGCTCTGACATATTGAGCTTTAACATCTAATACTGGCTGCCCAGAGTAAACTTAGCAAAAGGCCTATATCTTCTTAGCTTTAACAATGACCACCAGCCCGCTCTTCACACGTGCTCTTTGCTCCTCCCGTAAATTGTGAGTCCTCAGAATCCCATCCAGCCCACCACTGCTAAGATAATCCTTGAAGCCTTCATAGTGGGAGCCACTGACGAGGAATTCTATACTCCGAGCAACTATAGCCCATATGTTCCGAGGAAGCGGTACCTGGTAGTCCGCCAGGATAAGAGCTCCGTGCTGCTTCACCACCCTCTTCATTTCAGAGACAACTCTGTTGCGAACCTCTCTTATCTTATCGTGCAATCCAAACGAAATGGAAACATAGTCGAAGTAATTGTCTTTGAAAGGGAGGCTCGTTGCATCAGCGAGCTGAAACGAAATATTATCCAGTTTCTGTTTCACTCTATTTCCTTCGGCTACCTTTAGCATGGCTGGATCATTATCTATTCCTACAGCGATAGCACCGCGCTGTGCACACTCGAGGATCTGGGCCCCAGTCCCGCAGCAGACATCCAGTATCCGGTCACCCTGATTTATGCCCACAAGCTGGGCAATAAACGTCCTCATGTCTTTCAGGAACGGGTCTATTAAGGTCTCGTAGCTCAAAAGTCGCATCACTCCAGATTCTACCATACGCTTCGGAATTGAACCAATAGGGAGAAAGGCCAACATTCCAAGCCTACTCCGCTTTTGGTAGCTCTCGGCCCCCCGTAGAGGGGGCGTGGATTGGCCAATTTGAGTTATTGTTAACAAAATGTCATTATGTTCAATGGGGGCATCAGCGGTTTAAGCTGATCGAGCTCATAACCCGAAGGTCGTTGGTTCGAATCCAACCCCCGCTACCAATTATTTATAGTATGTTTGACGGTATTGCCCTTAACGAAAAGCATAATCGGTTTGATAAGCCTCAATTAACCACTGTGGAGCAATATACTTCTCACCATATCGGGTACATAGTATTAGTGCGAGAGTGTCATGTAGCACAGCCTGTGCTCCTATAGCATTACCTGCTAACGTTCTTAATTCATTAGCACTAGTCTCAAGCCATCCTTGCTCCAATAATACACGATTAAGTGTTTTATTCAAGCGGATAGAGGTTGGTAGCCAGACCTCATTCTTGTTCCTTACTCTTGTAGGGAATGCTAACATGTGATGTTTGAATTTATTAAACATATGTACCCAACCACGGACTTGTTCTGCCCGCCTACTAGCAATCTTGATCCAACCATCTAATTTGAAAGGTATACTACGTTTGATATTATTCACAAACTTGGCAGATATCCCAGAAGAAATTAGCTCCTTGTCTGTTGGGATGTGAAAGAGTTTCCTAAAGCCTTCTGTATCTAAACTTGAAAGAAGAGATACTGCCCGTGCTTCCGTATAGTCATTCTTCTTGCCCTTTTTCCCCACATTTATTCTATCCAATAGGATAAAGAGGCAAAATTCAGCATTCCCAGGTTGCCATTCCTCTAAGGTAAAGAGCCAGCCAAGCAAATCTTCAGTAGACGTCATAAATTCTTCAAAGGCTTTGACTACCAAGAAGTCTAGTGTTAGCTGGTTCACGTTGAGAGGTTGCTGCAGGATAAGCTGAGCTGAATATACACGTTCGGCTGTGCTAAAGTAGACAGCATTTCGCAAAATAGAAGCATCCTCAAGCGGGTTGCCTGAGTCTGGGTATGAAATATTGTTCAACTTTATTACTCCTCCTCCCTTACGATACTAATATAAACTCTTTTAATGCCATTATACAGCACCAACGCTTACAAACCCACAACACCGCGGCATAATCATATCGGGAGGTGAGCGGAATTAAACAGTAAGCTAGAATGTTCAGCCGGCGGGCAGGTAGTTCTGCATAATATAAATAGGGGCCACGTCAAGTGGCCCCTATTCTAGTCTTTCTGGATTTAGGACTTGCCTATTCGGAAGACTTTAGTGCCGCACTTTGGGCAAACACCTTGAGTTGCGGGGCGTCTGTTCTTCATAGTGATAGCTTTCGGATTCTTGATCTCAACCTTCTTTCTGCACTTCATACAATATGCTTGCATTCAGTGTACCTCCTCTTTGCTGATACGATAAACCAGCCTACTCATAATGTCAATATCCAGGTATTAGGCTTTACGAAGATTAAGCCGGTCCAAAGGCGAAAACCTTTGATGCTGTAATGCTACATGGTTAGACGCCAGATTCACGTAGTGCCCCACCATCTCTAATGTGGAATGACCTAATATCTGCTGCAGGGTGAATACATTCCCACCATTGATGAGAAACCTCGTGGCGAATGTATGGCGGCATAGGTGAGCATGTAGTCGGTGAATTCCTGATCTACTAGCCAATCTAGCAAACATTAACTTCAGGCTGTTCTCGGTCAAGGGTATGCCATGAATTGAGAGAAACACATGGTCAACTCCTGGATGGGCCGGTTTAGGTCTATATCGGAAGAGATAACGCTGCAATGCCCTTTGAGTATTACTTCCTATGGGTACAAGGCGTTCCTTTTTGCCCTTGCCCATCACTTTAAGAAAACCCTCGTCTATGTGAGTATCTCCCATCTTAAGATTGACAAGCTCCCCTATCCTTTGCCCGGTATCGAGCAAGAGCATGAAGATAGTCTGATTCCTAGCATCACCAGGATTTGTAGCATTCAATGTATTAAGTATGCATCTTATCTCTTCATCTGAAAGTGTAGATATCACTTTCCTAACGACTTTTGGGGGCTTTAAATCGGTGGCGGGACTATTTTGTATCAGCTCCTCCGTTGCAAGCCAGCTAAAGAAAGCCCTGAGAGTTCTTACATGACCATGCACTGTTGCGGCTGACAGCAGCTCTTTTCTTGCCGGAGTATAAGGGTGGCCATCAAACCGGTTTCTCTTCAGTAGATATAGTACATACTCGCGCAGTAACTTTATGTCAACCGCCTCTATGGAATCGGGAAGATGTCTAAGCCTCAGGTAGCCATGAAATCGCGCTAGGTTCGCAGAGTACCAGGTTATGGTTTTAAGGCTTTTACCCTCGGCTCTATTACAGAGTTCGTAGTAGTTGATAAGCTCGGAAAGCTTGTAAGCCTTTTCTTGCTTTACTGTTGTTGACATGCTGGATCTTGACCTCCATGATTATTTTTGTCGGTTCTGACCCAGCTCTTGAAAATAATCAGGGTGTCAAGGCGAATCTGGGTGTCGAAAATACTGTTTTCACCTCCTTTCGTATCTAATTTGACACTCCATGACTTTTAATCAGGGTGTCACAGGTTCGAGACCTGTACGGCCTACCACAGATACAGATTTGCTGTCCACTGAGCCTTTTACCCTGCTAAAAGGGTCCCGTTCCATAGGTCGCTCAAAACGACATCCGGAGGGCTCTTCAAAATGATCAGTGGGCACTTAACAAAATAGCGTAATGTGCAATCTCATAAGGACCGGAACGGCTCACCTCAGCGTCTGGTAGCTAATTGTAACAGGGAACGGTAAGCTCGGGTCTTGCGTATAGAGCCCATAATACCCTGCGGTGCCAGTAACATTATGCCGATTAATATTACGCCCTGTATGATTAGGCTGATTCCAGCGTATCTGGCTAGCAGGAAGTACAAAAAGACAACGATAATCGTTCCAACAATCGGTCCCTCTTCAGTGCCTTCCCCCCCTATAACAGTAGCCAGCATTATTATGACTAGCCACCGTACACTGAAGGCACTGACTGGCTCTATATACCCTTGGTAAAGGTAAAAAATTGCTCCGGCTATTCCGGTTACGAAGGCGGCAATGACAAAGGAGTACAACTTTAAGTTGAAAACGTTTATCCCACAACTGGCAGCGGTGCTATCGTTATCACGGATTGCCGCCAGCCCCGAGCCCAGTTTTGAACGCAAGATATATCGCATAAGGAAAATTGATGCCAC
>JAGMCH010000016.1 GCA_023129255.1 Dehalococcoidales bacterium
ATAGCGAAATATATACCTTTCATCCTGAAGACAGGAAAGGATATGAGCGCAGCAAATACTGCCGCTACTATACCACCGGCTATTATTCCCAGATACCAGGGTAAACCGACCCATGTGCCTATTGCCAGGGTGTACCCTGCCAGCCCGACAAAAGCCGCCGGGCACAGGGATATCAGACCACTATAACCAGCCAGCAAATTCCACATATTTGCCATACTCAGGTATGTAAAGAAGAGAAAGAGGTAAAGGAGCCAGATGCGGGGCACTCCTATTATCGGAAATAGCGCCAGCACCACTGTGACCGCTATTAACGGTGTCAATACCCCTCGCAGTCGAGGAATGGTAACTTTCACGTTCCTCCTAGCGGCCAAATATGCCTCGTGGTATCACGGCTAATACTACAAGCACCATAATGTAAGCAACGAGCATTTGAGCGGCAACACCAAAGAAATATCCACCAAGAGTTTGGGCTAAGCCAAAGGCTACACCCCCGACAAATGTCCCCACTATACTACCCATACCGCCTAATACGACAATACCGAGGGCAATGATCAGGAAAGACATTCCTGATACCGGGGTAAATGAAAAAGTCAATCCCAGGAATACGCCGGCTATAGCAGCAAGCGCCATGGCGATAGCGAAGGTGAACGCATACACCCGGTCGGTATTTATCCCCATAAGGTGAGCTGTTTTCCTATCTTGGGCGGCTGCCCTTATAGCCCTGCCTAGATATGTTCTCTTCAGGAATTCGCGAAGAAAAACCATGACTACTATGGCTACAAAAAAATCCAGCAGATACACCAGCGGAATATGAATTGGCCCGGCACTGAAACTTTCAAGGGCATAAGGTGTTGTTAAACCCCTGGCGTAAGGAGTCCAGATAAGCTGGTATGTGTTTTGCAGGATTATGGAAATCCCAAAAGCGACTATCAACGTAGCGTTCATTGATATTTTGAAAGCTCGGTTCAGGAGATATTTTTGAATAGCAAAACCGATTCCAAACAATAGGGGCATACCTACGATTAAGCTCAGGATGGGGTCTATTCCTATAACGGTCATGGCAACATAACCAAAGTAGCTGCCCAATATGACCAGATCTCCGTGGGCTATGTTTATCTCCTTCACCACCCCGAAAACCAGCGAAAGACCCAGTGCAATTACCGTGTATAACCCACCCAACAGAATCCCCATCACTATAGGCGTAGCTAAATCAGCTAATAAGGTCATCGGTAACCCGTCCTAATCAAATTCAGGCACCAAAGTAGGCTTTTTTAACCCTTTCTTCCTCACGGAGTTTGGCTACATCGCCGCTTAAAACAACACGCCCTACTTCCATAATATAGGCTCTGTCCGCTTCGGTAAGGCTTCGCCTTACATTCTGTTCAACAAATAGAATAGTAATGCCCCTGTCTCTAATTTCCCTCAAAATTCTATACAGTTCATTAATCAATATGGGGGCAAGTCCGAGAGACATTTCATCAAGGAGTATAAGTTTTGGGTCTGACATTAAGCCCCGTCCCAGGGATAACATCTGTTGCTCCCCTCCGCTTAGTGTTTTAGCCAGTTGAGACTTTCTCTCTTTTAGCACAGGGAAGAGATGGTAAGCCCTTTGCAGATTTTGTTCCCTCTTAGACCTTGCCTTACGATTGTACGAACCTATTATTAGATTTTCTAAAACGGTCAGGTCGGGGAAAACCCTTCTCCCTTCTGGAACCTGGGAGATACCAAGGTCAACTATATGGAAAGGTTCTAATGCCGAGATGTCCTTCCCCTCGAATTCAATGCTACCCTTGGCCGGATGCACCAAGCCCGATATTGTGTCCAGCAGGGTGGATTTACCGGACCCATTGGCGCCAATAATGGCTACAATTTCTCCCGGTCTGATCGTCAGAGATACATCCCAGAGGGCTTGAAAGCTCCCATGAAATACATCTATATGGCTAACTTTCAGCAATGTTTCTTCAGGCATTTTCTGGCTTGACGCCAAAGAACAGCTCCCGTTTATGTCGACTTACCCAGGTAGGCTTCAATTACCTTCCTGTTTTCCATTACCTCACTGGGGGAGCCTTCGGCGATTTTCGCCCCCTTATCCATCACTATAATCCTGTCAACTGCCTTGGTCATTACTCTCATAACATGCTCGACCAATATATAGGCTATACCCATTTCACGTACCCGTTGCAGGATCTCTAATACCCGCGGGATTTCCTCTTCGGTTAAGCCCGCCGCCACTTCATCGAGCAGCAGTAGTGTTGGACTGGTGGCTAGAGCTCTGGCTAATTCTAGCCTCTTCAGAGTTATCGCTGCCAAATCTCTAGCTAAAACGTCCTTCTGTTCTGAAAGATCCACCATATCAAGTAGTTGGAGAGCCTCACTTTCAGCAGCATCTTTGCCCAGGCCTCTTCCATATTCTGCCGCCACCACGATGTTCTGCAGAGCCGTTAAATTGACAAAGGGCTGGGGAATCTGATAAGTTCGAGCAATGCCAAGGTGGCAGATTCTATGCGTGGACAGACCTATGATGCCATGTCCTTTTAAATTTACTGTTCCAGAATCTGGCTTGTGTTCACCGGATATGAGATTTAATAGTGTTGACTTGCCGGCACCGTTTGGGCCCATCAGGCCCAGTACCTCACCTGCCTGAACATTGAAGCTTATGTCCCGAACCGCCGCCACCCCCCCGAAATGCTTACTCATTCCGGCTACGGAAAGAAGTGGTGGTTGCATGTCAACACCCTTATTTAGTTCTCTCAGTACGCACGCGCAGACCAAAAACGAATGCCTATCGCCGACCGGGTATCTCGGTTAACCCCGGCCGGGACAAGTATGTCTACACACAAGCTTGTATCGAACAGGGCTTGAGCTCCGCGCCAGCCCAAGCCCTGTTTAACGTTTGTTGATAATAGGTTTAATCCCAGGGCTTGGGGAAAATCAAATCAGCCGTCGCCGGTAGGAAGTCGTTATAGGAAAAGACTGTGGGCGATTCCCATACCCAGGGGTTATCGGTTTTCTGCCACTGCCCGAACTGGCACGGCACTCTCTGGAACTGAGTATCTTGTTCAAATACGACGCGGCCCCACATGGTAATCAAATCGGTTTCAGCTAAGGCCTGGCAGACCGCATCCGCGTCCAGAGTACCGGCCCTCTCAATAGCATCAAATAGCGTTTGTGCTACCGCGTAATTCCAGCCTATGCCCTGGGCCAGCGGTTCTCCCGTCGCTGCATACCACCTGTCGGCCAGCGATTGTGGAGTTTCGCCACCAATGCCTTCAGCATTTTGAATAGCTGGTGTCCAGTAAACCTCCATACCAACGCCATTGGGCAGGTCGCCGCCCCAGGCTACAATCTCCTGATAGAACATGGCTCCCCTGGTAGCGAAGACTACCTTGGGCTCAAACCCCTGCACTGTACATTGTTTCAGCACTGTTCCGATATCAGGCGCGATAGAGTTGCCCCACAGTATCTCACAGCCATAGCTCTTCCATTCCTGTATCAGGGATGTGAAGTCCGTGGTTCCAGGAGGGTATATGCCAAACTGGTCTTCGGCACGGTAACAATCATAGCCCTGACCTGCGACAGCCGCGATGAACTCCAGGTACCAACCCCGGCCATCCGGGTCATCAAAGGCAAAGACGGCCACTTTCTTGTTGGTCTCTGCGGCGAAGGCATCGAGGGCGCCGAACCACGTGGGCACCATCAAATATCCGGGGTCATCTGCCCGGAAGTCTCCTGGCTGAGCCGGAGTGCCTATGGAGAAACCAAACGCCCAGCTGTACGTCCATGGTTCCGCTGCTGCCTCGCGCATGCCTATCCAGGCTTCATAGGTGCCGACTCCGAAAACGGCTGGTATCTCATACTTCTCGGCCATCATGGCCGTACCCTGGCGCATAGTGGGCACCTCAAAATGACCGCCGATGAAGTGTACATGTTCGTTGAGAATCAGGTCTTCAGTAAGAGGTGCTACCTTGAGAGGGTCGCTCTCGCAATCACGGGTTATCCACCTGACGGGTATTCTAGTTCCATACTCTTCTACATATATTCCGCCCTGTGCGTTGATATCCTCAATAGCCGCTTCCGTCCCAAAGCTGGCAACACCACCAAACACGGCATAGGGGCCCGTATAAGATACCGTATCGCCGATGAGAATTTCTGCCGGGATTTCTGGTCCCTCTTCAGCTTCGCAGGCAGCAAGTAGCGGCAGCACCATCAGCACAATCATCAATGGGATTAGAAATAACCTTTTCACTACTACCTTCCTCCCTTCTTTAAGATTTCAGGCTATTTTATTCATTATCCAATTTACTTTTCTTACATGCAGTGCCCTCCTTTCTGTGAGCATTATTGTCTAGGGCCACAGTGCTTTAGCCACGTCATCTAAGCCCAGCTCTTGTAACTTCTTTTTACTCGGCTTGGCTGTCTTGAGGTCCCAGTCCATGGCGGCAAAGTACTCTTTAATCATAGTGTCCTCATCAATCGTTATCCCGGCCACGGGGCCCTCCTTTAGCGGCGGTCGGCCGAGCACCCTGTTGGGGATTTTAAACTGTAGTGAGTTTAACCCCTCGCGAACATTGAAAGCCTGCCTAAGATTAGAGATTCTCTCCCCGGTCTTAAGCAGCTCGTCATTAGTTACCTCCCAACCGGTAACTGCGCTCATAAACTCAGCGATAGGGTCAACGTTGGGAAAAGCCCAATACACGAACAAGCATGTCCCGGTACAAACCACGGCTTGGTGAAAGTTGCTACCTATCCTGCGTGCTTCTCCCCTACCGGCAAAGGACTTTAAGTCGAATCTGGGCAGCAGTCCTGAGGGATGCCCGGGTGCATCCGACAACTCTGAGCCCACAAAATGACGACCCGGAGTAGGGTCCAGCCTGTAGCTAGTTGCGTAGTTAAACGCATGCTTTGGGTCGTGTGCTGGAAGCTCTTGCCCTTGAATATGCATGGCGTATTTGTCGGCACCCTTGCCAATCTTCTCCGCGGCCACCTTTACTCCATCGGCTAACATGGCACCGAACCCTTCCCTCTTGGCCAATTTTTCCGTCATGGCGACGATGGCTTTATGGTTGCCCCAGGTCATTTTGATACCATCGGTGTCTGCCCTGGTAATAAGCCCGTTCTCAAAGCATTCAATAGCCATGGCGATGGTAGCCCCGGCCGAGATGGTGTCAATTCCATAGCGGTCGCAAATATCGTTGGCCTTGATTATTGATTCGAGGTTATTATTGAGGCAATTGGTGCCAAACATGGCAATTGTCTCATATTCCGGTCTGCGTGCGCCAGCCTCGTATTTATACTCTCCGCTTCCTTCCTTCATGTACCCCCCACACCCAATGGGGCAGAGGTAACAGGCATACCTCTTCGTCCTACGCTCAATCACAGCGTCGGCACCGATGGGTTCAAAATCGGGAAAGTCAATAACTCCCACCCCTCCCCAGTTTTTGACCGGCGAATCGCCACTCTGGACACCCGGGATAACGAGGAACGGTGTGCCTATCGGCTTTAACCATTCAATATGCCCTCCCAGTTCATCCAGATACTTTTTTCTTAGCCCCCTAACCTTTTCTTCATCGGCGAGAGGAACCTTCATGTTGCCCTTCACCGCCACTGCCTTAAGCATCTTTGAGCCCATCACCGCGCCTAAACCGGAACGAGCCGCGGTTCTGGTATTACTTATAACTGCGGAGATGAGAGAGAGATTCTCTCCTGATGGGCCAATGCAGGCTACTTCGACACTCTTGCCCAATTCAGCTTTAAGTATGTCTTCGGTTTGGCGAGTATCCTTCCCCCATAGATAGGCAGCATCTCTCAGTTCTGCCTTGCCGTTATTGATAAAGAGGTAAACCGGCTTTTCTGATATGCCGGTAAAGAACACTGCGTCATAGCCGGCGAACTTCATGAAGGCACCGAAATAGCCACCCGAATTGGCATCACCCCAGCCGCCGGTCAAGGGTGATTTAGCCACCACGGTGTGCCTTGTGCCCGAAAGTGCCGGGGTACCGGTAAATGGACCGGTAAGAAAGCCCAGAGTATTGTCTGGTCCCAGTGGGTCAACGCCGGCCTTTTGCTGGCTGAAGAGGATTCTGGCACCGATACCATAGCCTCCAATGAACTGGCGGCAAAGCTTTTCGTCGAGCACCTCATCCGTTAGCTCATCTTTGGAGAGGTCCACAAATAAAATCCTGCCTATATAGCCTCTTGCCATATCCTCTCTTTGCCTTTCTGTCAGGAGACTAGAATATACAATTTTTTATAAGGGTATAGCCCGGTTATTTTATTAGCCTTTGTATCCCGCCGGTGCCGCTTCGGCGAGGGTGCCTGCGCCCATTATTATTGTCATCTGCAGGTGCGGCCGGGTAACACTCTTCCAGGTCAGGGGACCGTGTATTACTCCCGCTGGCACGTAGAGGGCTGAGGTTTTATTGATTTTAAGTGTTTCACCCCCTACCACAAACTCTATTTCCCCGCCAAGGTCTTCGGGATTTTTAGGGTCGGAACCGATATGCAGAACAAATTCGTCGGAGTTGTCGTGAGAATGTTCGGGTATATGAGGGTTCGGGTCGGGCATAGCCCATACCCAGCCCATCTCGATATACACGTTGCTTCCGGGCACGAGCTCGTTGCTCATATATGTCATTGTGGGATATTGTCGACCTTTGATGTCGTCGAATTCAGTACGCACCTCATACCTTGGTTTCTGTACCAGGTTCTTGTAATATTTAGCCATTTTCCCCACTGCTCCTTTCTAAGAATTTGTACTTAGATTAAAAGAGGAACTTCTTATATCACTATGCACGGGAGAACCCCTTAATCCACAATACCCCCTCTCCTGAGTGCTGCCGTTATTGAGGCTCCCACAACATCGACAATGGCAGTTCCGCCGTCAATGGTGATAACCGCCCCGGTCATAAACGATGAATCATCGCTGGCCAGGTAGCTGCAAAGTCCGCCCATTTCGGATGAATCGGCGAAGCGGTGCATGGGTATCTCCACTGCTATCTGATTGATGAAAGTATCGGGGTCTATGCCGAGCATTTCCCCGAACTGACCAAAGTCCTTCTTGGTCATATCCGTTTTGACACCGCCGGGGCAAACAGCGTTACAGCGGATGTTGTTACGCCCGTATTCCAGTGCCGCCTGCTGAGTAAGCATAATAAGGCCTGCTTTTGAGCTGCAGTAGGCAGGCATACTGGGCAGGCAGCGCATTCCACCAAGCGAGGCAATGTTTATGATAGAACCGCCGCCCTCTTTGAGCATATGCGGTATTGCCGCCTTCATAAGCAGGTAAGGACCAGTCAGGTTCACCCCGATAACTTCCTGCCACTTCTTGGGGTCAAGTTCGACAATAGGCGCTGGGTGATTTATAGCGGCATTATTCACCAGCACATTGAGTTTGCCGCCAAACTTCACCGTCGTATCCACCATGCGCTTTACATCCTCCTCCTTGGACACATCTCCCGGACATATGGCTACTGACCCTGAGGGGAGTGATTTAGCCACCTTTTCCAGCATTTCTTTACGGCGGCCGGTGATACAGACTTTGGCTCCCTCGGCAACAAATCGCTCAGCGATGGCAGTACCTATACCGCTGCCTCCCCCGGTGACAAGGGCTACCTTTCCTTTCAGGTTCATATCGGCACCTCCTGTTAAGGATTTTGCTTGATAAAACTCCCGTACCGCCTTTTTACCTCAAGCCGGCTTCTTTAGCTTTCCCGGGCCAAACGAGGAGTAGTCCAGGTCATAGAACTGCTTGCAGGCTTCAAAGTAACCCAGATGTGAGCCACCCAGGACTATTTTTAGCACTACCGCATCACGGTAATACTTCTCGTAACCGTTTTCTCGGACAAGACCAAAGGAGCCCATCAGCTCTAAACCCCTTGAAACCAGGTCGGGTACGGTGCGGGTGATATAGGCGTGCACGGCATGCCCTTTAGCCATCATGCTTTCCGTGTTCCACATACCATAGATATCCATGTGGTCATACTGGTAAGCCAGCTCCAGAATAGCGGCTCTGGCCACGGATATAAACGAGGCTATCTCGCCCAGTATCATCGCCGCGTGGAGGTGTTTGCTGATCGGTTTACCTCCAGCTACCCTTCCCTCTGTATACTCAAGCAAGACGTCAAATGCTCCCTGCAGAAGACCAACGGCGTTGGCGGCATTCAGGGACATGGGGGCAGACACGGTATTCGTGAAAATGGCCCAGGCCTCCGGCCCCTGTATTCCCCACTCCTTGGGCACCCTAACGTTATCAAAATAGGTAGGAGTGTTCCTGTCGGCGTTAGCCCCGCACTTGACCTCGAATTCGCCGTGGGAGACGCCTGGCCAGGGTTCGGGAACATAGACCAGGGTAAAGGCGTCTATTCCCTTACTGGGGTCCATGTTGCAGACAACACAGTTGAGGTCGGCAATGCCGGCATTGGATGCCCATAACTTATTACCGTTTACCACCCACTCATTGCCCTTAAGCTCAGCCCTCACCTTTACCGTCCGGCCCTCATTCATTGGGTTCTCAACATCACAGGCGGAGTCTTCTTCACTGAAATTCATGCAGGCGACAGCCAGCTCCTTGCCGGTGAACTTGGGGGCAAATTCACTGAACACCGCCTTCCCCCAGGCATTGCCCGTTGGCGATGGTGATAAATAGGCCAGGGCAGCTGGTACCAACCCCCAGTCGGTGCAGGCGCTGTGGAGGCTTATGCCGTAGTCAGCGCGCGACATCTGCTCCTGCATTAGGGCATCCCCGACCATAGAAAGCTGCTGGTTGCCACCGAAATCTTTCGGTATCTTGTTTTTCTGATAGCCAAGGCCTACCTGCAGTTTCTTCAGGATGGGGGTAACTATTTTTTCATGGGTTACGTCATCGTCAATCTGGTCACGGACTGGCATAATCTCCTTGTCAACAAAGTCAGCCAGCGTTTTCTGCATCATCCGTAGCTCTTCATTAACGAAACACTCCGGGTATTGTAGTTTGTACCATTGACTGGTCTGGTCTAACATTTGTCCCTCCTTTAATTAATTGTTTTTGTCAAGCAATGACTTAAGCCCAGTTCTTCAAATCATAATAACCCCTGGCAACACGATAGCGACAGATTTGTTGTCCCCCCAGCCAGAGCTGGGTTACCTTGGCGTCCCTGAGACATTTCTCATAAGGGAAGTCCTCTGAAATCGCCAGCGAGCCCAGCAGCTCGGCACCTTTGTTCACTATTTCCACCGCCATGTCTGAGGCAAAGACTCTGGTGGCCGCTGCCTTGGATATGAAAGCCGGCGACCACGGCGGACCGTATATGTCGAGATGATCCATCATGCAACTCAGGTTATAGACACTTGCCCTCATCATATCTAGGCCAATTGCCATATCGGCGATTATCCCGGCTACCATGCTGTGCTGCCTTACTGGTTTAAATCCGCCCATACGAGTTCCGGTATACTCCAGCACTATCTCAAAAGCACGCTCGGCAATTCCTAGGGCCATCGTTGACGAATGCCAGCCGGTTCCCGACTCGAGGAAATGGTAAAAATTAGCATCCATACCGGGACCGGCAAGCCGATATTCCTTGGGCACCCGAACATTGTCATAATATACAGCACTATTTATTGATGTCTTGAATAACATCTTCTTTTCCGGCTTACCAAATGTCAGCCCCGGGGTATCCTTGGGAACATAAATCAGGGCAACACCTTCATCTCCCGCATTGGGGTCAGTGGTACAGATGGTCAAATAGCATTCCGCAATCCCGCTATGAGTCGGCCATGCCTTGCTACCGTTTATGACATATTCATTGCCTTCAAGCTTGGCCGTGGTCTTAATCCCGGAACCTTGCAACAGAGGATTCTCGGAATCCGCACCTCCAGCTTCATCGGTCATGGAAAGGCAGGCATAGGCTAACTTGCCGCTGCAAAAACTCGGAATGAACCTGTCCATAACCGTCTTGTTTTTGACTACTATTGCCGGTTTAAGAATAATGCCCCAATTGATACCTGCTGATAGGCTTATGCCACCGTCACCTTTGGCCAACTCTTCACAGATAATGCCCAGGGCAGTATTGGTGCCATCTCCCCCACCATACTCAGCAGGATACCCCAGTGCCTGGATCCCCAAGTCAACAAGCTTTTGATGGACTTCCTCAACCAGACTATAGTCCGCTTCTAATTTCTTGGCATTGGGTATGATCTCCTTTTTGGCGAACTCTCTTATTGTCTCCCGGATCTGGCGGTCTTCATCAGTTAATATGTGCTCTAAATTCATGGGGACTCCTTTCCCACTCCTTTTCCAGTCCGTCATAGCCACTACCGTTGCGGCTAAAAAGCCCTTACGCCTAGAAGGCTACTGGCGCATTTTCAGATTAATAGATTTCTTCCCCGAACAGGATATGAAAGCCTGAAGTCATCGGCTGCCATTTCTTCAGAAAGTCCTGGAATTTTTGTGACGGGGCGTCTTTTTGGTAGAATTCCTCCAGGCTTTTCAGGTGTAGGATTCCAACATATCTATAGGGGACTTCCCCTGTCGCCGCTCCCGTTATCTTGACCAGTTCGAATTTCTTGGCCGATGGCAGGCTCTCCAGTAGAGGGCCTTTCTCCTTGGTAACGTAATCCTTGTACTCTTCATCAGTTACATTGTCCGCCAGATTGTAAAGAATAATTTCCTTGGCCATTTTTGCCATCCTTTCTCAAGATTTTGCTTTAATTGGGAAACGCCTGACCACCCCAGATGTTACTACAAATAATTCGGTTTGACAATACTAAGAGCTATTGTGAAACAGACGGATATAAACTCTGGCTTGACGCTGGACCAGAGGGAAAGCTATATGGAACCAGGCTTGAATTCTGAGCCGCAGGATAATTGACAGACTTTCAAAGAGAAACTATTATGAAGCCAACGGTAGCTCCTATGATTGATAATCTCGGAGAGATATCATCTCTTTGACATGTTACAAAATTCCACATAGATAACTATGAGTGGAGGTGATAACCATCATGATGTGACAAGGTAATCGGGTATAGTCTGAAATACTAAAATACCAAAGGAGGTAAAAATGATTGGGAAAGTCGAGCTCGACGAGGCAAAGAGGAAGAGAATAATAGATAAAGCGGGTCACCTCGCTGATGAATTTGGGGCAAAATACATGGCCTGCGCCCCGGGTATTTTTGAGGGAATAGCCGAGGCGTTCAGGGCTGAGGGTGTAGAGCTATTTCCAATTGAAATACAGAAAGCGCTAACCTCAGGATTTATAGGGCTTCATGGCGGTGTGGCCATGTCCGGAGTCGGCACCTGCGGGGCTATTACCGCTTCTACGTTTCTGATAAGTTATGTGGTCGGCGTTACTACCGAGGAACTATCGAAAAACGGCAATCTCAATTATGCCTCATGTGTTCCTGCCGTGACATACATAGTCGATAGATTTGAGGAGACATACGGCGCTACAGATTGTCTTAGATTGCGCTATAATCGGGTTCAGCGGGCTTTTGACCTCCTTGACCCCGACGCCAGGATAAATGAGGAGCTTTTTATTATGTATCAGCCTAATAAGTGCGCAATGATGGCGCCTGAGTTTGAGGGCGGGCGTGAACAGACGCCACCAGTTCAAGGTGCGCGCTGGGCAGCCGAGGCAATCTGTGACTTACTAGCCTTGGAACCTGAAGAGCGGAAGGAGCTTCCGCTACATCTAAGGGGCTTAGGCATGCAGGAAATGGCGCCGAAGCTTCAGAAAGTCGTCGAGGCATTGAAAGAGCTGGATTTCGGACGCCCCAACGAGAAGATTTCTTACCGGGATTACTGGACGTTTAAGCTGAAGGGGAAAAAGGGAGTAGAAGAAAAAAGACTGGGTTCAATAAGTGCCCCAAAGAAGGAAGAATACGGGACTTCTGGGGAAAAGTAGGAATATTCCTAATAAAACAATATGGGTGTCGCAGGTTCAAGACCGGCACGGCCTACCAAAGCTAGTAGGCTTTCTCTGCCGTCAGGTAGACTACAATATCGCCCACATTAGTTCCGGTGTCACCAGTGATTATCAGCGAATTACCAATGCTGTCTAATAAAGTATTGCTATCGTATCTTTCAATATAGGATTTGACGTCTATCCCCTTGGCTTGGGCGATGTCAAGCGAGTTTTGGTCAACTATAGCCCCGGCTACATCAGGCAGGAAATCCGAACCGTCAGTGCCAACACTGGCCACTATCCATTGGCCGGGGTACTGTGCCATTGCCAGCATTGATACCGCTGCGTAATGCTGGTTTCTGCCTCCCTTACCGGCACGGGTAGGCAACTTAATAGTTGTTTCACCACCAATGAGCAGGGTATCATACCCAGCATACCTGCGCTCCATCACTTCTTTGGCTCTAGACCGGGCAACCGCCGTGGTATCACCCGTTTGCTGAGCGGTAATGATATATGGGGTAAGTCCGAGCTTCTCGGCTTTACCTGACATCGCGTCTAAAGCTAGCTTGTTGTCACCGATTATGTAGTTATAACAGTTGTTCAATGTCTTGGGAGTCTCCGTTACCTCACCCCGCCGTCCTCTTCTCAGAAAGCCAATCACACTTCTTGGTGCCTGGCTTAGAAGATGATGTTGCTTCAATACATCATAGGCGTCGGAAAAGGTGGATGGGTCGGGGAAGGTGGGGCCAGAGGCAATAGTGGCCAGGTCGTTACCGATAACATCGGATAATATCAACGAAATAACTATTGCTGGAGCGTAAAAATCACCCAGCCGACCACCCTTGGTTTGAGACAGGTGCTTTCTTACTATATTGATTTCGGCTATTTCTGCCCCAGAGCCTATGAGCAGTTCGGTGATTTTCTGCTTATCCCTTAGACTTACTCCATCCACAGGGTAAGGCATGAGAGAAGAGCCCCCGCCTGAGATTAGACATATGACCAAGTCATTTTCGCCTATTGAGTAGCGGTGTTTAAGAGCTAGCATTTCTCCAACACCGCTGACACCTCGCTGGTCTGGAATAGGGTGACCGGCAACTATGGCTTTTATTTTTTGTGTCTTAACATCTCCACCTTTGCAATTGACCACGCCATCGGTTATGTTTTCGGCGCCGATTATACTTTCCAGGGCTTCCGCCATAAGCCCACTTGCCTTCCCACCGCCAATGGCGAATATCCGGCCGGTGGTAGCCAGGCGAAAGACATCGCCTTTTATCTTAATGCTTCGGCTGGCGGCATCATAGCTAACCGCCGACCTCATGATATCTAGCGGGAGAACCCGTCTGATACCAGCTTCAATTATCTGTAAAACTCGGTCTCTCAACTCAGTCGTAGCCAAGTTCTGGCGGTTTTTGATAATCATTGCTTTTCTTTGAGTTCCCTGTCTACCCAATATAATACACTAACCCTTTGCGTCAGGAAACCTACCCCAGGCTCAGGTCTTGACGCTAGTCATGGATAGCTCTACAATTTACGCAGACGAGGTAAACAGAGTGGATTTTGGATTTACTGCGGAGCAGGAGAAATTTCGGCAGGAGATTCGTGCTTTTCTGGATGCGGAATTGCCACCGGACTGGGTGGGCTATGTAGCGCCTACGACCGGCGACCATATAGGCAGTAGGGAGGATGGTTGGCAAGTATTTAAGGATATAGCGCGTAAACTTGGGGAGAAGGGATGGCTATCTCTGTTCTGGCCTAAGGAATATGGCGGTCAATCTCGGTCATATGTAGATTACCTTATCTTCTCGGAGGAGGTAGCACGTCGTGGGTCGCCCGGGTATAACCCCGTTGCCGTGAAAATGCTAGCCCCTACCCTTATTGACTATGGTACTGAGGAACAGAAGGAGAGGCATCTCAAGCCAATTGCTAAGGGGCAAGAGTTCTGGTGCGAGGGTTTTAGCGAACCCGAGGCTGGGTCTGACATGGGTTCCCTGCAAATGAAGGCTGTAAAAGACAACAAATACTTCATCATAAACGGGCAGAAGACCTGGAGTACCTTTGCCGATTATTCGGACTGGTGCTGTCTACTGGCTAGGTCAGACCCGCACTCCAGGAGAGCCAAAGGTCTTAGCTTTTTCCTGGTTGATTTGTCCACCCCCGGCATTACCCTCAGACCCATAGAGAATATGGCGGGAGAACTTCATTTCAGTCAAATATTCTTTGAGGATGTGAGGGTACCAAAGGAAAACCTTGTCGGTCGGGAGAATGAAGGTTGGCAGGTAGCACAGGCACTGCTGGGCTATGAACGGAGTTCTATCGAATTTGTGGCTATGGTGCAAAGCATGATTGAGAGACTGGTGAAATATGTAAAGGCTACCCCCGGAATGCAGACGATACACGCTAGAGACCTGCTAGCCAAATTAGCAATAGAGGCTGAGATAGGGCGCCTGATTAACTACCGAATAGCTTGGCTGCATGATAAGGGGATGGCTACAGATTGGCATGCGGCTATGACCAAGCTATATAGTACTGACCTGTTTAAGCGTGCTGCCAGTGCTGCTATACAGTTACTGGGATTGTACGGCCAGCTTGACAAGAGGGAAGATATAGCCCCTTTGCAGGGGTGGATTGAACACTTTTATCTGGTTTCCTTTGGAGCAACTATTGCCGCCGGCACCTCAGAGATTCAAAAAAACATAATTGCCCTAAGAGGACTGGGGTTGCCCAGAGGATAAGCTTAGAAAATGAGTATGGAGGAACCTGACCAGCTCCTCCATACTCATTGATGGCTGCTCAACGTCCATGTCAAGCGAGTTGCACTACGGCTCATGCTATCTGGTTGCACATTCCCCACTTTGTTGCTAGAATATCTAGAGTTGCCCCCCAGCTTGCTGGGGGGCATTCAGTGTAGTTTTCTATGAACAAGAAAACCTTCGTTATACTGGTTGCTACTATGTTTATTTCCATGCTGGGGTTTGGCATAGTAGTACCGTTACTACCAATCTATGCTGACCAATTAGGGGCTTCTGCGCTTGAAATCGGTTTTATCAATGCCGGGTTTAGCCTGGCACTTATGGTTTCTCTACCTTTCATGGGCAGACTCTCCGACCGTATGGGGCGCAAGGTATTTCTTTGTGCTGGTCTTGTTATCCTAACCGTTGCCTCGCTTGGCTTCATCTGGGCGCAAAACCCTCTCCAGCTAATATTAGTACGCGTTTTTCAAGGCATCGGGGCATCAATGCATTTGCCTATTGCCCAAGCCTACCTCGGTGATATCACACCAGAGGGTGAGGAGGGCAAGTGGATGGGGCACTTTAGCGCCATCCTTTTCAGCAGTATGGGCATTGGCCCTCTATTTGGTGGTGTGCTGACCGACCTGTTCAGCATCAACACTACTTTTCTGGCGATGGCGGCGCTTTGCCTGGTTGGCTTGATAGCCACTATCATCTTCCTGCCTGAAGTCGCCAGAAAGACTACCTTAGAAAAGCAGAGTACCGTTTTTGCCGGCCTGATGAAGAGCAATATACTGAAGGGAGCCTTCGCCTTTCGCATAGCAACCGGCTTCAGTATGGCCTGTATAATGACATTCTTGCCCCTCTTCGCCAGCCAGAACCTCGGCCTGAGCGTCAGTCTTATCGGGCTGCTGATAGCATCACGAACGCCGCTGGCACTACTGCAATCTTACACCGGCACACTGGCTGATAAATACAGTAGAAGGGTCCTGGTAGTTGCCGGCAGCGCAGCAGCCATTATTTTTATAGCATTAATGCCTACGGCAGGTAGCTTCTGGCCGCTGCTGGCGATGTACGCTCTTATGGCTATCGGTACTGCCTTTGCCATGCCGGCAGCCACTGCCTACGTCGTTGAGGAGGGTAGGGTCTTTGGTATGGGAGCTAGTATGGCACTCTTCATGATGGCAATGCAGATTGGCAATGGGGTGGGGCCCATCATGCTGGGTGGCATTGTTGATTTTACGGGTATTGAATCAGCGTTCTACTCAGCCGCCGCCATATTACTGATGGGCATCGTCGCCTTTATCTGGTTTACCCGAAAGCAAGCGCCGAAAGTTTCTTGAGCCAGTCCATAATAGCAATCTCCTTACCGCAGGCGTCAACGCAAGCACCGCATTCGTTGCAGCTATCAATATTGTGTTGCTCCATACGGTAAATAGACCGTGCTGTCTCCATGTCATCGTACATGATGGCATCGTTGTAGAGTTCAAAGATGCGGGGCACATCGATGCCTTGAGGACACGGCATGCAGGCGCGACAATACGTACAAGGGATGGGGCTCAACTTGCGGTAAGCTTCCCTGACCTGGCTGATTACCACCTCTTCCTGTACGGTAAGACTATCTGGTTCAGCGCTGTCAGCCAGGGCTACGTTGGCCACCACCTGCTCCATGGTACTCATGTCACTGACGACGGTAGAAACCTCAGGGTGGTTCCAGACCCAGCGCAATCCCCACTCGGACAGTGTGCGCTTTTGTGGGGTACTTGCCCATACCTTGGCTACTGACTCCGGCGGCTCTTTGGTGAGCCGTCCCCCCCGAAGTGGTTCGGTAATAACAACCGCCAGCCCTCTCTCAGCAGCGTATTTGAGTCCGCTGACGCCGGGGAGATGGTCTACGTCCATATAGCTGTATTGAAATTGGCAGAGAGCCCAGTTATCGTAAGCCTCCAATATATCCCTGAGGACCTGAAAGTGGTCGTGGAAAGAGAACCCCAGTCTGCCAATCCGCCCATCACTTAAAGCTCCCTCTGCCCAGCTTAGCGCGTCCAGCTCCTGCAAACGGGGCCAGGTCTCGCGGTTTAAGCCCGCCAGAAGGTAAAAGTCTATCCTGTCCGTCTGCAACCACTTAAGTTGTTCGTTTAGATAGCGGTCAAAGTCCAGGGAAGAACTGATTAAAAAGGAGGGCAGACTGGCGGCAAGCTTAATTTGCTGTCGGTAGCCGTCTTGAAGTGCCCGGCTGATGAGACGGGTCAGACGTTCATGCTGGCTTATGTCGTAAGGATAACCCAGGTCCAGATAGTTGACACCTTGGTCAATGGCATAGCGGAGTATCTTAATGGATTCAGCTTCATTTATGTTTGTCGGGTCTTCGCCTATCAGCGGCAACCGCCGGACACCAAAGCCTAAAACCGATACTTCCCAATCCAGCGTGCCAAACCTACGATACCTTATTTATGTCCTCCCTTATGCTTCTACCCATGGAGAAGCGTGTTCACCACTAAGGCAACACACGATAAAGCCGTAAGGTTTATCAACCCACCTGGTTATGAGCGGAAGATGAGGAAACCCCTGGGGACAGATAGCGACGGTAGATGTGTTGAATATATGCCTTTCATAGTCCTTGCCCATACCCAATTCGAGTTCAGCCCCCAGGAAATTCAGGTCATCAGGGTCAAGGCCAACAAAGACCAGTATTTCCTCTTCAGGATGGTAATGCGCTTCGCCGCCGCGGTGCCATTTACCGCTCTGGGTATAGAATCCCCAGGTGAAATTAACCTCAAACCCCTCAAGGTCTTTGCCAAAGAGCCATACAATCTGGTCGCCATTTCCCGGACCAACTCCTGCTTTCGCAGGGTACATTACACCGGCACGATCAGCAATAGCCGAATAATCCAGTGGTGCATCGGCAGCTGGAGGGGCACCTTTGCGAGCATCTACCTCTTTCCAGTCAATATAGGTAATCAGTCTTTTAATTAAGTGCCCATATTTCGAGTC
>JAGMCH010000017.1 GCA_023129255.1 Dehalococcoidales bacterium
GCAGCCAGACCAATGGAGTAATGTACAATAGGCCTATCGACTCGTCTGAAGTTAACCGGACCGTGTGGCATTCCTTTGGGGATAAGCACTACTGAGGGTTCATAAAATACATGCTCTTCTGCTTCTTCACCAAGCTCTACCGATACTTCTCCGCCTAAATAGAGTATATTAGTATTATCAGTGCCGGCAAAGACCAGACATTCATCATAAGGATGTATCACTGCCCCTTCAACGGGGTGACACACACCGGGTTTCTTGATGAATCCAAACGAAAAATTGGCATTAAATCCCTCTAAATCCTTGCTTTCCATCCATATACGTGGTTCAGGATACAGACCGGCGGGTCCCTTTTGGACAAGTAACGGTTTTACCAGATGCGCATACTCTTTCTTTGCCATTATGAGTACCTCCTTTCTCATAGCGGGAATATCAGCTCTAATATAACATTAATGTAATCAGCCAATCAAGCTCTGGTAAATGTTTACAAAACTACAAAGATTTGCTAAAATATAGTTTACATTATATACTATATATATAATAAAGTATATGCCCCAGACCAGGGTCTGTGGGAAGGACAGAAAATGCGAAAGGATATTCTGGAGAGAACCGCTGCCGATTTGTTATCCATTCCCCCTCTTATCTTCAGGGGGGTACGGCGAAAGCTGCTTAAGACAGCGCTGAACAGCATTAATGTGGATATCTCGCCGCTTCACTTCGAGATTATGAGGCTGCTAAAGGAAGATGGCACTCTCCACATCACCGAAATCGGAGAGAGGTTGCAGGTAGCCCGAGCCCAGATGACACATCTCATCGATAAGCTGGTGGAGTTGGAAATGGTGGAGAGGCAAGCTGATAGTGCCGACAGGAGAGTAACCAATATCGTGCTTACCAGTAAGGGCAACGCTTTTCTAAAGGAACACGGCGGCAATATATGGAAGGCAACCAAAGAAGTTTTATCCGGCCTCACCGATGAAGAACTGGCGGATTTAACGGACTCGCTGGAAAAACTGCGAGATGTATTATCCAGATTGTAGTAGGTAGAATTCCACCCCAACTATTACCGTGTAAATTTCCCAGAATATACGATTGCCATGATGAATAATCAGAATCAAAATGTGCTTGACGATAGCCGAATCGGCCGACTGCTGCTGAAACTATCCCTACCCACCTTTTTCGGCTTTTTTGTCATGACCTTATACAACGTGGTAGACACAATTTTTATTGGTCACTATGTTGGTTCCCTTGGTATTGCCGGACTTTCTATCGTTTTCCCGATTCAACTATTATCAATAGGAATTGGGGAAATGACGGGTATGGGTGGTGCATCAGTGATTTCGAGGTTAATCGGTGCCGGCAACATCCCCAGGGCGGAGCGTGCCATCGGTAACGCCATAACGGTTACTGTTGTGCTATCAGTCATACTGATGTTAGCCGGCTTAGCCAATCCAGACTTCTGGCTCAGGCTTATGGGCTCGTCGGAGACCATTCTCCCCTATGCCAGAGACTACATGACGATTATCCTCATCGGCATGTTTTTCATGACCTTCGCCATGGCATCAAATAACCTGATAAGAGCTGAAGGAAACGCCCGCACACCGATGATTGGTATGATTATTGGCGCCGTATTGAACATCATCCTTGATGCCATATTCATCATACCGCTGGACATGGGGGTAAGAGGAGCAGCACTGGCCACCGTGATAGCCCAGCTAGTTTCTGTTTTATACTTTATATACTACTATTTTTCAGGAAAGAGCTTCCTTAAAATTCACACCAAGAACCTAATCATTGAATGGAATATACTGAAATCAATTCTGGCTATAGGAGTTGCATCGTTTACAAGGATGGTGGCTGGGAGTCTATCGGCTGTTTTCGTGAATAGAACGCTTGTTACCTATGGTGGTGACTTGGCCATTTCTGCCTTTGGCGTCATTCACCGCATAATGATGTTTGCCATTATGCCCGGTATCGTTATCGGTGGGGGGCTCCAGCCGATACTGGGTTTCAATTACGGGGCAAAGCGCTACAATAAGGCGTTGGAGGCAGTAAAGATAGCCATGATTGCGGCAACCGCCTGTTGCCTTGTAGTATTTATGGTTATCTATTTCGCCCCGGAACCGTTTGTTCGCATTTTCACTCCTGATGTTGAGCTGATTGCTCTGAGTTCTTATGCAATCAAACTTCTCTTCTTGGGTATGCCTCTGATAGGCTTTATAATGGTCGGTTCATTAATCTTCCAGTCAATCGGGAAGGCTACACAGGCATTCATCACGGCTGTATCGAGGCCAGTTCTGTTCTTGATTCCCCTGATATTCATACTACCACGATTCTTACAGCTAGATGGCGTGTGGTGGGCATTCCCCATCGCTGATGGGTTTACCTTCCTGCTAACCCTTGCTCTTCTTATCCCCCAGATAAGAGAGTTCAGGAGTATGGATTTGTTAACCAAGAGAGGGGTCACGGAAGTTTGACCAAAATGAGTTTCTAAAAGGAGAGTGAAGACTATGGGTGATATATTAAAGGGTAAAGTGGCTGTAGTTACCGGGTCGGGTCAGGGAATTGGGAGAGCCATCGCCATGGGCATGGCTGAGGAAGGTGCCAAGTTGGTTACTAATAACCGCCGCCCGGGGTCTACCGGTCATGCCCTTCTGGACGATTCTATTCTGAATTTAATGAGCGAAGAACAGAGAGAGTGGTTACGTGGCCAAGCTGAAGAGTCAACTGGAGACGCTGAGACTACAGCCAAGGCGATAAGAAAAATAGGCGCTGAGGCTGTACCTTTCTTTGGCGATATCTCCAACTTTGAGGTAGCCGGCAAGCTGATAAAGACAGCCGTTGATAGCTTCGGCAAGATTGACATTCTGGTGAATGTTGCCGGGACTTTCGGCTTCAGTGCTCTCTGGGAGATGACGGAGGAGCTCTGGGACCGTGTTACCCTCACCAAACCCAAGGGTTATTTCAATTGTATTCGTCATGCTGCTCCCTTCATGATGAAGCAGAGGTGGGGACGAATAATAAATTGCACATCAATAGCCTTTCTCGGCGATGTTCTTAAGCACGCTGAATACTGTGCCGCTAACGCCGGGGTTGTAGGCCTGACCAGGGCTGTGGCTAAAGAGATGTTCCAATACGGCATAACCTGTAATGCCTTTGCTCCCTTTGCCAAAACACGGGCTGCTTTTGAACTGACAGCCTACGATAAAGCGGTAACCGAAGCAGAAAGCCCCTGGATGGATAGGAAGTTTGCCTTCTCATTAGAGAACACCCCAAGCGCGGAGGATGTGGCGCCATTTATAACCTACCTTGCCTCCGATGAAGCGGCTAAAATAAACGGGAGGGTTTTTATCGTTGCTGGGTCAAGCATCGGTATTTACTCAGAACCAGAAATAAAGAAGACCTTGATTAAGTATGGAGGAAGGTGGACAATAGACGAACTAAGACAACAGGTATCCCGAGGCCTGCTGGAAAAAGAATAAGTAGGAGGTAACTGAAAAATGGAGAAGGAATGGGCTGATTTGTCTTGGGAAGAAAAGCGGGAAGAGCGGTTTAAGCGGCTGCTCTCGCCTGATGTTAAATTCTCCAGCCCCGAAGCCGAGAAAGCCTACAAGGTAAGGGCAACCAGGTTCATCAAGGCTATCAAGCTGGAGGAGCCCGACCGGGTACCGGTCATGCTACCGGCGGGGTTTTTCCCGGCAGTTTATGCCGGCGGGAATCTCAAGACAGTAATGTATGATTATGATGAACTTATCCGGGCATGGCGGAAGTTCCTCCATGAATTTGATATGGATACGTTTGGTGGTCCCGGCCTTGTCCTCCCGGGGAAGGTGCTTGACAGTACTGACTTTAAGTTATTTGCCTGGCCGGGCCATGGTTTGCCGGATGGTGCCCCAACATATCAGTTTATTGAGGGCGAGTATATGAAGGCAGATGAATATGACGCCCTGATTAGAGACCCGTCCGATTTCTGGCTGAGAACCTTTCTCCCTCGTGCTGTGGGAGCCTTGGAGCCCTTAAAGGAGCTTACTCAGCTCACCCCCATGGTCGGAATACCGGTTTTCTACTTCATCCAGTACGGCCGGCCGGATATCCAGAGGGCGCTTCAAGCTCTTATGGATGCCGGCAGGGAAGGTATGAAGTGGCAGAAGGCGGTTATGGAATTCAGCCAAGAGGCGCTTGAGGCGGGGTTCCCCTCTCTCTGGGGTGGCTTAAGCGGGGCGCCTTTTGACATGATAGGTGATTTTCTGAGAGGCACTCAGGGGATAATGCTGGATATGTACCGGCAGCCGGACAAGATTATAGAAGCCATGGAGTCAATGGTACCCATAGTTGTTGATGAGGCAGTAGCCTCAGCCAACGCCTCAGGGTGTCCGACAATAATAATGCCGTTGCATAAAGGTGATGACACTTTTATGTCTGACAAGCAGTATGAGACCTTCTACTGGCCTACCTTTAGAAAGGTTATGATGGGCATGATTAACGAGGGTCTTGTGCCCATGCCGTTTGCCGAGGGAAAATATAATAGACGTCTGGAGGTTATCAAAGACCTGCCCCGGAGCTCGGCGGTATGGTGGTTTGACCAAACGGATATGGCTAGAGCCAAAGAAGTCCTCGGTGACACCGCCTGTATCGCCGGCAATATACCTGCCGCGGTGCTGTGTACCGGCACCCCCCAGGATGTTAAGGAAAGCTGCTGCCAGCTCATCGAGGTTTGTGCTCCGGGTGGCGGTTATATATTAACCGGGGGAGTAGCCATGGATGAAGGCAACCCGGACAATCTGCGTGCTGTGATGGAAGCCGCCAAAGAATACGGTGTTTATAAATAGGTAAAATTAAAAGTACATCTTGCCGGGACCAACACTAAAATGGAAGATTGGCTTATCTATTCTTTTAAAGTATAACGGGCAGTGCTTCATCCCCTTGGGGATAAAGACTAGGCAACTTTTGTTGATGATATGCTTTTCATCTTCCAACCATAATTCGACTTCTCCACCCAAGTCACGTTTGTCCTCCATATCGCTGCCAAAAAAGCCCAGGATTTCGTCATAATCGTGGGAATGGGCTTGCGGGCTGAGCTTCTCAATGTCAACCCCAGGCGGAGGCCTTAGCCCAGGCATTATCCAGACGCATTCCATGTAGAAGGCGCCGTCGATAACTTCATTGTCCAGGTAGGCTACGCGACCAGGGGCCTCACCCTGGGGGCTCCAGGAGGGCTTGACTATGTTAGCTTTTGGTTCGGTGACGATATATTTCCCGTATTTCGATTCAGCCATTTTTAAGTCTCCTTCCTTTTATATTCACTAGCAAAGAAAAGGTCATGGAACAAGATGGGCTTATTGGGGTTATTCACCTTCTTGAAATTGAGCGGGCAATGCAATAGTCCGGCTGGAATGTACACCATGGTGGCCGTGGTGAAAACGAACTTTTCCAGTTCTCCGTCCTTTTCGCCCAACGTCAATTCAACTTCTCCCCCGAGGTCCACCATATTTTTAATATCTCCCCCGACAAAGAGCAGGAACTGGTCAAAGTCATGGGAATGGGTTTCCGACACCATCTCAAAGGGCTCTGAAATGGCCCACCAGGTCAGTGCGAAATTTTTATTGCCGAAACTTTCGTCACTCTTCAAGGCCAGAACCGGGCTTTTAACCTCAAGGTGTCGCTGTTGTATCTCTTTCGGTGCCTGTACATCTCTTTTGATGTATTTCTCCAATTTTGACTCTGTCATTTGGTCTTTCCCTCCTTTTCAAAGGTATAATTAAACCCTGAGGCAGGCTACCTCGTGGCCACCACCAACATTGCGGAGCGGTGGTACCTCCTGGCTGCACTTCGGTGCGGCCTCAGTGCAACGAGTGTGGAATCGGCACCCGGAAGGAGGATTCAAGGGTGAAGGCATCTCCCCACTCAATATTATCTGTTCTGTCCCTTGGCCATCATCCTCAGGCAATGTCAAGAGCGATGCTGACATCAGTGCCCTTGTGTACGGATGTAAAGGCCGCTTAAATAGCTCCTCTGCCTCCCCATATTCTACTATCTGCCCCAAATACATTATCGCCACGTTGTAGCTCATATACCGCACTGTTGCCAGGTTATGCGCTATAACCAGATAGCTTAGATTATACTGCTCTTGAAGGTCTTTCAGCAAATTCATAATCTGTGCCCGAATCGACACGTCTAGAGCCGACACCGGCTCGTCTAGCACGACCAAACTAGGGTTCAACGCCAGAGCACGTGCCACCGCAATCCGCTGTCGCTGCCCTCCGCTAAACTCATGTGGGTAGAGCTCGGCATGCCCCGAATTAAGCCCCACCTGCTCGAGCAACTCCAGTACCCTACTCTGATTCTGCTTCTTCGATTGCTTTGTGTTCACAACCAGCGGCTCGGCTACAATATCTCTCACCCGCATCCTGGGGTTCATGGAGCTCCACGGATTCTGCTGTACCGACTGTACCCTTGGACGGTACTCCGTCTTCAGTTGCGACTGAGAGAATTGGTAGAGGTCCTTCCCTTCGAAGAGAATATTCCCGGAAGTCAGTCGCTCCAGTAGCAATATCGCCTTGGCTGTGGTCGTTTTCCCAGCACCCGATTCTCCTACAAGGCCAAGCGTCTTGCCCCGTTCCACCTTGAATGACACGCCGTCCACAGCCCTTACCCAACCAACGGTACGCTGGAGAAGACCCTTTGTAACAGGGTAGTATTTCTTCAGGTCGCGCCCTTCCAACAAAACATCTTCCATGACCTATTTCGCTCTCCAACAAGATACAGAGTGCCCATAGCCGATTCCCACCTCAGGCGGCTCTTGCTCACGGCAAACCGGTTTTACGACGGGGCAGCGAGGGGCGAACCGGCAGCCGGGAGGCAAGTCCATCAGTGAGGGAGGCTGCCCTTCAATTGAGTACAGCCGGGCATCCTTCCGGTCCAGACGAGGCACGGAGTTTATTAGAGCACTCGTATAAGGATGTTTGGGCGCTTTGAACAATTCTCTGGTTGTAGCCGTCTCCACGATCTTACCTGCGTACATCACTGCTACCCGATGGCACATCTGGGCTATGACCCCGAAGTCGTGGGTAATATAGATTATGGCCACATTTGTCTTTTTTTGGACATCCTTAAACAGGGCCATGTACTGGGCCTGTATAGTGGCATCAAGAGCGGTTGTGGGCTCATCGGCGATTAGTAAGCGTGGACGGCAGGACATCGCTATCGCTCCCACCACTCGCTGCCTCATCCCTCCGCTCATCTGAAAAGGATATTGCCGGAGAATCACCTCGGGCGATGGAATCTTAAGTAACCGCAGCGCTGAAATGACCTCCTGCTCAACCATCTCACCGCGAAGGCCCTGGTGCAGCCGCACCGATTCAGCTATCTGATCACCGATGGTGTAGACCGGGTTGAGCGAAGTCATTGGGTCCTGAAGAATCATCGAAATCATTTTACCACGATACTTCCTCATCTCCTTCTTGCTCAGCTCCACGAGATTCGTTCCGTCCAGGATAATCTTTCCGCTAACTATCTTGCCCCCAGGCTCCGGAAGCAGGCGAAGAATCGATAGGGCGGTTACCGTCTTCCCGCAAGCGGATTCACCAACTATGCCGAAGGTCTCTCCCTCATCCACATAGAAACTAATCCCGTCGACGGCCTTGACCACGCCTTTCCGGGTGAAGAAATAGCTGCGCAGGTCCTCTACTTGAAGAATAACCTTGCTCATATTTGCCTCAGTCTCGGGTCCATCTTATCGCGAAGCCAGTCGCCCAGGAAGTTCCCGGACAGCACCACCAGCCCGATGGCTATGCCAGGGAATAAGGATATCCACCAGGCAGTATCAATGAGGTTTCTCCCGTCGCTCACCATGTTTCCCCATGACGCGGTTGGAGGCGGGATGCCAGCACCAAGGTAGCTCAAAGCAGCCTCCGTCAGAATCACAAAACCCACTGACAATGTCGCCATTATTATCAGGGGATTCATAATGTTCGGGAAAATGTGTCTGACCATGATTCGCCCTGGGGAAGTGCCGATGATGCGAGCCTGTGCCACGAAGTCCGCCTCTCGCAGTCTCAGGGCTTCTCCCCGTATCAAGCGTGCGTAGGGAGCCCAGCCGAGCAGTGATATCGCCAGCACAACGGTCCAATAACTCGGCCCAAGGATGGCGGCAAAGAGTAGCGCTATTAGAATTGCCGGAAAGGCCAGGCTTATATCGGTTACACGCATTAAAAAGGCGTCGGTACGCCCTCCCAGATACCCGGATATTATCCCCAGCCCCGTTCCAATACTGGCGGTAATGAGGATAACCAGCAAGGAGACGCTGAGAGAAATCCTGGCGCCGTAAATCACGCGGCTCAGGATGTCCCGACCAATCAAGTCTGTTCCCAGGAGATGGGCAGTACTGCCCCCTTCAACAAAGGCTGGCGGCATAAGTCTGTCCAGCAGCGCTATCTGGTCAGGCGGATAAGGCGCTAGTAAGGGGGCGAATATGGCGGTAACCACCAAAATGAACAACACCGCCGACGGGATAGTAAATGTTAACCGGCTGATAATCCGCTTCCGTCTTACGCCGCCCCCAACCTTTTCCCAATCCATAACTCTTGTAGCATCCATCCCTTTAAAACCCTACATCTGTTGATATCGTATCTGCGGGTCAATGTATGCGTACGTGATGTCCACAAATAAGTTTATCAGGAGAACCGTAGCTGCTACCATCAGGACAATGCCCTGCACCACTGGGAAATCACGGGAAAACAACGCTTCAATGGCCAACCTCCCGATGCCGGGCCAGTTGAAAACTTGCTCGGTAATTACGGCGCCGGTAATCAGCATAGCGAATATCATGCCAGCCGCCGTCAGCGGCGCTATCAAGGCATTCCTCAAGGCATGCTTCCAGATAACTACCCTCTCAGGGAGTCCCTTGATTCTCGCCATCTTGATGTATTCGCTGTCAAGGACGTCCAGCATGCCGGAACGAACCAGGCGCATCATGCCCGGCAGCAGGAAAAAGGCCATGGTAGTGACCGGTAGCACAAAGTGAGCCGGGGTACCATGGCCGGCGGGCGGAAATATTTGCCAATACACGGAGAAGACCAAGATAGCCATGATAGCCACCCAGAAGCCCGGCAGCGCCTGCCCCAGGATAGCCAGGAACTTCACCCCGTTATCCCAAAAGGTGTCACGTCTGGTCGCCCCCAGAACCCCCAGAAAGAATGCCACTACCATGCTTATAAAGAAGGATGTGAGAGCTAACGACAGAGTATTGGGCAGTCTCTCCATAATCATGTCGGTTACCGGTCGCCTCTTGACGAGTGATTCGCCAAGGTCACCCTGGGCCAGGTCGGTCAGGAAAATCCAGTACTGTTCCGGCATTGATTTATCCAGGCCCAGATTGGCTCTTATACGGGCTATGTCTTCCTCGGTAGTCATGCTGGTTCTGAACAGCATCGTGGGGTCTCCCGAAGCCCGGACCATAACAAAGATTAATATCGAGATACCGATGAGGGCTACAAATGTCTGGAGCAATCGCATTATGATGAAACGCGTCATCAGCCCTTTTCCTTAATAACCAGGATAACTATGAATAGCCCCCGTATTTATTGGCACATCGTATGCCTGCATATTCTCAGCTTTTCCACTATTATATATCTTGGTTGTCGAATTGCCAAATAGTCTTGTCTCTGGGCAGGCAGCCAATCTCTCTCAGACAAGGGTTATAGCTACCCCCCGGCGGGTAACAACAGTACAGTTTCTCTAAAACCCGTAATTTTTAACCACGCCAAGGGGTTCCAGGGAGCGTACGCCCCCCGGAACCCCGTTGCCTAACCTTGTAGAACAGTATTGCCCGGCCGGTTACTATTTGGCGTGCGGAACACCCACGTAAGCGGAGGCAATACTACCGAGCCACGTGCCATAGGTCCATTCGCCTACCTCGGGGCCCACGACTGCTAATGGCGCGTATACCAAGGCGACACCGAAGGTGACGAACATTTCATCCTGGGCGTAAGACATGAATTCTGACCAGTACTGCTCGCATAAATCGGCGTCAGGCTCATTGACCGCTCTGTTATAGAGTTCCACCGCATGCGGGTCATTGCCAACGGTGTGTACGCCCCCGCAGTACATGTTGAATGAGTGGTACACGTTGGAAGGCCACAAGTCGGGGAATACCCACGGGAAAATGGCGCCTACATTGGGGAAGGTCGGGTCGTCATAGTGGGGGACGAAGTACATGCCAGCCCACTCAAAGGGGTCGACCATATTTATCTGGGTCTGGATGCCGACCTCCGACCAGTAGCCCTGGAGTATCTGCATCAAATCAGGCGTCCATCCGGAGCCAACCTGGACCCACATAGGGATTATCGGGTCATCGAAGGCGTCCGGATAATTGGCTTCCGCCAGCAATGATACGGCTAAATCAAAGTCATATGGTTCGGGCTGCCATGACGGGTCCCATCCCCAGCTACCGGGGTGCATAAACCAGCGGCCTCCCGGTTCGGCGAGACCATGGAAGAAGGTATCACAGAGCTCCTGGTGGTTGATGGAATAGGCCAGAGCCCGGCGGACACGAATGTCTGACGTCGGCCCTGCTTCCTCGAACCAGGTACCGGGCATAGTCAGCATTATTCCGGTGGGAGCCGCAGCTGGCACCAATGTATAACCCTCTTCCTGCAAATCGAGGCTTCGGTCGAGGGAGATAACGGTGATGATATCAACCTCGCCTCGCTTGAGCATGGCAATCTGTGTTGACTCTTCCGGGACTACATATTGAATGAGTATCTCGAAATGGGGCACTGTGCCCCAGTGTTCCGTGTTGGCTTCCATTACAATATTGTCCCCCGAAGTGAAACTGACGAACTTCCATGGCCCACTGGCGATGGGGTGCGTCTTCCAAACATCCCATCCATTGGTCTCAATATAGTTCTTGGGATAAATCACCACGTCCGAAAAACATATGGCCAGTGGATGCTCGGGCTTTAGGGTTTTATAGACAAAAGTGTAGTCATCCGGGCAATACATGGTATCGAAGTTATAGCTTAAGTAAGGGGACCATGGATTCCATGATTCGGGCGACTGCCAGTGTTCGACGGAGAACTGGACATCAGCGGAGGTAAGCGGGTCGCCGTTGTGGAACTTAACACCTTGGCGGATGTTGAAGGTCCAGGTCAGTCCATCAGCGCTTACTTCCCAGCTTTCCGCGATTGACGGAGCGAAGTCAAAGTTCTCGTCCCATGATATCAGCGGGTCAGCGAAGGACCAGCCGAAGAATGACTCCCCCTCAATGGCGTCCATTGATTCATAAGAGAAAGAGGGCATGGAGACACGCAGGGTGCCCCACGGTTCCTCTAGAGGTGGTGGTTCCTCCTCTTCGTCTACTGGTGGCTCCTCCCCGTTTACCGGTGGCTCTTCCTCTTCTTCCGTCGGACAGCCGAGAGAAACCGCAGCCAAGCTGAGAGCTAACAACAATACTAGCGAAATTAACAAAAACTTCTTCATTGCTAAATTATGCCTCCTTTGTGGATTTCTCAGAGACTATTTCACCCCCTACGTCATAGTTTACCTCCTTTCTTTAGTGGGACTGTTTAGTTTTGAAGCTAAAAATCGGGCTGTTCAGCCTCCTTTTTATTTTAAGGATATTTCAGTTAATTAATTCCAATTATACTACCATTATTAAGCTTGTCAATACTCTAAACAGAAAGCGATGCTGATAAGTTTGGCGCTTAGTATGCCAGAAAACGGCAAGCTGTGGCTCTATTTAGTAGGTACCATACTCTTTGGCGGCGTCCATCACAGCACGCAGATTTTCGG
>JAGMCH010000018.1 GCA_023129255.1 Dehalococcoidales bacterium
TTCTCTTAGTGTACCCGCCGGCCGCCATCGATTATCAGTGTCTGACCGCTTATAAAATCGCTGTCATCACTGGCGAAGAAGACAACGGCACCGACTATGTCCTCGGGTTTGCCGACGCGCCCCAGGGGGGTGGTGCTGGTATCGAACTTGCTAACATCGCCGATGGTCCAGCTGGCCGGGGTATCGGTGTAACCGGGGGCGACGGCGTTGACGCAGATATTATATTTTCCCAGCTCTCCGGCCAGGACGCGGGTGATGCCGACAACAGCCGCCTTGGAGGTAATATAGTTAATCATGCCCTTGGTCGGGGCGAAGGCTGTATCGGAAGATAGGTTGATAATCTTACCCTTGTTCTGTTCTTTCATATAGGGGAATACCGCCTTGGCGCAGAGCCAAGCCCCCTTGGCACCTACATCCAGCGCCCGGTCCCAATCCTCAGAGGTGATTTCATAAAACGGCTTCCTGCCCACACCGTAGTAGAAGGCGGCATTATTGACCAGAATATCAATCCGGCCAAATTTCTTTATTGCCTTCTCTGCCATAAGCTTGGTGCTTTCCTCGTTGGTAACATCAACCTCTACCGTCAGCCCGCCTTTACTTTCTATCTCCTTAGCTGCCTGCTTCGCCTCATCGGTATCAAGGCGGTGAGCAGCCATCACTACCTTAGCCCCCTCTTTAGCCAGGGCAAAGCAAAAAGCTTTGCCCAAGCCCTTGGCACCGCCGGTGACAATAGCTACTTTTCCGTCTAATCTGCCCATCTTTTCCTCCTCAGTTTCTTAGTAGGGACGCCCTGCCTCCTCAGCGCCATCATAATATCATAGATAGCTCAGATATTGCTAACCTCTGCACATTACTCATCACTAACGCCGCAAACTACTGCTTTTCAGGCTTTATTTCTTAGCTTGCTGCTGCTTCTGGCGCTGGCGATAACTTTCAGTATAGCGTCTGGCGTATTTATCGTGGGCCAGAATCAGGTCGGCGGCCAGGACTGCTGGGCGCACCTTATTCACATCGGCAATAACGCAGGTCACACCGGCGGCAATAGCCATAGCCACGAAGGCGTTATTAAGCAGGTCACGGTCGGGCAAGCCAAAGGAGATATTGCTAACGGCTAGCGTCAGGTTCACTCCCAGTTCTTTCTTAATCAAGCGGGCGCCCTCTAGTATTGCTGTTCCGGCGGTCATATCAGCGCCCACAGCCAAGCACAGGCAATCAATGATGATGTCATCACGAGGGATACCTGCCGCCTCTGCCCGCTCCACCATTTTGCCGGCGACGGCTAGCCGTCGCTTGGAGTCATGGGGAATACCTTCATCATCCTGCACCAGACCGACGACGGCGGCGCCATATTTTTTGACCAGCGGTAGGACCTTGGTCAGGGAGTGTTCCTCACCAGTGACCGAGTTAATGAGTGGCTTGCCCTTGTAGACTTTGAGAGCTGCTTCCAGTGCCTCGGCGTTGGCGCTGTCAAGGCAAAGAGGTATGTCTACTGCGTCCATCACCGCCTGCACTGCCCGGGGCAGCAAGGCTACCTCGTCGACACCGAATGTGCTCACGTTGACGTCGAGGATATCGGCACCAGCTTCAGCTTGAGCCAGAGCTTCCTTACGGACAATATCCAGATTCCCCGCCTTCAGGGCTTCAGCCAGTTTTTTCTTACCCGAAGGGTTAATACGCTCGCCAATAAGCACTGTTGGCCGCCCATCACCGATTATTACTTCTTTGGCGGCGCTTGATATCTTGGTTTCCACTAGTCAATCTCCTCTCTCTTGCCTTGCCTTAGCCGGTACCGGCCCAGATAGCTTGCCTGAATAAAGGTCTTATTAAAGCTGGGAACGCTAGCCAGTTCAATATAGCGGACTCCGGAGACTATTTTCTGTGCCTCGCCTCTCTTACTAAGGGAGATTAGAGCCAGCCTAGCTCCGGTGCCGGCGGCATTTCCTACCTGTTGGAAGCGGTCTAGGGGCAGCGATGGTAACATACCGATAGCTATGGCGTTGGCAACATCGATGTAGGTGCCGAAAGCCCCGGCAATTATCACCTTTTGGATTTTTTCTTCACGGTGACCTTGCGTTTCCAGGAGCACCTGGATGCCGGTGCGAATAGCTGCCTTAGCCAGTTGTAATTCCCGCACGTCCTGCTGGGTGATAACGATAGCCCGGCGTCCATCTCGCTCCTCCTCGCTGACAAGTACGAACTCCAGGTGTTTATTCTCAGAACGCACCCGGGGGTGGTTCCGTGCCATCCTGCCCCCCTTATCCAGCACCCCAGCTAGGTAGAGCTGAGCCATAGCATCCAGGATGCCTGAGCCACAAATACCAATCGCTGGCTTTCCATCAATGGTCTGGTATTGGATGTTATCATTTACTATCCGTAGCCGTTCTATGGCGCCACTGGCTGCCGGCATACCGTCCTTGATATGCCACCCTTCAAAGGCGGGGCCGGAGGCACAGGAGGTGGTAACTATCTTGCCGCTATCTATTAGAGAGACCTCGGTGTTGGTCCCGATGTCTATAGCTATCATCATACCTTTACTCTCAGTATCGGCTGTAGCCAGCAATACTGCGGTGTGGTCGGCACCGACAAAGCCAGCGATGTTAGGCAGCAGGTGGAGGTAGGCACCGGGAGCAATGTGTAAACCCAGGTTGCCGGCCTTGATGTTCAGCGCCCGACTTACCGCCGGGACAAAGGGGGCCAGAGCCAGTTGCCCTACCGGCAGACCGGCAAGAAGGTGATGCATGGCGGTATTGCCGACTGCCACTGTGTCAACAATTTCCTCTACTTCAGCACTAGCCTCAGCGCAAAGGTCAATAGCTAGCTGGTTTAGTGCTTCCACAACCACTTTCTGCAGCCGCGCCCCTTTACCCGGCGATTTCATAGCATAGGAGATACGGCTGATGATGTCCGCCCCATAGCTGGCTTGAGGATTGGTAATCCCTTTGGCAGCTAAGGTCTGGCCACTACCGAGGTCAATCAGATAGCCAGATATCTTGGAGGTACCCAGGTCAATCGCCAGCCCCAGTTGGCGGCTGGGCCAGGGGCCAAGGGTGATTACTTCATCAGCGCGAACCGAAGCCCGGCATTGCCAGTTCCAGGAGCGCAACTGCGGCGGTAGCTTACGCAGGGCACTAAAATCAATGTGGTTGCAGCGCAAGCGGTGTTGCCGGTTTAACGATTCAAGCAGGCGGTCAGCATCAGCCTGTGGGTCAGCCAGGGATGGTGTTGATAATTTAACCTGGTAGGCGGTAACAGTCGGCTCAGGAGAGACGGCTACCTCCTGTCCCTCTACCTGGACCCGTTGCAGGGTGGTCAGCGAGTTCGGAGGCAAGCTCAATGTGCAATCGCTGGCGGGATAGGTCTGGCAGGCAAGCCGCCAGCCTTCCTTAAGTTGTTGGGATGAAAAGACCTCCAGCTCGTGGGGGGTTGGCTCTGACACGGTGCCGGTCAAAACCTGCACCTGGCAGGAGTGGCAATTCCCCTTACCGCCGCACAGGCTAATAATACCCACCCCGAAGCGGTGGGCACAAGCCAAAAGAGACTCATTGGTTCGGCACCGCCCGCTTAAGCCCAGAGGCTCAAAGTTGATTTTGTGGGTTTTCATAGTCCTGCTGCTTAAGGATTAGTTCTGCCTCGCATTATAGAAACGCCAACTATTAAGTCTTTTTCTGTGTCCCCTTCCGGTACTTCTCCCTCAGCTCGCGCTTCAAAATCTTGCCGGCGGGGTTCTTGGGCAAGGCATCAACAAACTCAACCGACTTTGGTGTCTTATAACTGGCGATGTGCTTTTTGCAGAAGGCAATAAGCTCTTCGGCGGTGGTGCTGGCTCCCTTCTTGGTGGCCACTACAGCGTGAACCCTTTCCACCCAGTATTGGTCGGGGATGCCGATAACCGCCGTCTCTAGGACCGCCGGATGCTGGTAGAGAACCTCCTCCACCTCCCTGGGATAGACGTTCTCGCCGCCGGTGATAATCATGTCCTTCTTCCGGTCGGCAATGTAGATATAGCCCTCCTCATCGTAATAGCCCATATCACCGGTGTGAAGCCAGCCTTTAACGAGGGCGGCCTTTGTATCCTTGGGCCTATGCCAGTATTCAACCATGGTTTGCTTGCTCCGCACCGTTATCTCGCCCACTTCACCGAGCTCAACGTCTTTACCTTTTTCATCCACAATCCTGACCTGCACTCCGATATCCGGCCGACCAGCTGAGGTGAGCTTCTTCTGTTCCTTCTCGGGTCTATCCAGAACGTTGTGGTCCTCCTTTGACAGGTGAGAGATGGCGGGGCCACTTTCGCTCTGCCCGTAGCCCTGGGCAAAAATAGGGCCGAAAACCTTCATCCCTTTCTTTAGTACCTCTAGAGGCATGGGTGAGGCACCATACCACAGGAACTTCATCGAGCTGATATCATACTTTTTAAGGTCGGGCAGATTAAGCATTGCCGCCAGGTGGGTGGGCACAAAGTCCATATGGGTAGCCCGCTCCTTTTGGATAATCTGTAGCGTTTCTGCAGCGTCAAAAAATTTCACGATAATATTGCACCCCCCGCTGTACAGGGAAGCCCGGAAATGGGTATTGCCGGCAATATGGAAGAGAGGCGTTATCTGAACGCGCTTGTGCCCTGGCTGTAGCTCCATATCTACGATTAGGGTCTTGGAGTCTTCCATGAGGCGGCGTTGGGTATATAGGGCACCACGGGGCATACCGGTAGTGCCGCTGGTATAGATGATGCAGACGGGGTCGTCCTCTTCCACCTGAACATCAGGCTCTTCCCCGGGGTGTGATGCCAGCAGGTCATCGTAAGCTATCATGTTGGGGGCAGAACCCTCAAGGGAGATATAATTCTTAACCTTGGGTAGACGCTGCTTTAAGGAATTGGCTACTTCTAATAATTCAGGTCCGACAAAAAGGGTGTTGGCTTCCGAATAGTTGATGATGTACTCAAGCTCATCGGCTCTCAACCTGGGATTAAACGGCGAGGCAATGAATCCCCCCTTCATCGTTGCCCCATATACCTCTGCAAACTGCAGACAGCTCCAAGATAGAATGCCAAGCACATCCCCCTTTTTCACCCCCATCTTATGCAGGGCATGAATCAGCTTATTTATTCTGGTATTAAACTCGGAGAAGGTTATCCTGGTATCTCCATAGACGAAGGCTTCTTGGTCGGGGTAGAGGAGCGTGTTTCTATAGATTATATCTGCCCACGTGCCAACGTTGTATCGAGATAGTTCCTTCATTAAAAGGCGTTTTGGCATGGCTTGCTACCCCCAAAAGACTAGCAACATACTAAATCGTATAGTGTTAACTGTCAATGGTACATGATGCCCGGGCTACCGTCAACCCAGACTGTTGACATAAAAACTAACCTTGAAATCTGGCATAGCTTTGAGTATAATTCTGAGCAATGATTATCCAGATTGATTTTGATGGCACCATTACCGAAGAGGATGTCAGTTTTGTCTTGCTGGACACCTTTGCCGAGGGGGACTGGCGAAAATGGTTCCAGCAGTACAGGGAGAATAAGATATCGGTTGGCGATTTCAATACCAAAGCCTTTGCTATGGTCAAAGTCGGCAGCGAGGAGCTGCTGCAGGTTGCCCGAGATAAGGTCAGGTTGCGTGACGGGCTTCATAACTTGGTAGCCTATTGCCAGGAGAGAGGCTTTCGGTTGGTGATTGTGAGCAATGGGCTGGATTTTTATATAAAGTCGATTCTAGAAAACGTTGGTTTGGGGAATATTGAAGCACATGCTGCCCAGACCCGCTTCAATCCCGGCAGGCTTGAGGTTCAATACATAGGTCCCGAAGGCAACCCCTTAAGCAGCGGCTTCAAGGAGGCTTATACCAAGCTATTCCTGAAGCAGGGTTACCGGGTGGTATATGTGGGCAACGGTCCCTCTGATATTTTCCCGGCGTCTCTGGCTCAGCATATCTTCGCCAGGGATGGGCTGTTGGACAGCTGTCGGGAGAGGAACCTGGCATGTAAGCCCTTTGATGACTTCAATGACGTGGTCAGGGGCTTGAAATTGCTGTAAGCGGCGGAGTTTTTATTCCAATTGTTTTTTAATCTTAGATATTGACTCTTGAGCTGCCAGTTCACCCTGCGAAATGCAATCCCGGATTCGATGGAAGTCGCCATAGCCTATGTTTGTTAGCTGGGGTTCAATGACGATATCCGCCCTCTCCAGGCTAGACCTGACCACTGAATAGGTAGCAATATATATAGATTGCAGCATCACCTGGAACATACCGGGCTGTTTAGCCTTTTTAGCCTGCTGGGTTCTGACACCCATATCTGGTATCACATTGACGGCAATAATGAAGTCTGCCCCCATTTCCCTGACGGTGCTCACCGGCACCGGGTTGACCAGGCCGCCATCGACTAAATATCTATCCTGCCATTTAACCGCCGAGAATATTACCGGGATAGAAATGCTGGCTCTTACCCCTTCCAGCACCGAGCCCTGGCTGATTACCACCTCCTCTCCACTCCTGATATCAGTCGCCACACAGGCCAGGGGTATGCTTAAATCGCTGAATTTTATATCGCCTATAATTGACTTAAGCAGGTTCTTAATCCTGGTGCCTTCAACGAAACCGCTTCTGGGTAAGGCTAAATCCACCAGGGAAAGGAACTGCATCCGCCCCATCTTTATCGCCAGGTCTTTTATCTGGCTGGCATCCTTACCCTGAGCGTAAAGGGCGCCGATGGCAGCGCCGGCGCTGGTGCCGGCTATCATATCAACAGGAATGCCTTCTTTTTGCAGGACTTCCAGTACTCCAATATGAGCCAGCCCCCGAGCCGCCCCGCCGCCAAGAGCCAGGCCAACCTTTCTCTTTCTCATTCCCACAACTCTTCAATATCTTTTTCTGTCTCAGCCTTGTCTCCGGGGATAAAGTCGCGGTAAGACTCGGCGGAACCATATTCGCGGGGCTGAAAGGCTACCGGCATGGGTACGGCATGCCCGAATATGAGTGCCTGCTGTTTGGCGGCGAGCTTGGCTAACACCGATTTGAGCTCGCTGCGGCCTGATACGCCGGCGAGCACGCTGTCAATATCGCGGTCATTATCCATCAAGCAGGTTATCTTGGTGCCAAGTTGGGACATAACCTCACTGTCAATGCCGCTGGGCCGCTGGTCAATCACCAGCAGGGTAACATTATACTTTCTCATCTCGCGGGCGATGGTGCCGAAGATGGTCTGGCTGGCGACTTCTGGATTGAGGAACTTGTGGGCTTCTTCGATAGTAATTACCAGGGGGCGGGGTTTTAAATTATCTTTGGCGGTGGCTGTTGCCTTCTCCATTCTTGACTGGTACTGGGTATAGATGCGCCGGCTGAGCATATTCGCCACCAGAATATAGGCGGTGATATCACGGTATCTGCCGAATTCCAGAACTACGTTGGTACCACGGTCAAGATGTTCCAGAATGGCTTTTACGGCGTTGGTTGGTGGGTTGGGCTCGGTGAAAGGCAACCGCCGGATGGTAGCCAGTCCCCGGCGCAGGTTTTGAAAGGTGCTCTCGTGGATATTCAGCTCTTTTAATAGTTCCCTGCCTTCTTCGGAGTCTTTCAAGTCCAGGGTATTCTGTAACCAGTTCTTACCGAATTTGCGGTGCACCTGGTACACCGCCTCAACGGCAGGCTCGGTAAGGTTCAGTGTCTGGCGCAGTGATACTATGTCTTCCGGCTCAATTTCGTCATGGCCGATTCTGACCACGCCGTCGGTGCTCACTCCCCGGTGCCGTGAATTCTCTTCGTCTAAGGTAAAGACGGCGACGCGGGACTGGAAGAGCTGTTTCAGCGCCTTGACCGGCGGACCGCCCTCCCTTGTTCCGGCCCAGCCGTACTCGTTGTGCATATCAAAGACCAGGTTGACCGCCTGGCTCTTTTGCAGCATGCCGATCAGCAGGATGCGGGTGAGGAAGGTTTTGCCGGTGCCGCTCTTGCCGAAGATGCCATTAGAACGCTTGACGAACTCCTCCAGGTCGAGGCAGAGCTTGACCTCCATATCCAGCGGGTTGCCGATGAAGAACCTCTTTTCATCCTCGGTGCCAAAGACCAGTTCCACATCCTGCTGGGTAGCCAGCTTGACCACTGAGAAGTGGCTGGGTACGGTCTTTACCGGCTGGGGTCCCTCAAGTATGGCGATAGCATCGCCGCCAATAACTAGGCTGGGGGAGACATGAAGCGTGCCGAAGGTGCTGGTTCCCGCCAACACCTCAGCGATAAAGGGGTCGGCGGTATCGGGGGGAGTAACGGTTAATTTTTGGTCTATCACCCCCAGGCTGACATCGTTTATCATGCCGAAGAAGCGCCGTTTTTGCCCTTCAATGGTGACAAACCGCCCCACCACCATGTCCTCAATGGAGGCTGAGCTGTCCAGCTTGACCTCCACTCCCTTGGTTAGTGAGCCAGAGACAACAATGCCCAGGCGCTCGTTCATTGTCTAATCCTCCCCAGAATGGCTTTAAGCTGGTTAAGGTTGCCGCTGAGCAAGATGGCTAGCTCCTTGCCCGCCGCCACTAAGAAGACGCGGGGGTCTTGGTGTGCCTGGCTCATCTGGCGCAGCGAGGCGGCAACAAGTTCTTCAGTGGGAACTGTCAGGCGGGCGTTTAGTAATATATTGAGGAAGTCAAAAGACTGCCCGAACTCCGTAACTTCAGCCGGGGTACACTGGTAGACGAAGCTGTGGATGCGGGCGGGCTGGGGTGGCAGGTGATGATAAAGCTTAGCATCTTTCTTGTGCCCCACCACCAGAGCCCCGAATTCGCTCTTGAGCAGCTTCATCAGCTGGGGGCTTGAGCGATAGATTTCTTCCTCTGAGGTCTCGTCCTTGCCGCGGGCAATGGGGCGACGCCCCGGCTCCAGGCTGGTGGTGGCGGCGTTACAGACTACGGCGTATAGTTCTGCGTTTAAATCCCCGGTCTTTACCAGGCTGCCCAGCGGCGGAATCTGATATAGCTCATAGCACTGGGCGACAAAATCGGTGGTGCTGGCTTCAATTACTTCGCCTACTCTTTGCATTTCAGCCATTTTACTTTCCTTCACCATTACTTGGGCAGTGCCTTCCTGCCCACCACCTCATGCTTGGTGTACCACCTCTGAACAGCCTCAGTTACCTCATCAGGGTGGTCACAGACTCTCAGCAGGTTAAGGTCGTCTTCAGAGATAAACCCCCTGGCTAAGGCGTAGCTCTTTAGCCAGTCCAGAAATCCTTTCCAGTACTGGCTACTAAATAATATCACCGGGAAGGGTCTTATTTTAAGGGTCTGCATCAGGGTCAGCACCTCGGTCAGCTCGTCGAGCGTGCCCAGGCCGCCGGGTATTATGACGAAGGCGGTGGCATATTTTACCAGCATGACCTTGCGAACAAAGAAGTGGTTAAAGGTTATTGACTTGTTGGTGTAGGCGTTGCAGGCCTGTTCCTCGGGCAGGTCAATATTCAGCCCCACCGAGGCCACCCCGGCTCTGAGCGCCCCCTTATTGGCTGCCTCCATCACGCCCGGCCCACCGCCGGTTATGATGGAGAAGCCCAGCTTCCCCAGCTTGTAGGCTATTTCCTCGGTCTGGGCGTATAGCTCTTCGTCCTCTTTAAGTCGGGACGAGCCGTAAATGGTTACCGCCGGCTCTATTCCCGAGAGGGTATCAAAGCCCTCCACCAGCTCCCCGATGATGCGGAACATGCGCCACGATTCTTCTTTGGCCAGTTCATTTATTTCATATTCATTCGGCATATTGTCCTCCTACAGGTGACCCCACCCCCCGTTAACTTTTGTCTTTCTTCCCACCCAGCCCGCCCAATTGGGGTTTCACCCCTCTTTGACTCTCTTATTCATTCCCTTCCTTCAAGGGTGGTGGGTGGGAAAAGAGCTAAAAGGGTTAGGGGTAGGCTCTGCCTCTCTTTGACTCTCTTATTTCTTCTTGGCTGCCTGTTTTTCCAGCTTTGCCTTCTTGGGCTTCTTTACGTTCTTTCTGCCTTTACTTCCCATTATTTACCTCCTACTGTAAGCTCTTAGCTTGTTTCTTCTTTAACTGCTTCAGTCGTTCCAATAGCTCAATCGACTTACCGTCATATTTATTTTCAGCTAGAGCATCGCAAACCCAGTTAAATTCTTCATAGTTGTCAATTTTATCTCGCTCCAATATTTTCTTAGCTACTTCCTTTGCTAACTCTTTACTTTCTTTGTCTAGTTTTTCTTGCAGCTCTTCTAGCTCCACCTCCTCTTTAGTCACTGTTAGACTTCGCCAAATTCCAACGATAAGAAGTAAGCCACCGATGGCCATAATGAACCAACCTACTATTGGACCAATGAAGTAACCCGCATATATGGAACCGCCTCCAAAAATAATGCAAACAAGAATACCTAGCACTCGCATAGAGCCACCCTTTTTGATACAGGCGTCTACGATCTTATAACCAAGCCAAATAGCACCAGCGAATGGTAATAGGATTAACCAGCCTAGAATACAGCCCATCTTCTACCTCTCCATCTCATAGCTATTCAATAAGCCTAAACGAATTTATAACCTCCTGTCCTTCAGGCCAATCCATGCATTGGATAATCGTTGCCGTATACAATATAGACGGAGTTTCCTTGACGAGAAAACTCCCCTGTAATGGTGTGCCCTCGTAAATAACAGTAAAACTGGCTACCCAATCCCATTTTCCTGATGCTGGTTCATTGATAAGAATGTTTAGATTTGAGCCACCCCGCATATCCCAAAATTGCTGGAGACCTGCTTCATTTACAGTAGCGACCCACGATGCTGGCATTGAGCTAATTATGGGTTCACCATAATCGGCACCAATTTGAATCTGGTTGTATTCGCTATCCTCGGGCTTTATTCCTATTTCGTTAGGGTTAATTTCCTCTAAAAGCCAGCCTTTTGGATAATCAACGCTAAAGCCAAACTCTTCATTTACGTAGTGGACTAACTGGCCTCCTGATGGCGCACCACAAGCGTTGAGCAAAAGAATCCCGATAACCAGAATTGGTAATAGTATTCGTTTCATTTTATCCTCCTTACACCCACCTTGTCCTTTTGCTCTGGCTCTTGGCGGAGGTGGGGGTGGGTAAATGCTCATCCACCAAAGATGCCTCCACCAGTTGCCAGAAGGTCTCTCTATCAACTCCGGTTACCACCGCCTGCTCATGGGCTTCACTCAAAGCCACCGGATAGCCCTGCCCCCGCCGGCACTGGTCTAAGACCAGACTATGCGTTAAATTGAGCAAGTCCTCGTCCTTTGCTACCCACTGCGGAATCTCCACCCGCGCTATCTCATCATCCACCCTGAGGTAGAAGAAGTAGACCCAGTGCTCTCCATAATTCTCCCTGACTATCTTTGACTGGCTGGTAAACAGCGCTGACCTCTCTCCAGGAGCCAGAGTGTTAGAAAATAGCTCTCTATCCTGCACACCGGATATTCTATCGCAGTCCCTTGCCTTATTCGGGCAGTAGCGGTCGCAGTCGGCGGGGTCATAAGGGCATATTGCCACCCGCAGGGCATTGACCACATCGGTAGAGCGGGGAAAGCTTATATAGCTGGCAAGGGCGAGTCGCCTGTCGGCATTGAGTTTTCTCATATCCTCTAGATAGCGGAGAAAGCCTTTATTAAGCAGTGCCTCGGTGACAAACTCGGGATACACTTTTCCCGCCAGACCCCAGAGAATGAGCGAGCCGTCAAGCAGTGCCAGGTTAAAGCTACCCTTGGGCAACTCTGCCGCCAGCTCAGCCAAACGGTGGCACTCGTCAACACTGCGCTTTATTCCCAGAAGGACGCCTTCTATCGGCTGCTCCCGCCCTTTAGCTCCATCGGGGGCAATGACCAGGTCTTCATCTCCGAAGTAGAGCGAAGGGAAGCTGTCAAGGAGAGCCTGGGGCTGGGCACCATAGCCAAGCACCACGGTGCCGATGTTTATCAGGTAGCACCTGGTGGAGCGGTGCCGGTCAACATCAATGTGAGAGCCGTCGGTGGCAATGACGGTAAATTCTTTGGGGAGGAAGGGTGGCTTATAGCACTGGTCAAGCCCATCAACCAGACCAGCCACCAGCCAGGTGGTCTGGCTGGAGTCAATCTTCTTTCTCAGCTGGTCAGGGTCAATGGACTTATCATGGAGGATATCGAGGGCATATTTAAGGCGCTTTTTTCTTTCCTCGCCGCCGGCTTTGAGCCTGGCGACCATGCTCCCTACCTGCGCCGCAACCTTGGTCAAATCCAAGGACATCTCTTTTGCCCAGCTACCTCAAGATGCCTCTGACAATAACGTCTACCGCCTCGTCCTCGTCCAGCCCCCTTGCCATTAAGGTCTCTATCTGTTTTCTATCTATACTGCCGATAGCTGCTTCGTGGGTTACCTTTGCCTTGCCATCGGTTACTGAGACGATTGGTATTGCCCTGGCTACTGCCTCGGTGCCGTTGACCAGCTCAATGCAGTCAACATGTCCTCGGGCATGGGGGGCATTGCCGTAGGTTTCTCCCCTGACCTCAGCCTTAGCCTTGTCACTCAGCACCAGGCGGCTCTTGGCTAGACCTCTGGCGCCGGTTCCGTTGAGATAGATTTTTTCCCATATCTTTATATCGTCAGACCCCTTACCATACGCCTTCACTATCAGTTCCGCCACCGCCTTTTCCTGGCAGGTTACCTCAAAATCGTAGTCCAGCTTGCCCACCAGCCCCTGGCTCAGGGCAAAGGTGCTCTGCCATACTCCCCCCTTGCCCACTTTAACCCTTGCCTTGGGGATTACCTCAATGCCGCCGAACTCTCCATGATAATGGGTCTCTTTATAATCGAACTTAGCATTATTCCCAATCTCGATATCGGCGTCCATTTTGTGTATCACTTTGACGGCCTTGGGGAAGATGCAGTGGGCAATTACATGTACCTCGCTGTTATCCTGGGCATCCACCTTCATGACGATTTCCTGCAGTCCTTCCTTGGGGAGAATACCAAAGCAGAGGTGGACGGGGCGGGGTATCTTAGCGCCTTCTTCTATTATGAAGTTGACGTTAACCCCGGTCTCGGTTTCCTTGGTCTCTATTTTTAGCCCCTTAACGCTATCGGCACTCAGCACCCTATTCTCATGAATAACCAGTTTGGCTACATCCCTGCTCTGCAGGGCGCTCTTATCACCACCAGCCCTTTCATAGGCATCAATCATCCCCTGATATTCTTTTTCCACTGAATAGCCGATCATTTTATCTCGTCTGTTGGTTCATTGATGTGGGGGCAGGTCAGGCAGTTATTCTTGAACCACTGGCTTGTTTCCGATGGTGCCCCGGTCCTGATTATGTTACCGGCGCATAGTATAGACACGCGGTGGGCTATCTCTGCCACCCTTTCACTATGGGTAATGAGTAAGACAGATGAGCCCTGCCGGTTCATTTCCACGATGCCATTAAGTATCAACGGTAAGGATACAATGTCTATACCGGAGTCGGGCTCGTCCAGTATGGCCAGTTTGGGGTGCATAGCCAGCACCGAAGCCAGCTCAATCCTTTTCCTCTCACCACCGCTTAGGGTGGCGTCAATATCTCTATCCAGATATTGCCCTGGCTCCATCCCCACCATCCATAAATAGCGTTCAATCTGGTTGATTTTGCGATGATTGCCGCTGAGCGTGAGGTAGTCCCTCACCGTTAGCCCTTCCACCCTGGCTGGCTCCTGCCAGGCTAGGGTTATCCCCTTCTTTGCCCGCTGAGAGACAGAAAGGTCGGCAATATCCTGACCCTGGAAGATAATCCTCCCCGCGGTGGGCTTGTAGTTATTTGCCCCCATTATAAGATAAGCAATGGTGGTCTTACCGGTTCCGTTTTCCCCCAAAATGCCGTGTATTTCGCCCTTCTCAACATGCAGGCTCAAATCGTTAATTATTGGTTTGCCATTTAGCGCCAAGCGGAGTTTTTCCACTACCAGCATGCTGTCACCTCCAACCGGTGCCTTCATTCACCGCTTCAGATAACAGTATAATCTATCAGGGTGATAAACTCAAACGCTTGTGCTTTATAGGGTGGGTGGCGCCCCGCCTGTTTTTTGGGGTCTTTCTTCCCACCCACCCGCCCTATAGGGGCTTCGCCTCTCTAAAATTCTCCTTTATTATCCCCCAAAGGCGGGGGGGATAAAAAGAGGGGGTTTGCCCCTCTTGAAGTTAAGGAGCGGAGCTCCTGTGGGTGGGAGGGTGGGAATAGAGAGAAATGTTAGAAACGGGGAGGGGATGGAGGCAATGCCGCCTTGTTTACTAACTATAGTATCTGGTATCATCACACCAGCGTCTCAAGGAGCTATCATGGCAGTAGGCTATGTTTATGACCCCATCTATCTCAAGCATGACACCGGGGAGCATGTAGAAAATGCCGCAAGGTTGCAGGCGATTATCTCTCATTTGGAGCAAACCGGCCTTAAATCACAACTAACCTTGGTCAAACCCCGCCCCGCCTCGGTGGAAGAGCTGGCGCTGGTGCACCAGAAGCAGTATATCTCCCATATTCAGGAGGTAGCCCAGAAGGGCGGTGGCTGGCTCGATGCCGATACTGTAATGTCGCCCGACTCTTATGAGGCTGCTCTCTATGCTGCCGGCGGCGTTATCCGGGCGGCGGAGGCGGTTATGGGTGGGGAGGTTGCCAGCGCCTTTGCCCTGGTCAGACCCCCCGGTCACCACGCCACCTCCCGGCAGGCTAAGGGCTTCTGCCTGTTTAATAATATAGCTATTGCCGCTCGTCATGCCCTGGCTCAATATGAGCTGGAGCGTATCCTCATCATTGACTTTGATGTCCACCACGGCAATGGAACGCAGGAAACCTTTTATGATAATCCTCAGGTGATGTATATCTCCACTCACCAGTATCCCTTCTACCCGGGAACCGGCAGTGTTGAAGAAACCGGCGGCGGAGCCGCCGAGGGAACCAATATTAATATACCCTTGCCCGCTGGCTGTGGCGATGATGAATATCTGAAGGTCTTTGAGCAGATTATCGTCCCTGCCGCTAGGCGGTTCCAACCCCAGCTTATCCTGGTCTCCGCCGGCTCTGACAATCACTGGGCTGACCCATTAGCTCTGATGCAGGTGAGCGTCACCGGCTTCGGTCAGATGGCGAGGATTATCAAGGAATTAGCCGATGAGCTCTGCGGCGGTCGTCTGGTCTTCACCCTGGAGGGGGGCTACAACCTTGATGCTTTAGCCGCCTCGGTAAAAGCCACCTTTGATGTCCTGTTGGGCGACACCAGCATTGACGACCCTCTGGGCGGGTCACCACGCAGCTTTGGGGCAACCGACATTGACCGCCTGATTGCGGTGGTAAAGGAAATACATAAACTGCCTTAGTGGCTGGCATCATTTATACCCCTTTAGCTTTGGCTCGGGGTAGAGGCAGCCACTGAATCAATCTACCCCACTCCCCCCTCTCCCAGACTATGAGCAGGATGGGGGCAACACACAGTGAGCTATAGGTGCCGGTAATAATGCCGATGAGGAGAACTATGGCGAAGTTCTGAATTGATGCCCCAACAAATAGTAGCAGGGCTAATACCACGAATACCGTGGTCAGGCTGGTGTTCAGGGAGCGGCTCAGGGTCCCCACCAGGCTGTTATTGACCACTGCCTCAAAGTCAGCGCTTATGCCCCTTTTCAAATTCTCACGTATTCGGTCAAAAACAACCACTGTGTTATTAATGCTATAACCGATGACGGCTAAAACACCGGTGATAAACATCAGATTAATCTCCCAGTTCAATATGGCGCCAAGGATGGAGAATATCCCCAATACCACCACCACATCATGCACCAGGGCGATTATGGCACAGACACCATAATGGAAGGGGCGGGGCATGCGGCGGAATGCCCAGGTGATATAGAGCAATATACCAACGGCGGCTATAGCTACGGCAATAATTGCATTATGGGCGGTCTCCGCCGCCACCATGGGCGATACCGAGTGGAACTCCCTTTCGGTGAGGGAGCCAAATCTGGCGCTTAAGGCATCCTCCAGGGCTACCTTATCTTCCCCACTTAGTTCCGGGGTGCGGATTAGGAAATCGCTCTCTCCGATGCCTTGGATAATAACATTGGTATAGCCCAGATTGACCAGTTCCTGCTCTAGTTCACTCTGGTCTACCTCCCGCTCAAAGCTCACCGTTAACATGGAGCCGCTGCTAAATTCAATTCCCGGCGTGAGGCCGAAGACCACCAGAGCGATAATGCTAATCAGGATTACCACTTCTGAGATAATCAAGAACAAAGACCTTTTACCGGTAATATCAAACATCACTCTCTCTCCTGATGAGCACTGAACAGTGAGGTCTTTCTGGCTAAGGGCGTGCCCACGAATAGGCGCAGCAGGGTGCGGGTAACCACAATGGCGGTAAACATGCTTACTGCCACGCCGATAAACAGGGTTACGGCGAAGCCCATCACCGGGGCACTGGCGACAATGCTGCTGCCTAACCAATAGAGAATACCACAGACGATAAAGGTGGTTACATTGCTGTCCCTGATAGCTGTCCAGGCACGGTTAAAACCAGCCTCAATAGCTGCCCCCAGGGTTCTCCCGGTGGTAAATTCCTCTTTCATCCGCTCAAAGATGAGCACATTGGCATCCACCGCCATACCGATAGATAGGACAAAACCGCCGATACCGGCCAGGGTAAGGGTGACCGGAATCAGCTTGAATATCGCCATGACCAGTGCTCCATAGAAAACTAGAGCCAGGCTGGCTAGAACCCCGGGCAGGCGGTAGTAGATAATCATAAACAGCATAACCAGTATTAGGCCGATTATTCCTGCCTTAAGGCTCATATCAATGAAATCAGCCCCCAGTGTGGCTGAGACTTTTTCCTGGTAGAGCGGCGGTTTTTTCAACGGCATGGGCAGGGCACCCGATTTCAGCAGGTTAGCCAGCTCCGTAACTTCGTCTCTGGTGAAATTGCCGGTAATGACGCCTCTACCTTCAAATTTCTGGGCATTTACCTCCGGGGCAGAAAGCAGAGTGTTGTCCAGGAAAATGCCCAGTGCTCGCTCGGGGTCGAAGAAATTCTCGTTATCCGGCTGAGGAAAAAGACGTGCGGCAATCTGGTCAAATATTACACTCCCTTCGCTGTCCCATTCGATGCTAACTTGGGGTATGGGGGCAACTCCGCTTTGGTCAAGAGACGGGGAAGCGTCTGCCAGAAGGTCGCCGGTGAGTGGAGTGCCATCGTCGCCCCTAGCCGTAATCCATGAAAGGGCGTCAGCGTATTCCTGCAATGCCGTATTGTCAGCCGGATTTCCGGTCGCATCCGTAAACTTGATGTCGCCGTTATCCTTTACTAGAAAGGCGACAGTTTTATGTTCTCCTTCTCCTTCTGCGTTCACCACATCTATAACAAACACACGGTCGCCGGTTTCTTGTTCGTCGATAAACTGCAGTTCATCCTGCTGAAAATAGTCACCGAGATAAACCGGTTGCCCCGACTCATTCAGCTCAACTTCTCTGAACTCAAGGAAGCCGGTTTGCTCTACCAGACTTTTGGCAGCATCAATATCGGTGAATCCGGGAAGCTGCACCAGGATACGGTCCTCTCCCACCTGCTGGATTATCGGTTCGGTGACACCATACTTATCAATACGCTTTTCGATGGTAATCAGTGCCCGTGCCATAGCCGCT
>JAGMCH010000019.1 GCA_023129255.1 Dehalococcoidales bacterium
CGGCCAAACAGGGGGTAGATTATGGAGCAAACGGCAAAGGCAAAAAGGGCTAGTATTATTATGAGAACCAGCGTATTTTTTCTAGCCATATCTATTCACTGCCTTAGTGGCTAGTTTGTCACGGATGTAGGCTAAAGCCTCCTCTCTGGTAGTCACCTCGCCTGAGGCTTGCGCCTCACGCACCGCCTCCAGGACCTCTCCAATCTTGGGTCCCGGGCTCAAGCCGAAGATATGGATTAAGTCGTGCCCATCAACCAGTTTAGCTGGAACCACCAGCCTCTGCTGCTCAAGATGCTGGGCTAACACGTATTCTACCATCTGGGCATGCTCCTGCCACCCAGCTAGATTTAGCCGTGGTCCCCTGGTGGCTAGGTGGTCAGCCAGGCCCAAGAAAAGTATATCAATGCCAGCGTCAGTGGTATCGCGAAAGTAACGGTAAATAGCCCGGTGGGTGGGGAGTTCTCCCTGGCTCATCTGTCCCGGTCTGAGGTGGTATCTAACCATAACCTCCACTAGTTTTACCTCTTTGCTGCTAAATCTCAACCTTTCCAGAATATCCACCGCCACGGTTGCCCCCAGCTTAGCGTGTTCCAAAAAGTGCGTCCGACCGTCCTCACCAATAGCCTTAGTCTGGGGCTTAGCCACATCGTGAAGTAGCGCCGCTAGCTTGAGTAGTGACCTCCTGGTGCTACCGCTACTTATCGGTTGAACAAAGTGCCGAGCCAGCACCTCAGACCATGGAGCAATAGCCAAGACCTCATCACTGGCATATTTCCAGGTTCCCTGGTGAAGAAGAAAGTCGACGGCAATCACCGTCTGTATGGAATGGTCAAAAACATCCCAGAAGTGTTCCTTGGGTTGCTTGACCCCCTTTGCCTGAGCCAGCTCGGGGAAGATAGCCGTGACCAACCCCAGGTCATCGAGGTGGGGTAGAAGTGTCTCGGCTTGAGGAGCTGCCAGAATCCGCAGCAGTTCCTCCCTCAGTCGCTCACCGGCAACATTGGCTATGAGATGGCAGTGGCGCTGGATTAAAACCTCGGTCTGGCTATCAAGACCAAAACCAAGCTCAGCCGCCAGACGCACCGCCCTTAGTAGGCGGGCGGCATCCGACTGAAAAGCTGTCTCGGAGACAGCCCGGATTACGCCATTCTGGAGGTCAGCCCGACCATCAAACGGGTCTATGAGACGCACATCAGCATAATCCTTGGTCAGCTCTTCAAGGTCAACGGCTATGGAATCTATGGTGAAATCGCGCCGTGCCAGGTCCTGCTCAATGCTGTCCTGAAATGTGGAGAAATCAAGCTCCCACCGACCTCCAGATGGTGCTTTTTTATCAACCACCACCCTGCCCATCCGGTTCGCCTTATCCAGCAGGACAAACTTACCGCCAAGAGCATCGGCTACCTTGGGGGCTATCTCCACGGCATCGGCGGCTACAGCAATATCAATATCAGCCGTATCTCTCCTCAGTAGCACGTCACGGACAAATCCACCCACAAGATATGACTTTATATCCTGCTCGGTGAGAAAGTTGCTTACTGTGGCTAGTAGTGATAAGACTTTAGGCTCAATAAATAACTTCAAATCTTCTTTATCCAATAGTACTCTAAAGCTAAACTATACTACCAGTTGGCCCAGTTATCAAGAGGGGATTGCATAAAAGGCTGCCAAGAGATGCTTTTCTTTGAATACAGTTCAGCCAGGCTAATTGGCCATTGTTGGGAGTGAATATTGCTCAAAGGCGCTGTTAACGGCTTTCTTCAGTCAAGCCCTTGGCAATGCTCTTTAAGATGGTGAGAATTCCGATAACGGCGCGCTGCACATCAACCGGCTCCTGGGCTAACATCCTAGCCACATAGGGGTCCAATTCTCCACCGCCATAGTGAGGACGACTCTCGGCTATGCCCGGGGGATTGGGAGACAGGTAGCCGGCTAGAGTAAATAGCTCGTTCTCCTCAAAGCCTAAAGGTTCGGCGATTTTTCGCAGGATTGAGCCTGAAGGGAAACGCTCTCCTCTCTCAATGCGACCTAGGTGTGATGAAGATACGCCTGACATAGCACTGAGCTGGCTCAGTGTTAGCCGCTGTGTAATTCTTCCCTGCCTGATTATTTCGCCTAAGTTGTTGCTGCTATCCCGCTCCATAATAGTTAAATTATAATTCGCCAAATGGCAATTGTCAAGACCTATTGGGGAAAAAATCGACTAATTTGAGTAAATAGCTACTTGACAAAAGGGCAAACTTTGGGCTATAATATTGCCAGTTGGCATGTCAGGGGGAATCATGCTACTGAAAACAAGGGTTTTTGACCTATGCCCCAGGAACTATAAGAACCTAACTGAGCTAGCCAAGGCTATGGAAATATCGGTAAGCCAGGTTTACCGGGTGCTTGAAGGCAAGCGGAACATCAATCGAAAATTCATTATCGGGGCAATGAAAGCCTTTCCTGGCTACAAGTTTGATGACCTTTTCTATTTTGTCTCTGAGGTGCCAGTTGGCAAAGAGTCCCTCACCGTTGTCGCCGGGAGTCATCATCTTTAAGGTTCATCAGGTGGGGGGGGAAGCGGAAAAGTTGGTCAATTGGCTTTAGCGGCAAATCGGCAAAAAGCCCCTCTTAGAACTGGGTTGTCTCATCTTCAATCTTGTACAGCTTGTCCTGATTTTCCAGGTGGTCTATATAGAGTACCCCATTTAAATGGTCTATCTCATGCTCCAGTGCTTGAGCCAGGAGTTCATTGGCCTTGATTCGTATCTCCTTCCCCTTCGGGTCTCGCCCCTTAGCTGTAACTGACTCCGCGCGCTTAATCTCCCCATAATAGCCGGGGACGCTCAGGCAGCCCTCGGTTACCGAGCGTTCGCCGCTGCGGCGCACTATTTCGGGGTTAATCAGGACGATATCCTCCTCTTCTGGTAGGCCAATAACAATCACCCGCAACAGGGTGCCTACCTGCGGGGCAGCTAATCCTACCCGCCCGGGGACAGCGTGCATCGTCTCACGCATATCTTCTATCAGCCTCTGGATTGAGCTATCAATAGCCCTGACCCGTTTTGCCTTCTGCCTCAATGCCGGGTCGGGGAGAGCACGAACAGGTAAAATCGCCATCTTAACCTCCAGAAGTTTACCGGGTTACAGTTTACTAAACCAGACCTACCGGGTCAATGTCTACCGTCCAGCCTTGAGGGAAGGGTATTGGTGACAGAAAAGCAGAAAGCTCAGAGCCGCGAAGTATAAGCTGCCACCGAAACCTGCCCCGTAGCCTATGAATAAAGGCCGGGGCTGGTCCAATGAGCTCGATGTCAGCTATCCCTTGTGATTCTATTTCCTGGCTTAAGCCCCGCCTCATTCTTTCTGCCTCCCGCTGGCAAAGGGCATCGTTGGTATGGCTATAAATAAGGCGGGCCAGCCGGGTGAAGGGCGGGTTATGAAGCTGGCGCCGATAGTCAATCTCCCGCTCATAGAGTGAGGCGTAGTCGTGTTCGGCGGCTGCCTGAATAGCATAGTGCTCAGGGGAGTAGGTCTGGATGATAACCTTCCCCCCTCGGGTGCCCCGCCCCGCCCTTCCTGCTACCTGGGAGAGGAGCTGAAAGGTTCTTTCCCCAGCCCGGAAGTCGGGCAGATTTAAACCGGTATCGGCGCTAACTACCCCCACCAGGGTAACCAGGGGTAAATCCAATCCCTTGGCAATCATCTGGGTGCCAATGAGAATATCAGCCTGATGGGTGCGGAACTTGCCCAATATTTCATCATGGGAATGCCTGCCCCGGGTAGCATCGGTATCCCAGCGCAGTAGCCTGGCGGTGGGGAAACTATACCCCACCTCTTGTTCCAGCTTCTGGGTGCCAATGCCCAGAAATTTCATCCTGCGTCTGGTGCAACGGGGGCAACTCTCGGGGACTGGCATCCGGTAGTTGCACTGGTGGCAGACCAGGGTATTCTCGGTAAGATGATAGGTGAGAGGAACCTCGCAGCGCCGGCAGCGGAGGACAAAGCCACAACTGCGGCACTGGATAAAGGTGGCGGCTCCCCGCCGATTGAGAAACAGGATGACCTGCTCCCCGTTGGCCACTGCCTTGGTCATTGCCTGGTATAAGGAGCGGCTGAAAAGGCTCCTGTTCCCTGCCTTAAGCTCCTCCCTCAAGTCTACCACCTCAACCTGGGGCATTGCCGAGCCATCACGGGGGGTAACCCGCTTTGGAAGCTGAAGCAGGCGGTAGTCTTCCCTTTGGGCGTGGTAGAAGGTCTCCACATCCGGGGTAGCACCGCCCAGAATGACCACGGCTCCGGTTAGCTCAGCCAGTTTTATGGCCACATCACGGGCGTGGTAGCGGGGCGATTGCTCGTGCTGTTTATAGGTCCACTCGTGCTCCTCGTCAATAACGATGAGACCAAGGTCGGGTTGGGGGGCGAAAATAGCGCTCCGGGAGCCGATGACCACGTCAAATTCCCCGTCTCTGATTCGTTGCCACTCGTCGAATTGCTCACCAAGGGAAAGTTTGGAATGGAGTACCGCCACCCGGTGGGGGAAGCGGGCGGCAAATCGCTCTATAGTCTGGAGGGTGAGGGCGATCTCGGGAACTAAGACTATGCCTCTTTTCCCCAGCCCTACCACCTCAGCCAGGGCTTGAAGGTAGACCTCGGTCTTGCCGCTGCCGGTAACCCCGTGAAGTAGAAAGACTTGGGTATTGCCCTCGGTTAAGCTGGACTTAATCGCCTTGAAGGCTGAGCTTTGGGCCGGGGTAAGGGTGAGGGGAGAGGAGGGGGTGATATCCCGATAGGAAATCGGTTCCCGTTTTACTTCAACCTGTTGAAATGTGGCCAAGCCCTTCCTGACTAAAGCATCAGCTACTGCCTTATCACAGCTGGCATTCTGCCTGGCTTCTGCCCAGGGTACCGGCCCGGTTTGCTGAGCCAGGAATTCAAGAAGAACTGCCTGTTTGCTAGCTCCTTTTTTATACAGCCTGGCGGCTTCCTGTTCAGCCTCAGTAGCGGCTACCTCCAGACGCAGGTAAGGCACCTTCTTCGGTTTTACCTTAATCCTCTCCAGCTCATAGCTTCTTGTGGCCAGCCCTCGTTTTACCAGTTGTGAAACGATGGTTTGAGCCTTTTTCTTGCCTAACGCCTTCTCAATCTGCCTTAGACTGACCCTGCCCCCCCTCTGCACCAGCTCCAGAACCTGCCTTTGTTCCTGGGTGAGAGTGGATAAATCAAAATCATCAGGGATTGAAGCGGTGCTGACAAAGGTGACCGTCTTGCGCTCAAAGCCTGGCGGCAGCATCAGAGCCACCGCATCAAAAAGGGGTGATAGATAATGCTGGCTTATCCAGCCAGCCAGCAACACGTGGGATGGGGACAGGAGGGGGCGGGGCTCAATAACGTCGGCTATTTCCTTGGTTTCTTCCACCGAGGGGTAATCGGTTAGCTCCAAGACGATGCCCTGGAGCCGCTTATCGCCAAAAGGAACCCATACTGCCTGCCCCACATCAATATCTAGATGGGGTGGTATGGCATAGCTAAATGTCCGGCGCTGGGCTACTGGCGAGTTGACACTAACCTCAGCATACCTCATCCTGCCCTCCAACGAGGTAGCCTTACCTACTCTTTTTCCCGCTTTTCCTTGGTCCGAGATGCCTTAGCGCTGAGTCCACGCAGGTAATAAAGCCTGGCTCGGCGCACCTTTCCATGTCTCACTACCTCTACCTTTTCCACCAGTGGTGAGGAAAAGGGGAAGGTATGCTCCACTCCTATGCCACGGGCAACACGTCTTATGGTGAAGTTTCCGCCATCGGCGCCACGGCGGACCTTAATTACTACCCCGTGAAATACCTGGGTGCGCTCCCTCCCCCGTTCCACAATCTTGGCGCTCACCTTTACTGTGTCCCCAGGGGCAAGGGCAGGAATATTGGGATTTGGTTCGTTTTTGAATAGTGAGATAACATCCATCTAAGATTGCCTCAATCTTTCCACTAAACGCTTCTCCTCGGAGCTTAACTCGGCTTTGTCCAATAGCTCGGGACGATGCTTATACGTGCGCTGGATAGCCTGCTCACGGCGCCAGTTATCAATTTGGGCATGGTTTCCTGAGAGTAAGACCTCGGGCACTGACCACCCCCGATATGTAGCCGGGCGGGTATATTGAGGATACTCCAGCAGCCCAGCGACATGAGAATCATCCAGTGGTGAAGCCTCGGAGCCAAGAACCCCGGGCACTAGCCTGAATACAGCATCTATTACCACCATAGCTGCCAGCTCACCGCCACTGAGCACATAATCGCCAATACTAATCTCATCAGTAGCCAGGTGCTCTCTTACCCGCTCATCAACCCCCTCATAGTGACCGCAGATAAGAATTAGATGGCTATGCCGGGATAGCTCCTGGGCAACCTGTTGTGAGAAGAGCCGACCCTGCGGGGAGAGCAAAATAACCGGCACATCAGCCTCCCTTTCTATAGACTCCACCGCCTCAAAAATGGGTTCGGGCTTGAGCACCATGCCGGCACCACCACCATAAGGATAGTCGTCAGCGGTGTGGTGTTTGTCATGGGTATAGTCCCGAATATTATGAACGCCGACGCTGACCAATTTCTGGTCTATAGCCCTTTTGAAAATGCCAAGGCTGAACATGCCCTGGAACATCTGGGGAAACAGGGTCAAAATATCAATGTGCACCGTCTAATCCCTCCCGGCACCTGGAATTGTGTGCTCGGTTACCTCTCCCTTAATAATCTCCACAGCATGAGGCAGGACAGGCAAAATTACCTCAAGGCACTCCCGAACTGCCTTGGGGCTACCCGGCAGGTTGATAATAAGGCACTTTCTCCTGACGCCAGCCACCGCCCGACTCAGCAAGGAGAAGGGTGTGGCGCTGAAAGTTTGGGCTCTCATCATTTCCGCCAGGCCGGGCACAACCTTATCCACTATAGAAAGGGTAGCTTCAGGGGTAACATCGCGTGGGCCCAGTCCGGTGCCCCCGGTGGTTAAAATAATATCCACACCGCCCTCGTCTGCCCACTGGGCAAGCTTGCCGGCAATAATCTCCATCTCATCAGGGATGACCTCATACTTAACCACACGACTATCCACTGCGGAAAAGATTTCCCGAATTGCCTTGCCGCTCTCGTCAGGGCGCTGTCCCTGCCACGCCTTATCACTGATGGTAACAATGCCCAGGTTAAACATAATACTGCCTCGGTTAAAACAGATTCTATTTTATCACATATGGGGGATATAGCAAAATGAGCAAATTTGAAGAATTTGATGTGGTGGGTATTGACAAATGGGGATATCTGTGCTATAGATGGTAGAAAGTGGGAAATTATGGTAAGATAGGGTAAAATTGGGGTGAGTATGTTCTTCGGTGAATTTGAATATAGGATTGATGAAAAGGGTAGGGTGCCTATCCCGCCTAAGTTCAGGGGTGAACTGAAAGCGGGGGTGGTGCTGGCGCCGGGCGTAGAAAAGTGCATCACCGCCTACCCATTACACGAGTGGCGAAAGCTGGCTGATGAGCTTACCAGTGGTTCAGTTACCCGCGGTAAGTTGAGAAGGCTAAATCGGGCTATTTTCGCTACCGCCTTTAGCCTCAGATTAGATGGGCAGGGAAGAATAGCCCTACCTATTCCGCTAAAGCAGCATGCCGAGATTGTAGATGAGGTAATTATAGTTGGAGTCAACAATTATCTTGAACTATGGAATAAAGTGCACTGGGAATCAGAGAAGGCTGCTAGCCAGGAACAGGCCTGGCAGATTATAGAAAGCCTGGAGAGGCATCGATGAGTCTAACCATGTCAGCGGCACCTACCCATATCCCGGTATTACTGGAAGAGACCATTGAGGCGCTGAATGTTCAGCCTGGAGGTCGCTATATTGACTGCACCATTGGGCCTGGAGGTCATGCGGCTGCCATTTTAGAACACAGCTCACCTGGTGGGCAGTTACTGGGCATTGATGCCGACCCCAAAGCTATAAAAATAGCCAGAGCCAGGCTTGAAGCCTACAGCAGCTCAATCCTGCTGGTTAACCAGAACTTCGTCAATCTGCAGGCAATCTGTACTAAGCATGACTTCTTCCCGGTACACGGTATCCTGTTTGATTTGGGTCTCTCCTCTCTGCAACTGGAGCATAATAATCGCGGCTTCAGCTTCCAGCATGATGCCCTCTTGGACATGCGCTTGAGTCCCAGCCAGGATATTACCGCTGCTATTATTATCAACTCCTCCCCCGAGAGCCAGTTAGCTCACCTTATAAGGGCATATGGTGAGGAACGTTACAGCCAACGAATAGCCCGCCAGATTGTGCGGCAACGTCCCATAACAACCACCCTTCAACTAGCTCAGACAATAGAGCAGGCTATCGGAGGCAGACGGGGTAGAATTCACCCTGCCACCAGAACCTTCCAGGCGCTACGTATAGCGGTTAATCAAGAACTTGAGCACCTAAAGTCAGCCCTAAAACAGGCAATCGACCTTCTTGGGTTTGGTGGCAGATTGGTTGTTATTAGCTATCACTCCCTGGAGGACCGCATAGTGAAGAATTTCATGCGCCAGGAGGCAAGCGGAGAAGAAGCCTGCCTGGGGTTAGTTAGTAAAAAGGTTATTACTCCTTCCCTGGCCGAGGTTCAGTCTAATCCCCGTAGCCGCAGTGCTAAATTGAGAGCGGCTGAGCGCATTACCGGACCTGATGAGCAAATTCTTTCGGGTTAACCGAAATCGGTGATATTGGGAGGTTTGAAGATGTGAAAACTAACACCATTCAATGGAGTTTAGAATATGCTTAATAAGGAGGGGGCAGATGAAAAGACGGAGTGTTTTAACTTCTATTGATGTTGGAACCACTAAGGTATGCACCACTATAGCCGATGTGGATGGTGGGGGTAGTATCCGAGTTGTAGGAGTGGGTGTTACTCCATCCGTAGGGTTGCACAAGGGACTGGTGGTCAACATCAATGAAGCCAAGGAATCGGTCCGTGAATCAGTGAAGAAAGCGGAGCAAGCTAGCGGTTACAGAGTGGAATCAGCCTACGTCGGTGTAACCGGCAGGCATGTCAGCTCGCTGAATAACCGAGCAGTGGTCGCCATTACTCGTAATGACCGGCTGGTGCGTTCTGATGACCTGAGGCGAGTCCTAACAACTGCCCGGAGCATTAAAGTTCCTGTCGATAGAAGGCTACTCCATGTTATTCCTCGGGGTTATGCTGTTGATGGTCAATCAGGAGTCCAGAACCCGATAGGAATGCATGGCTTCAGGCTGGATGTGGAGGCACATATCATCACCGCCGCCATAACTTCTGTTCAGAATCTAGTAAAGTGCATCCGGGGCATCGGAGTGGATATTGACGACCTCATTCTGGAACCTTTAGCCAGTAGCGAGGCGGTACTATCTACGGATGAGAAGCAGGTGGGTGTCATATTGGCTGATATAGGGGGTGGTACCACCGATATCGCTATCTTCAGGGAGGGGAGCATTTGGCATACCGCTATCCTACCTGTAGCCGGTTATCAAATCACCAGAGACATTGCTATTGGCTTGGGGCTGCCATTTGATGTGGCCGAGGAGATGAAAAAGAAGTATGGCAGTGTTACCCCAGTTTATGAAACAAGGACGGGTTCAGGCACCGATACCCTAATGACAAATGGACATGGTGTCTCTCACCAAGACCTGTGTGACATTATCCGAGCTAGGGTGGAGGAAATCCTGAGGCTTATTGTGCTTGAGATGCCAAACTCTGAATATGAGACATTAGTCCCTGATGGTCTAGTGCTCACCGGCGGCAGTGCTAACCTGGCTGGTATAGAAACCCTGGGGCGCAATACATTGCAACTCCCGGTAAGGGTAGGCATTCCCAGCAATATAGGTGGCATCGCTGATACCCTTCATGACCCGGCATATGCCACCAGCGTTGGTCTATTGCTGTGGGGAGCAAAACATAGAGAAATGCAGACCTGGCAACGTCACGGCTTAGGCTTAGGTTTGCGACGCTTTGTTTCCCGAATTTTTGGTCTGTTCCGCTAGCTATAGTTAGCAATAAGTGGTAAAGAAAGGAGGGGCGAAAATGGCAAAAACAACCTTCAGTCCTAACCCAGCTAAGATTAAGGTTATCGGCTTGGGCGGTGGTGGCTGTAACGCCGTAACCCGCATGGTCAGGGAGCAAATTCAAGGGGTGGAGTTCATTGGCATGAATACTGATGCCCAAGCTCTGTCTATTACCGAAGCTCCTACCCGGGTCCAGCTTGGAGAGAAGCTCACCAAAGGCTTAGGAGTAGGCGGCGACCATGTCATGGGTCAGAAGGCAGCCGAGGAAAACCGTGACGAACTCTCTGAACTTCTCTCAGGGTCTGATATGGTGTTTATCACCTGCGGTATGGGTGGCGGCACCGGCACCGGGGCTGCCCCGGTGGTGGCTGAGGTAAGTAAGCAAATCGGGGCTCTGACTATTGCTGTGGTCACCAAACCCTTCACCTTTGAAGGCGTCCATCGCACTGAGGTGGCTGAGGATGGCATTGTTCGCCTGTTGGGAAAGGTTGACACCCTTATCATTATTCCCAACGACCGCTTGCTTGACCTCTGTGACCAGAAGACAGTGGTGGATAATGCCTTTAAGCTGGCTGATGATGTGCTGCGCCACGGGGTTCAGGCTATTGCCGAGGTTATCATTGTCCCTGGGCTGATTAATCTTGACTTTGCCGATGTTAAGGCAGTGATGAAGGATGCTGGTCCAGCTTGGATGTCCATGGGCGTCGGTTCAAGTAAGAACCGAGCTGCCGATGCGGCTAGCGAAGCCCTGGCTAGCCCGCTGTTAGACGTTTCTGTTGAGGGGGCAAAGGGTGTATTATTCAATGTCGCTGGCGGCACTGGCCTTACCCTGTTTGAGGTTAATGAAGCGGCTGATGTCATAAAGCAAGCTGTAGACCCCGAGGCTAACATCATTTTTGGCGTGGTTCAGGACCCCAGTATGGGGGAGGAGGTAAGGATAACCCTGATTGCCACTGGCTTTACCTCCAAGTTAGGATTGGCAGGGGTCAGCCGAGAAGACGAGTTTAACGAATTGCTTAGGGGCTTGAAGGGCAAGGAGGAGGAACTGGA
>JAGMCH010000002.1 GCA_023129255.1 Dehalococcoidales bacterium
ACCACCTCTCTGTACTCACCAATCTTGCCGGCATCGGAGGCAAGGCTAATAATCTTGCCCCTTTTCTGGGCAATCATATGGTCAATTACCGCCCTGGTACAGTTAATTACACTCCAGTAGTTGGTATCAACTTCCTTTACCCACTCCTCCCTGGGCTTGTCAACAAACAATCGGTCATATATCCAGCCCACGCAATTCACCAGGATATCCAGCCGCCCAAACTCATCCAGTGTCCTCTTTACCATCGCCTGGCACTGCTCGGGACTGGTGACATCGGTCTTGACCATTAATACTTTGCCGCCTTGCTTGCGGGCCAGCTTAGCCGTCTTCTCTCCCTGCGCCTCATCTATATCGGCAATCACTACATTTGAACCCTCCCTGGCAAAAGCCAGGACTATACCCCGACCAACGTTTGAGGCGCCGCCGGTAACAATAACTGTTTTTCCTGCCAGTCCAAGCTCCATTGAGAATAGCCACCTCCTGTCAATAATAAGCCTTGAGGCCGTGCACCTGCCCTCGACCCCGCCTCATAGCTTGCTTGAGCCAGCCAGCTCCAACCAGGTAGCCCTACGGCACCCAGGGCTTCTATTTACCGCTGCTTCCTCTCGGATCTGACGGGGTTCATAGAGCTCTGCCGCGTAGGACCCGGCCTTCAACACCGCTTAGTCCAAGTAGTCCCACCAGACAAAGGCCTCAAGCAGGAATTCGACCCCGCTATAGCGGATTGCGAGTTCAGGGCACCGCTAGCTCCCCGTCTAGCACGACCTCAATGAAATGCTAATCTGTGACCACCGCTTTGTCAAGCAAAAATAGAAAGCCCGGTTATATCCCGGGCTTTCTATCACTGGGTTGATGAGCTTAGACTATTGCTGCTTGGGTTTAGCAAAGACTGCTTCCATCAACTCGTCGTCATACTGGTGCCCCTGAGCTATAAGCTGGCGATACTTGATGAAATCTATAGTCCTAGTTCCTGTCAGGTCTGAGGTGTTGAAAGCATTGAAGCCAAGCCACGCCTCAGTATTCATGTTAGCCGCCAGCCAGTACATGGAATGCACCTTAGTCGCATCCCAGAAGTATTTCTTCTTCATTCTTATAGACTCAACGGTCATCATTACGCAGAGGGGCATAAGGTTAGTTATGGTCCAGACCACTCTATTTATAAAGTCGTCTAATAGTGACCAGTCCGTTTTGAGCCCCTTTAGAGTTCCTGTAGCCTGCTTAAATTCATCCCCTTTCTTGAACTCACCATAGACAATCTCACCGTTCTCCACGTATTTATCAGTGATAACTCTAGGGTCTCTCACCCACTCTCCCTTGTCATTCTTCTTTATTGGGATAGCCTTGGTGATTAAGCCCAGTCTTTCCATCTTGTAGGCGCTCCACAGCTCGTTGGAGAAGCAACTCCACATTGCCTGTTCCATGCTGAGGTTCCAAGGCAGAAAGTCACTAGAGCCCCCGGTCGGGGTAGAACCATGTCTTGTCCCTGCCTGTCCGAGTTGAGCAGTATCGGCAGCTATAGTAAGGTCACAGGCTTGACCAATTTCCTGACCACCAGCAATCCGCATCCCGTTGCAGCGGCAGATTACAGGTACCCGGCTCTTCAAGATGCCATCCACCATACCCCCGAAAAGGTCCATATAGTCGGCATATTCCTTCGGTCTTTTGGTGTAATACTCGGCATACTCCTTGGTATTACCCCCGGTGCAGAATGCCCTATCGCCGGTGCCAGTAAATATGGTGGCAACGATACTCCTGTCCATAGACGCCTTGTGCATGCCGGCAATAACCCCCTTTACCATCTCGGTAGTATAGGAACCAAACTGGGCGGGGTTATTGAGGGTTATCCAGGCGGTATAAAGACCATCAACCTTCTCTCCGGTTTGGGGATTGACCAGTGGCTTCTTCTCAAACACGGTGCACGGTGGCTCGGTGCCGAAGTGCTCATCGCCGAAAATCTGGTGGTCTTTTAATACATTGTCTCTTGGTACCCAATCTAAAGCCATTTATGATACCTCCTTTTTGATTTAATTTCAGAAATCAGGGGTTAATACTATTCGCTTCATTAAGCTGGTAGCGTGAGCTTCCTCATATGCCTGCTTTATCTGGCTCATCGGTCTGGTCTCAACAAAAGGCTCTATCTGTATCTTGCCAGCCAAGACCATCTTCAGAACCTCAGGGTAGTACTTGGGCAGACAGCCCCACGAGCCCATAATATCGGCGTCAAATGCCATCAACCTTGATAGGGCATACTCGTTCTTCTGCATACCAAAGCCGCACATCACCAGCTTGCCGATAAATGACAGTAGCTCCAGGGCAATTGCCTGACCATTAGCGGTGCC
>JAGMCH010000020.1 GCA_023129255.1 Dehalococcoidales bacterium
CCCTTGTTTAGCCATCGGCGCCAACCAATAACCCAGTCAACTAAACTTATTAAGACTCCGCCCGGTGTGCCCTAGGATAAAGCGCCTTGTCAATCACTAAACCGGTAGCGGCTAAGGCTGTGGGGCTTTATTGCTCTACAGCCTTTTTGTTTGTCTGACAATCTAGTAAATTAAGGGTGAAAAACACTTGACAAATACTATATATTGTGGTATGTTCGCTCTGCTGCACAACATAATGTAGTATTTGCCATGAGCTGTCCTTATTGTGGTTATTCTGATTGCAAGGTTATAGATTCTCGTGAGGCGGGCGAGGGGATACGCCGTCGGCGTCAGTGCCTGGGCTGTGGCTCTCGTTTCACCACCTATGAACGATTGCAACCAGTTAGCCTGTTTGTGATTAAAAAGGATGAGAGGCGGGAGGAATTCAACAGAGACAAGCTGCTAGCCGGTATTCGCAAGGCCTGTGAAAAACGACCATTGCCCACTGGTATTGTTGATAAGCTGGTTGATGATATAGAGGCTGAGCTTTATCAGGGGGGCAAGGCGGAGATACCCAGTGCCGTCATTGGTGACATGGTAATGGAACGGCTCAAAAGCCTGGACCATATTGCCTATATCCGTTTTGCCAGTGTCTACCGGGAATTTGCTGACATCACTACCTTAAAACAGGAGGTAGATACCCTGCTCGATGCAAAAGCTGAAACCTCTCGTCCTGCCAACCAGTTGCCTTTGCTGCCCACTGAGGAACTGGCTGGGGTGGTTAAGGGTCGGCGGGCAGTCCAGAAGAAGGGCAGAGCTAAGAGGGAGAGCCAGAGATGAGCCCAGCTAATCATGGTAAGGGAGCCAATAAAGCCAAGGTAAACCATACCCGGATTGCCCAGGCTATTTTTGCCGCTGCCGAGTCTATGGGCATACCGGATAGAAAGCAGATAGAGCAGCTCACGGCTCAGGTGATTGAACGCCTGGAACAGACACCGTCCCTCTTGGCGACGGAACGCATGGAGCAGCCGCTACCGGGGATGGAGGATTTGGTGCCTAAATCCCGCCGGGGGCAGAAACGCCTGCCCACCGATGCTGAAATCCAGGCTATGGTTAAAGAAATCTTACAGGCTGAAGAGCCAGCTAAGCGAGAGGAGGTTCAACCCCAGATGGAATCAACCACTGTAGTCAAGTCCAAGGTTCAGCCTAAGCCTGGCATCAATCTCACCGAAAACGCTCTTCGCGTTTTAGAAAGAAGGTACTTAAAGAAGGATAAGCAGGGGAAGGTCGCTGAGACACCGGAGGAGATGTTCCGCCGTGTGGCGCAGGCTATCGCCGCTGCCGAGCTTATCTATGACCCCAAGGCAGATGTCAAGGCGAGGGAAGAGGAGTTCTACCAGTTGATGGCTAACCTAGAGTTCCTGCCCAACTCGCCCACCCTGATGAATGCCGGGCGGGAGCTGGGTCAGCTATCAGCCTGCTTTGTCATTCCCGTCGGGGACTCAATGGAGTCCATCTTTGATGCCGTAAAGTATACTGCCCTCATCCACAAGAGTGGTGGTGGCACCGGGTTCTCCTTCAGCCAGTTACGACCCGAGGGCGACTTTGTCAAGTCCACCTCGGGGGTAGCCAGTGGTCCGGTCTCCTTCATGGAGGTATTTGACACCACCACCGATGTCACCAAGCAGGGTGGGACACGGCGGGGGGCAAACATGGGTATCTTAAGCGTTGACCACCCCGACATTATGAGGTTCATATCCGCCAAGGATAACTCCACTGCCCTGACTAACTTTAATATCTCGGTGGCGGTAACCACTGAGTTTATGGAGGCAGTCAAGGTAGGCACCGACTACGACCTGGTAAATCCACGCACTAAAAAGGTGGTGGATAAGCTTAACGCCAAAGAGGTATTCGACAAAATAGTGGATATGGCGTGGAAGACCGGCGACCCGGGCATCGTCTTCATTGACCAGATAAATAAGGATAACCCCACCCCCCATCTAGGCAAGATTGAATCCACCAACCCCTGCGGTGAGCAGCCCCTGCTCCCCTATGAGTCGTGTAACCTGGGTTCTATCAATCTGGCTAGGATGTTGCGAACCACCAACGGGACTACTGAGATTGATTATCCCAGGCTGGCGGAAGCAATTAAGACTGCGGTCAGGTTCCTGGATAACGTCATTGATGCCAATAAATTCCCCCTACCCCAGATAGAGGAGATGACCAAGAAATCAAGGAAGATTGGGCTGGGGGTGATGGGGTTTGCCGACATGTTAATCGAGCTGGGCATCCCCTATGACTCAGAGGAGGCGCTGAAGGTTGGCTCCGAGATTATGCGCTTTGTCCACAATGAGGCAGGTAAAGCGTCGGCGGAGTTAGCCGAGCAACGAGGCGTCTTTCCCACCTTCAGTGATAGCATCTATGATGTGCCCGGTGGTTCCAAGATGAGAAATGCCTCCTGCACCACCATCGCCCCCACCGGCACCCTGAGCATAATCGCTGGTTGCTCCAGCGGCATTGAGCCCCTTTTCGCCCTGAGCTATACCAGAAATATCCTTGATGGCGCCCAGCTGGTTGAGGTGAACCCCTATTTTGAGGAAGCGGCCAAGAGCGAGGGCTTTTACTCAGATGAGCTGATGAAGCAGCTGGCTGGTGGGGCTAGACTCCACGATGTAGATGAAGTCCCGGATAGCATTAAGCGGTTATTTGTTACCGCCCACGAGATAACCCCGGAGTGGCATGTCAGGATGCAGGCCGCCTTTCAGAAGTCCACGGACAACGCTGTTTCCAAGACGGTCAACTTCCCGCAGGAGGCTACCAGGGAAGACATAAATAAGGTCTACATGATGGCTTATGAAGAGGGATTGAAGGGCATAACTATCTACCGGGATAGGAGCCGTGACGCCCAGGTGTTGACCACGGGCAGGGAGGAGAAGGCTGAGGGTGTGGGGCTTACGCCGAGGAAGAGGTCGAAGGTAACCACCGGAGTTACGGAAAGGGTGACCACCGGCTGCGGCTACATCTATGTAACGGTGAACCGCGATGAGCAGGGGATATTTGAGGTCTTCTCTCATCTGGGCAAGGCTGGGGGTTGTGCCTCAGCCCAGCTTGAAGCCACCTGCCGACTTATCTCACTGGCGTTAAGGGCTGGGATAGATGTCGCCTCGGTGGTGAGGCAGCTGCGGGGTATCCGCTGTCCTAACATCGCCTGGGAGGAAGGCAAGTCCATACTCTCCTGCGCCGATGCCATTGCCAGCGTTCTGGAGAAGCACATTGGTGGTGAGGCTAAGCCCCAGCTGGAGGACTACGGCTTGGTCAAGAACCTGGCCGGGCAGTGCCCCGACTGCGGCAACCTGCTGGTCTATCAGGAGGGCTGCTACATCTGCCCCAGTTGCGGGTATACCAAGTGCTAGATTAAAGCAGAGAGAAAGGAGTTTAAGAGGGGGCGAAGCCCCCTCTCTTTTTTTCTTCCCCCTCCCCCCGTTTTTAGGTCTTTCTTCCCACCTACCCACCCTCATAGGCTTTGCCTCGAAAACTCCATGATTTTTTGGGGGGAAGAGAATATCCGCCGACCTTATAGGGTGGTGGGTGGGAAAAGATATAAAATGGCTGGGGGGGAGGGCCACCAAATTAAAATCGCAATTTTACCCCACAGGCTATATAATGAAACCGATATTATGGCTTGGGCTGAGGTTGAAAAAGCCAGGCGGCGGCTCTCTCGTGAAGAGGGCACCATCATCAAGGATTGGGGGGGTAGAATTCCCATCGCCCTGGTCTATCCCAACTCCTACTATGTAGGCATGTCCAACCTGGGAGTTCATGCCCTGTATAGCCTGCTCAATAGCTATAGCCAGGTTGTTAGTGAAAGAGCCTTCTGGGAAGTAGAGAATAGGAATAGCCGCTCGCCCGCTCTATGCCTGGAATCTCAGCGGCCGCTCTCCGATTTTGCCGTCGTTGCCTTTTCCATCTCCTACGAGCTTGACTACTTCAATGTCGTCCATATTCTCAAAGCCAGCGGCATCCCCTTATATGCTGCCGACCGCGATGAGAGGCATCCCCTGGTTATAGCTGGCGGTCCCTGCATCATAGCCAACCCCCTGCCCTTATCCCCCTTCTTTGACTGCCTGTGTATTGGCGAGGCCGAGCCGATGGTCCCGGTGATGCTTCCCGTCATCGCCGAGGGTATTTTGGGCAGGCGAAGTGACCTGCTCAAGGCGCTAGCCTCGCTGCCCGGCGTCTATGTCCCGCAGTACTACTCGGGAAAGCCGGTGGTCCGGCAGTGGGCAAAAAACCTGGACGATTTTCCTGTCGCCTCGGCCATACTCACCCCGGACACTGAGCTGGGCGACTTATACCTCATTGAGGTGGAGCGGGGGTGCAACTGGGGCTGCCGCTTTTGTCTTGCTAGTAAAGCCTTTTCTCCCATGCGCCATCGCTCTGTGGACAATCTAATCGCCCAGGCTGAGCTAGGACTTAAATACAGGAAGCGGCTGGGTCTGGTGGGGGCGGCTGTCTCCGACTACCCTCAGATAGAAGAGCTGCTGCTAAAGTTAGGTCGGATGGGGGCTGAGCTCTCTATCAGCTCACTGCGAATGGCTCCCCTCTCCAGCGTAGTATTGAGGGAGCTGGCTAAAGGAGGCGCCCGAACCATTGCCCTTGCCCCTGAGGCTGGCTCCCAGCGCCTGCGCCAGGTGATAAAAAAGGGCATCTCTGAGGAGGATATTCTGGAGGCGATGGGGAGGGTGGCTGAGCAGGGGATAAAGCAGGTCAAGCTCTACTTTATGATTGGCTTGCCCTCGGAGACCGATGAAGATATAGAGGGAATCATAAAATTAACCTTAAACTGCAAGCGCATCATTGATAGGCAGCAAACTGGCTGCCGCCTGGTGCTCACCATTTCTCCCTTTGTGCCCAAGGCAGGCACACCCTTCCAGTGGCTACCGATGACCCCGCCCTCTATTCTGAACCGGCGTTTGTCGTTACTCAAAAGCAACTTAATGCCAAAGGGAATCAAAATTAAGGGGGAAAGTGCTGCTTGGAGTCAGGTTCAGGGGGTTTTGTCGCGGGGGGACATTAAACTAGCCGAGGTGCTGGCAAATATAGAAGAAGTATCACTATCTGGCTGGCGCCAAGCGGTAGAAAAATGCCACCTAGATATTGATTTCTATGTTCATCAAAGGTGGGATACCGACCAAAAATTGCCCTGGGGAATGATAGACCTGGGCACTGAATCTGAGAAACTCAAACTTGAGCTAGAGAGAGCACTAGCCCAGCATTAGGTGAGTAGCTCAGTAACTACCTCGTTTATCTCTCGTCCATCGGCTCTGCCCTTGAGCTGAGCGATGAGCTGGGGCATGACCTTTCCCTTATCGCCGAGTCCCTGCGCCCCCACCTCGGCAATAACCCGGTGGGCTTCGGCGATAATCTCCTCGCGGGTCATCTGCTGGGGCAGGTACTGCCCTAAGACCGCCATCTCCGCCTCTTCTTGAGCCGCCAGTTCCGGGCGGTCTCCCTGTTTAAAGGCTTCAATGCTCTCCTTGCGCTGCCTGACCTCCTTGGCGATAACGCCCAGGATATCGGTATCTTCTAAGGTAGTCTGGCGAGCAATTTCAGCATTCTTAATGGCTGCCATCGTCAAACGGATGACCGAACGCTTCACCGTATCCCCATCCCTCATCGCCTGCTTAAGGTCATCCGTCAGCTTTTGTTTTAATGTAGGTGCTTTCTTTCCCATAATATCTACTATCTTCTCGGCATTCTAGAACTCTTGCGTCTCTTGGCTGCTCCCTTTCGCTTGCGCTTAACGCTAGGCTTCTCGTAGTGTTCTCGACGGCGCACCTCAGCTAAAATACCTTCTTGTTGCACCTTTTTGTTGAACCGCCGGAGCAAACTCTCAAAGTTCTCATTGTTCGAAGCTACTACATTAGCCACATAGCATCCTCCTCCTTCTCATAACCTTGCCTGTAATTTTTTTATACCATCACATTTTAGTCGGCTTGAGCTAGACTGTCAACTAACTGTATTCTTTCATATGATTGGGACACCTCACCCCCTCGTTCCCCCTCTCCTTCAAGGAGAGGGGGAGGAATAAAAAAGAGGAGCTTCGCCCCTCTTGGACTCCCCATTCTCTGAGGTGTTTAAAGAGGCTCCGCCTCTATAGGGTGGGTGGGAAGAAAGAGAAATGCTCAAAACAGGAGAGGGGGGCATATAGCCATCAAACATGATTAGAGGGTGGGGAAAAAGAGATAAATCAAAAAACGGTGGGGATGGGGTAAATGCACGGAAACCCCGGGGTTAACGGCTGCCTCTCCTTGATATCTCGCGAGCTGCCACCACACCGGAAACTGACGCCTGGATTAAGCCACGGCTAACGCCAGCGCCATCACCAACAGCGAACATGTTGCTGACCTCGGTCTCTAAGCTGGAGCTGAGTTGGGGTCGGGAGGAATAGAATTTGACCTCAATGCCGTAAAGCAAGGTATGGTGCGAAGCAACACCCGGAGCCAGCTTATCCATTGCCTG
>JAGMCH010000021.1 GCA_023129255.1 Dehalococcoidales bacterium
CCGGTGGACTCCATGATGACCTCACCCCCGGGACACATACAGAAGGTTCTAACCCGGTCGTCAAAGCTCTTTGACAGGAATTCCAGCTTCGACTCATAGAGCACATTGGTCAGAGCCTCCATTACTGTCGCTGGCACTTCAACCCTAACCCCAACATCAATAGGGTTACTATGCACGGTTAATTTAAGTCGGTCGGCTTCTTTGGCTAACCAATCGGCTCCCTCTCTGCCCGGAGCCAGAATTAGGTAATCACAGTCAAAGTTGTCCCCAGCCTCAGTTTCAATTCCTTTAACCTTGCCATGGTCAACCGTGATGGAGGAAACCGCTGTCTCCAGCCTGGATTCTATATGGGGGCTAAGGTAGTCCCACATAGCCTTAAGCACCGAGCGACAATGCTCGGTGCCCAGGTGACGGATAGGCACCGGCACCAGCTTCAATCCAGCCAGGCCAGCCTTGCCTCGCAGTTGGTCAACCTTTCCCCCAACACCATAGAGCTTATCCGGGGCGCCAAACTTGAGGTATACCTCATCAACATAGCGGATAAGGGCTCCCGTCCCACTCTCCCCGAGGTAATTGCTGAGCCTGCCGCCAACCTGCGATGATAGGGTTAGCTTACCATCACTGAAGGCGCCAGCCCCGCCCAGACCACAGACCAGATTGCAAGGTGAGCAGGGAGGGCAAGGCTCGCCTGTGTCTCGAGCCGGGCATTGACGCTTATCAATGTCCTTCCCCTTCTCTATAAGCAGAATATCCAGGTCAGGAACTTTAGAAAGTTCCAGGGCGGCAAAGATACCCGCTGGACCACCGCCAACGATGATAACATCGTATTTCTTAGCCATTTTGCAGCCATGCCATTGTATAACCCGTAGCTTCAGCCGTCAAGGAATAGGGAATGGGGTTTTAATGAAATGTTAACGCCAGTTTTATGGGTAATTAATGTCGGTAGCCTAAAATTGGACTGTAGGGAAGTTAAAACAGCTTTATTTCCTACGGGATACTGGTTATGTTTGACGGTAGAGGCAACCATTTAGGCGAAATAATCAGGCGGCAGAGGCTTTTCAAGCCACTGACACAGCATGAGCTGGCTGTTATGGCAGGGATATCTCCATCTCACCTGGGTCGCATCGAGCGGGGGGAGCGTTTTCCCTCAGCCCGTGTTCTGCGCCGAATCGCCAAACCTCTGGGCTTTGGGGAGGATGAGCTATTTACTTTAGCCGGCTACCTCACTTCCCAGACTCCCGGCGTACCTGGGGCTGACCAGGAGCATACTGGTGGGCAGGTAGACCCTTATGTGGCTGGTGTGTTGGCCATGGAGCCGGTTGAGGTTCAGCGGACTGTTATCGCTATCCTTACTATGTTAAAAGTGTTGGCTAGAGCCTGAATCTAGGTGTAGACCGCCGCCACCACCGCATCTTTGGCGTTATGCTCGTCAAAGAAGATAACCGCCACCTTCCTGCCCAGCGCCATCTCGGCTGCGGGCAGATTCCGCGCCACAGCAATACCTTCCAGGTAGACCTTATAGCTGCCAGCAAGTTGGACGGTGGCAGTATAGTCGCCGGAGTTGAAACTCTTCAGCACCGCTTTCCTCAGCCTCATCTTAGCTCTCCTTCAAATATTCTTAGAACCCTATCTCTTTAGTGTTTTGCCCCTCCCCCTCTCCTTTGAAGGAGAGGGGGACAAAGGGGGTGAGGTAGATAAATAATTCCTATACTCCTCCAAGCAATAAACGCTGCTGATACTCTCCGCGGCTTGGGCTATAAACCAGGGTCAGCCCGTTTACCCTCCTCCTGGCTGCTTCCAGCCCGGCCCGGCTATCGGTTATATCAATCACATCATAGAGCTGCTGACCACAATTAACCGGAATCAGGATAGAGCCATCGACTGATTCTATCTCCACCTGTCTTAAATAGGCTTCTCCCCTCTGCTCAGCCTTGGTTACGGTGTCTATATTCTTGTCTTCAAGCTGCCTCAGCCTATCATAGAGCCTATCTATCTGCTCCCAGGTGAAGGAATCCACCACTATTGGCTTGTCCTCTGCCGGGTCATAACCCTCAACCTGGATGCGGTTGAGCCCCCAGGCTCCGGCTCTATACCTGCCCTCAAATATGGGATGGGATGAGCCATAGGCGTAATCGGAGCCGTCGGAGGACAGGGGATTTACCACATAGGCTTTGTTGCCCTCAATAAACAGAACATCAGGGACGAAGGA
>JAGMCH010000022.1 GCA_023129255.1 Dehalococcoidales bacterium
ACCACCAGTGGCAATGAGATTATGCTTCTGGGCCAGCCCCACCAGCCGGTTGATTTCTTCTGCGCTATAGCCATCGTAGTGGGCTTCAATGCCCACCAGGCCGGCTGCCTTTAGCTCTGTAGTCAGCGCCTCCGGGTCACCAGCGGTTAAGGGATGGGCCAGCACGGCTAGTCCTCTGGCTTTAGCTATTAGCTCCACTGCCTCGACAGGGGTCATCTTTTCCCGCTCAACATAGGCAGGACCGTCTCGACTTAAATATTCAGTAAATGCCTGTTTAAACGAGCTGATATAGCCCTTTTCTAACATGGCTTGAGCAATATGGGGGCGCCCGATAGAACTGGCGCCGGCTATTTCCTGAACTCGTTGCCAGTCGATGTGGATGCCCAAATTCTCCAGCTTAGCCACCATCCCCTGGGCTCGCCTCAGCCGGGAATTCCTAAATCTATCCAGGGCAGCCCCAAGCTCAGGGTCAGTATAATCTATAAAGTAGCCGAGGACATGAACCTCACCCTGAGGGATATCGGTGCTGATTTCAACACCGGGTATGATCTTAAGCTGAGGGAAGGCTTGAGCCGCCGCCTGGGCTGGGGCAATTCCGTCCACGGTATCGTGGTCAGTCAGGGCGATATAGGTTAACCCCCGCCCCGCCGCCTCCTGGACGATGTCTGCCGGCGTAAGCCGACCGTCAGAGGCGGTGGAGTGGATATGGAGGTCAACCCGGCTCACCGCTATTCCACCTCCTGATAGATTCGGTCAATGCTCAGTGCCCGGCCACTGTCATCATCCACCTTGACCATTATGGCGTTAAAGGCGGTTTTACCCTTACCCACCGATAAACGATGGGGTATTCCGGTCAGAAAGCGCTGAATTACCGCCTCGGCGTCATCACCTATAACTGAATCTATAGGACCGGTCATACCGATATCGGTGACATAAGCCGTGCCGTGGGGAAGCAACTGGGCATCGATAGTTCCCACATGGGTATGAGTGCCGAGCACGGCGCTGACCCGCCCGTCCAGATACCGCCCCATTGCCATCTTCTCCGATGTTGCCTCGGCGTGGAAATCAACAATGATAATTTGCTGTTCAAGCTCACTTAGCAGTTGGTCCATAGCTCTAAACGGACAATCGAAATCGCCGATAAAGGTTCTGCCGAGCAAATTAACCACCGCCACCTGACCAATGGCTATATGTCCTTTACCCGGCACCCCCGCCGGATAATTTAATGGGCGAATGATGGGCATCTCACCATCAAGGTGGGGAATAATCTCCTTCTGAGCCCATATGTGGTTACCTGAGGTCAGCACGTCAGCACCGGCATCAAGTAGCTCCTCGGCGGTGGATAAGGTCAGTCCTATGCCGCCGGCGGCATTCTCGCCATTGGCAATAACCAGGTCTAACCCGTACTGCTGGCGAAGGCCTGGTAAAAGCTGGCTTACCGCCCTCCTACCAGGCCTGCCGATTATATCACCTATTGCCAATATCAGCACTAGCTTTCCTACTTAGCGTAATCTATAGCTCTTGTCTCCCTGAGCACGGTAACCTTTATTTGCCCCGGATACTCCACGCCCTCTTCTATCTTCTTAACGATGTCTCGGGCGAGCCTCATTGCCCCCAGGTCATCAATCTCTTCTGGCTTAACCAGGATACGAATTTCACGGCCGGCTTGGATAGCATAGGACTTCTCTACTCCCTTGAAGCTATTGGCTATATCCTCCAGTTCCTTCAGCCGCTTCAGGTAGTGTTCCAGAGATTCACGCCTTGCCCCAGGTCTGGCGCTACTAATAGCATCAGCCGCGGCTACAATAAAGCCCCAAATGCTGGCAGTATCAGTCTCAAAGTGGTGCTCAGCGATACCCTGGACGACCTCGGGGGATTTATCCCATTGCTTAACCAGGTCGGCACCGATGGCAGCGTGAGGACCCTCTACCTCCCTGTCTACCGCTTTACCAATGTCATGAAGCAGTCCGGCTTTCTTGGCTAGGGCAACATTGGTTCCCAGTTCCCCAGCAATCATGCCAGCGAGATGGGCAACCTCGACGGAATGGTTTAACACGTTCTGTCCATAGCTGGTGCGGTACTTAAGGCGACCGAGCAGCTTGATTAGCTCGGGGCGCAGTCCATGCACTCCCACCTGGTAGGCTGCCTGCTCTCCGGCGCTATAGATAGCCGCATCTACCTCCTCCTTGGTCTTGTTTACCACCTCTTCAATGCGGGCTGGGTGGATACGACCATCTAGGATAAGCTTGGTTAAAGCCAGGCGAGCTATCTCCCGCCGCACCGGGTCAAAGCTAGATAGGGTCACTGCCTCAGGGGTATCATCAACTATGAGGTCAACCCCAGTAGCCTGCTCCAGAGCTCTAATATTACGCCCCTCTCGTCCAATAAGCCGCCCCTTCATCTCGTCACTGGGGAGGGGAACAGCCGCCACCGTTGTTTCCGATACCACCTCGGAGGCGCTGCGCTGTATTGCCTGCGCCAGAATCTCTTGAGCTTTCTTATCGGCTTCCTCTTTTAACTTAATTTCCAATTCCCGAAGGCGTCGCGAGATTTCATCCTGCATCTCAGTCTCTATGGTATCAAGGAAGATTTGTTTTGCCTCGGCGGTGGACATGCCTGAAATCAACTCTAGCTGCTTTAACTGCCTATTTCTAATCTCCCCCAGTTCACTGCGAATGGACGCTGCCTCCTTTTCCTTGTTGGACAGATTGCGCTCACGTTGCTCCAAGCCTTCTAGCTTGTGCTCCAGTGACTCTGTTTTTTGCGACAGGCGGTTTTCCTGACGCTGCAACTCAGTGCGCCGTTCCCGATATTCGGCATCACCTACTGACTTGATTTTCTCCGCTTCCTGTTTTGCCTCGTCGAGCGTTTTCTTGGACTCAGCACTGGCTTCAGCCGTTATTCTGGAGGCTCTCCTCTGGGCAATGCGAAGCTGACGGTTTACCATCATCCTCCTGAAGAGGAAGATAGCCATGCCGCCAAATACTACACCTATGACGAAGCTAAAGAAGATGGCTAGTATTGATTCTATTCCCATTTTTTCACCCCCTTTATTTGCAGCTTTCCACTCCCTGGGAATAGATTATAGATAGCTAATACTACCGCTTTGCCTATTTTAGGTCAAGGTAAGATGCTATCTAGACCTACTCCCTATTTCCTGCCACACCTGCTGCACAGTATGACTTATCACTCCGTAACCAAAACCGCGACGCTTGAGATATTCACCCAGCCGACGGCGAAAGCTCTGATAATCAGCCGTGGGCAAGCTACGAGCTCGGCTCATGGCTGCCCGATAGGCGCTATCTTCATCGTCAACATCAGCCACCACCTGGTCTATGATGTCCTTGGCTACCCCCTTTTGCCTTAGCTCCGACCTGGTTAGCCACTGGCTGCGTGGGCTAAATGATTGGCGGTTATCCTTCCAGAATTGAGCAAAAGCCAGGTCGTCCACCAGCCCCTGTTCTTTTAGTCTGGCTATCGCTGTTTCCACGTTATCGCCATCAAAACCACGCCGGTGAAGCCGCTGCCTCAGCTCAGCCTCGCTCCGCGGTCGGTAGCCGAGGTAATGGAGGGCAGCGTTAAGGCAGCGCTGGAATAGGTCAGCTCCAGCCAGCGCTTCAATGTCGCCTTCAGATAGCTCTTGCCCCACCCCTAAGCCCTCTCTTACCGCTACCTCGGCTTCCAGGCTGAAGGCAAACTTGCCATCTAAGAATACATTTACCCGCTTTCCCCGCCTCCCCTCACTGATGGCAGTAACCTTTTTCATTACTCTTTCTCTACCCCTTTTAAAGACATAAGGCTAAAGCATAAGCCTCAGCCTTACTTATTAACCTATTTTGTTTACGATATTCTTAGACTAAGGGTTGTGGGTGGTGACGGCTGAGGCTCTAACCCGCTGCTCAATCTCCCCGGCAAGTTCGGGATTTTGACTCAGGTATTGTTTGGCATTCTCCCTACCTTGCCCCAGGCGAATGTCACCATAGGAGAAAAAGGCGCCGCTTTTGCTGACTATCCCCAGCTCCACACCAAGGTCAACAAGATTGCCCACCTTGCTTATCCCGTGGTCAAACATAATGTCAAACTGGCCACTTCTGAATGGAGGGGCAATCTTATTTTTGACCACCTTAGCCCGGATACGGCTGCCTATTGCTGCGTCTCCCTGTTTGATAGTTTCAATGCGCCTTAGGTCTATCCTTACCGAGCTATAGAATTTCAGAGCCCTGCCCCCTGGCGTCACCTCAGGATTACCAAAGATAATACCAACCTTTTCTCTTAGCTGGTTGATGAATACCACTGCAGTGCCAGACTTACCGATAGCGGCAGCTAGCTTTCTTAGGGCTTGAGACATTAGGCGGGCTTGTAAGCCAACATGAGCATCCCCCATCTCCCCCTCAATTTCAGCCCGGGGTACCAATGCCGCTACACTATCAATCACTATGACATCAACAGCCCCGCTCCTGACCAGCGCCTCGGTAATCTCCAGAGCCTGCTCCCCGGTATCAGGTTGAGAGATGAGCAGGTCATCAACATTGACACCGCAATTGGCAGCATAGGAAGGGTCCAGAGCGTGCTCCACATCAATATAGGCGGCCGTACCTTCTAGTTTTTGTGCTTCAGCAATTATATGTTGACCTAGGGTGGTTTTCCCTGATGCCTCGGGACCAAATATCTCTGTAATCCGCCCCCTGGGGATACCGCCTATACCTAAAGCCAGGTCTAACGCCAGCGAGCCGCTGGGGATAGCCCCCACTGGTGACATAGCAGCAGAAGCTCCCAGCTTCATCACTGAGCCTTTGCCAAACCGCTTCTCTATCTGGCTGATAGCCAGCTCCAGCGCCTTCTCTTTCTCTGTGGTCATATTCGCCTACTTGCATCATAGCACAGACGCCCCCTCAAAACAAGAGATTTTCTTTGTTTTATTGCCTTGGTGGCACCTCAATTTTTGCATCTCACCTCCTCATTTACCTAACAACCCACCCCCTTTATCCCCCTCCCTTACAAGGGAGGGGGAAGGATAAGAAAGGAGGGACTTCGTCCCTCTAAGACTCCCTGTAATATATTTAGGGGCTTTACTTCTCTTTGACTCTCTTTTCTCTGGGGTGCCTGAGAGGGGCGCTAGCCCCTATAGGGTGGGTGGGTTGGGAAGTAAAGGTAATTTAAAATAGGGGGTGGGGTTAATATCAATCTGGGGCAAGTGGCGAACTTCTCATATGCTCTGACCTTCTAATTAGCTCTTTTACATATTCAATGGTCTTCGGCTTTATCCCTATCTTGGTTATCTCTTTTGTTTCCATGTTCCTCTCCAATCCCAAAAGGATAAGGTCGAGTTTTTCATAGGTGATGCCTAAAGCAAATTCATCGGTGATTCCGGGTATAAGGTCCGGGCTCGGGGCTTTGTTTATAATCTTCTTGGGAATGTTGAGGAATTGGGCAAGCTGTTTCACCTGCGTTTTATATAGGGACTGGAGTGGCATAATATCGGCAGCGCTATCGCCATATTTTACGAAGAAACCGGTTAGAAATTCGGTCTTGTTGGCCGTACCCATCACCAACAGATTTTCATGCTCGGCATATGAATATAGAATTACCATTCTCAGCCGGTGCTTCATCCTGTAGTAGGCATTAGCCCGCCTGATAAGTCCAGAGTTTGTCCCTTCCAGCCCGCTGAGTAAAGGTCTTTCACCGGTGAGCATGGTATATAGTTTGTAGCTCGCCTTAATTGCTGGGCCGGCTATTTTCCTATTGGCAAAAAACCTCCGTGGTATATGGCGGTAAATTCCCATCTCCTCCAGTATTGGTGTTAGTTCCACCCTCTCCACCCTGATACCCAGCCCCTCAGCCAGGCGCCGGGCATCCCGCTCACTTTGGCGGCTGCTATCTCTTTCCGGCATAATCAGTCCCATAACCTTGTCTGGACCAAGGGCGGCAACAGATAGTGCCACTACCACGCTGGAGTCCAGCCCGCCGCTTAAGCCAACAATTACGCCTTCTCTTTTAAAATTGCCCACGCTGGTCCGGACAAAACCTTCAAGTTCTTGGCTTACCCGTTCCGCGTCTATTTGGAGCTGTTCCGGCGTCAATTCCATTCTTTGTATCCTTATTTAAGATTGATGCGTTGCCAGTCCTCATCGGTGTAGAAAGCTAGACCAAGTGCCCCCGGACCAATGTGGGTCCCAAACACAGGCCCAATTTCAACAATTTCAAGCTTAGCACAGTTGAAGCGGGCTCGGACCTCTCTCTCTAAGGCCAGGGCTTCCTCAAATATACAGGAGTGGATAACGACACCATGATGAATGGAGCCTCCCGTCCCGACTCGTTTTTCCAGAAGCTTCAGCATATACTCCACACCTTTAGCCCGGCTTCTCGCCCTGGCCAAGGGCTTGGCCTCGGCATTCTTCAGAGCCACGATTGGCTTGATGTTTAATAGCGAGCCAACTAAAGCCATTCCCGCCCCGATACGGCCTCCCCTCCAGGCGTATTTTAGGGTATCAACCATGGCGAAAATGCTAACGCAAGGGGCGAGTTGCTCGATTTTTGCCTTAATCTGGGCTAGTCCCTGTCCTTCCTCAGCAGCTCGGGCCGCTGCCACCACCAGCAGCCCCATTCCCCTAGACAGCCAGTCTACCACCTCAATCTGGGCTTCAGGGAATGCGTCTCTGGCAGCTAAAGCTGAGTTAATGGTTCCACTCAGCTTGCCCGAGATATGGATGGAAAAAATGGGGTGACCCAGCGAGGTGAGCTCGGAATAGACCTCGGTAAAATCGCTGACCGTGGGCTGGGAGGTGGTAGGTGGTGTGTTTGATTTTGCCAGCCTGCGGTAGAATTCCTCATTGGTAATATCCACCCCCTCAGAGAAAACCTCGGCTCCGAAGGCAAGCTTGATAGGCACAACACGGATATCATATTGGGCAATTTCCTCGGGAAGTAGATAGGCGGTGCTGTCGGTAACAATTTTGACCTTGGACGTCAACCCTTACCCCTCTTCAGGAAAGTCGGCTGCCGGGGGCAGCTGGCGCTTGTGTTCACTGGCGGCTATCATGGACTTTAATTTCTTTTTAAGTTCCGCCGGGGCTTCACCGGTAGCCAGATAGCGGTCAAGCTCATCATAGCTGAGTCCCAGCTCCCCTTCATCGGTTTGCCCTTCCCATAAACCGGCTGATGGTGGCTTATTTATAATCGCCTGCGGGATGCCCAAAAATTGGGCTAGCTCTTTTGTCTGTCCTTTGAGCAGGTTGCCCAGGGGCAGAATATCCACCCCACCATCGCCATATTTGGTAAAGTAGCCCACGGAAAGCTCACTCCGATTACCTGCCCCCACCACCATATATTTTAGCTGGTTGGCAAAGTAGTAAAGGGTGAGCATTCTTAATCTGGCTTTGATGTTGGCTTTGGCCAGGCGGCTGACATCAGGGTCTGCCTCCTCATCGGGTAATACCTTGAGCAAGGCATCAAAAGCAGCATCAAGAACCACCGTCCTGGTGGTGATAGAGAACTTTTCCGCCACCGCCCGGGCATGTTCTATATCCTGCTTGGTGCTGTAGCAGGGCATAATCACTGCCAGCGCGCTCTGGGGAAAGGCACGGTGACACAGTACCGCCGCTACCGAGGAATCCAGCCCACCGCTTGAGCCCAGCACCACCCCCTTACACCCGGCAGCCGATACCCTGTCCCTTATCCACAAGACCAGCTTCTCAGCTAACTGTTCTGAATTCATCAGTTCCCATTTGTTGCAGTAAGTTATCGGTAGTATACTACTCTGTAGCTAGCTGGTCAAAGGACTTCTTCCCAATTTGGGGGGAGGTTGGAGAGTTTTAGAGGCGAAGCCCCTATAGGGCGGGAGGGTGGGAAGTAAGAAAAATGCTAAAAATGGGGGTGGGGTGGACAAATAAAATGCCAACTGCCGACCTTATCCTTACTAATGCCAATGTGCTCACCATGGACCCCAGTCGCCCCACTGCCGGGCTGGTGGCTATCAAAGATAATCGGATTTTGCTGGTTGCCGGCAGTGAGGAATTGGGGGAGGTTAGGGGGGCAAAGACTAAAATAATCGATTGCCGGGGCAAGACGGTGGTGCCCGGTTTCAATGATGCCCACTGCCATATTTTCTCCTTCATCAGAAAGCTGCGCAGCCTTGACCTCAGCCCGTCATCGGTGGGCTCTATTGCTGACATAAAGGCAGCCATCCGCCGCCG
>JAGMCH010000023.1 GCA_023129255.1 Dehalococcoidales bacterium
CACCCGGTAGTCCTGGCTCACCGCTCGCTGCATGCCTGTGTCCTCAACAGCCTGGCACTTTCCCTGGCTGGCATCACCAGGGAGACCCCAGAACCACCGGGGGCGATTATTGAGCGGGACCTTGACACCGGGGAGCCAAGCGGTCTTCTGTTTGAGATGCTGGGCTATATCAGGGAGAAGGTATTGCCCCCGCTCTCCGGGGAGGAGATGGCTGAGGGTATAGCCTCGGCCAATCGGCATTATCTATCTATGGGCATCACCTCTCTGCAGGAGGCTACAGCCACCAATGATTGGGCTCGGTGGCAGACCCTCAAGCGGTTTAAGCAGAGCGGCAAGCTTGAGAGCCGGGTGTCTATGATGTTTGGCGTTGAAGCCTTGAGCCAGTTTCAAGAGGCAGGTCTGGTTTTGGGCTCTGGCGATTCTCAGTTGCGGCTGGGTGGGGTAAAGATAGTGCTTAATGAGACCACGGGAAATTTGCAGCCGCCGCAGCCTGAGTTAAACCAGCAGGCGTTAGATGCCCACCAGGCTGGATTCCAGCTAGCCATCCATTGCATTGAGCCGAGCACAGTGGAGGCAGCCATTGCTGCTCTGGAATATATCGGTAGCCAGACGCCCTTGGCGGGGCGGCGCCACCGCCTGGAGCACTGCTCCGAGTGCCCGCCTGAGCTGCTGGAGCGGCTAAAGAATCTCGAAGCCATGGTGGTTACTCAGCCCCCGTTTCTCTACTACAGTGGTGAAAGATATCTAGCCACCCTCCCCCCCAACCGGCAGAGGTGGCTATACCGGATTAAGTCCCTTCTCGACGGTGGTTTGGTGGTTGCCGGTAGCTCGGATTCTCCGGTGGTCCCAGATAATCCTCTGGTTGGCATATATTCTGCCGTCACCAGGCGGGCTGAGTCAGGGCAGGAGCTATCGCCTCAGGAGCGCATCTCAGCCCAACAGGCGCTGGCGATGTATACCATAAATGCCGCTTATGCCTCGTTTGAAGAGAATATCAAAGGCTCTATCACTGAGGGTAAGCTGGCGGATATGGTGGTATTAAGCGCTGACCCCCTGAAATCGCCTCTGGAGCAGCTCAAGGATATTCGGGTGGAGATGACCATTATCGATGGCAAGGTAGTATGGGGGGATTGACTTGCCAATTGAGCTATTGCGCAAAGCCATAAGTAAGACTAAACTGGGAATGAGAGAGAAGAATGAGGCGGTGAAGCGGCTTAATAAAGTGAAATACAAGGGTTGAAGGGGGGAAACCATGATTATTATTCAATTAGTGATTACAGTGTGTTCGTTTGCTTCTCTATTTGGGCTTATTTTTATATTACGGCCTCTTGGAGAGCCTTTAACTGCTTTGCAAGGTGGACTTTTGGGGTTTGGAATATGTCTTCTAATTGCTGTGATTATTCTACAGATTTTGAATTACTTCAAAACAAAACCAAAGAGTATGGTTAAAGAATCTCAAATCAGAGACTATATATATAAATGGATTTCTCGGGGCGGGAGAGTCGCTATCCTTTCTCACGATATGAGCTGGGTACGCGACGAGGATATGAAAAAATTATTGCGCTCAAAAGCTGACTGTAATGAGCTAGACTTATGTATTCCAAGGGAAATTGCATTATCTAAGGAGTTACAACGAGAGGGAGCTCAAGTACATACTTTTTCTGAACTTCAGTATGTTCCGGAATCAAGGTTTACTATCATAAATAGAGGCCGAATGGATGCACAAGTGGCAGTGGGTAGAAGAATCAAGGGGAAACATATGATTGAGGAGTTTTCAATGGGGGAACATCCTATTTTCTCGGTTGCAAACGATCTTGTTAATCTTATAATCCATTTTGATCAGTGGAAGCTGCAGCAAGGAAAGGCAAGATGAAGCCAGTCATAGGGATTACTCAGAGGGAAATTACCAAGCAATGGGATAGAGTTGCTAAGCTGAGGGCCGAACAGATAAGGAGAGGCAAAGATTTAAGTTTTAACTTTGTTCTCGTCCCTACTATACTCCAGCTTTCTACATCAAGTGATTTTACTTCAGTTATTGATATAGGATGTGGCCCAGGTTTTTTGACAGAACAGCTCGCTTTAAAAGCTCAACACATTATTGGAATAGACATGAGCGAGGAAATGATAAAACTTGCAAAAGGCCAATGCGCAAGCGTTATGAATGTTGAGTTCATAAATTCAACAATAGAGAATTTTGCTCGCAACATTAAGCCCCCCCCTTTTACACTAGCAATTTCAAATATGTCACTAATGACCGCCCTCCACTTGGATGGAGTCCTACAATCTGTTGCTTGTGTGCTCAGGCCAAAAGGGCATTTCGTATTCACGATTACACATCCATGTTTTTGGCCTTTCTATTGGGGATATGCTTCTAAAGAATGGTTCGATTATAAGAAAGAAGTCTTAATCGAGGATGTATTCAGGATTTCACTAGAGTCACCGAAGGATGGAGTAAAGACCACTCATGCGCATCGTCCACTTGAACAGTATATAGTTAGTCTGTGCAAAGCAGGTTTTGCTATTGACGAGATTTGTGAGCCTATGCCAGCAAAAGATATTGAGGTAAAGTACCCTGAACCGTGGAGATATCCTCGTTTCTTAGGCATGCGTTGCATCAAGATACGTTAATGTTTAAGTGGGTGGAATAAATAGGCTGGGGAGCATATAATTACGATTGAACTCAAGAGCCTTTGTGAAAGGAGGAAACTATGAGGATAATTCGGCTGTTTGGTTCGCTGGTTTTTGTACTCGGGCTTTTTACCGTGGTCTTTGCTGGGATGCCTTGGTACATCTATAACGAGCCCCTGCTGCCCTTGTGGTTGGGGATTGCGGTCTACGCCTTTCTCGGTGGTATCCTGCTGGTCTTACTGACGGTGGCCGTGGAACAGCGGAAAGCCAAGGCTACAGGGGAGGAACTTCCACTCGTTGGGGCCCAGCCTCGGATGTTGCTCCAGAATTCGGCAGAAGTCCCCGGTCGTGAGATAACCGAGAATTTGGGCTTGGTCAAGGGGCACACTATCTTCGCCATCTGGCTGGGCAGGGACATTTCGGCCATGGTGCGACTGATTCTTGGTGGTGAGCTGATTGAGTATACGGAGATGATGGGACGAGCCCGTGAGGTGGCTACGGCTCGGATGATAGCCCAGGCTGAGGAGCTGGGGGCTGACGCGGTCATTAACGTCCGTTACGTGACTACCAGTGTCGTCGCCAGCGCCGCCGAGCTTTTGGCCTACGGCACCGCTGTCAAGCTCAAGTAACCTTTCTTCTGCTAAATATTAGATACCCCCCACTCACCCCACCCAGAATTACCGCCAGCCCGGCACTCCCCAGGGCACAGAATAGGGCGGCATCGTAGAAGAAACCGTCGGGGAAGAGCATCTTGAGGTAGTCCTTGGTGGGGTCAAGCAGCCAGAACTCGTTGGGGAAGAAGACGACGTGAAACTGCCAGAAGAGCTGGCTAAAGCCAAGCAATATTCCCAGCCCCAGAGCCAGCATGAAGGCCAGGGTGATACCACCCCCGCCAACCACTCCCCACGCCAGCCGCCGCCAGTATCTTTTCTTCCGCCAGAAAAGGCAGACCCCGGCATAAGCCAGAACATAAACCAGCGTCCCCAGCAAGACCCAGTAATCCAGCCAGATTAGCCCCTTTACATCTTTAAGATGAATAATTTCACGCTGGTTAAACAGCTCAAATGGCTCGCCGTCCTTCATTACGGTAAGGCTGATATACTCCTCACCGGAGTTGAAATAGCTGATTAGCCCAGCATAGACTTCCTCTAGCTCTGAGCCAGTTAGTTCTAGTCCTGCATCAGCCAAAGTCTGGCTGACATTATATTCCTGGGAGCCATATTTATACAGCCAGAGGCTATCGGCTGCCCAGCCCAGGCTGGCGGTGAGCAGCAGGACAGGCAGACAGAGCATAAACAGCCATTTAGCGGCAATACCCAAAATCCTCAATTTCATGCCATCAAGATTTTACACTGTGGGGGTTAAAAAGAACAGGGGTTGTTTGTCAGCTCCTTCTTCCCACCTAGCCCGCCCAATAGGGGCTTCGTTCAACAGCCTCAGGGGGTGGGTGGGAAGAAAAACAACTCAAAAAAAATTATTTTCCCCCTTCCCTTGTAAGGGAAGGGGGTTAGGGGGATAGGTTGCTAAGCAATCAGAAAATTTATTTCTCAATTTCTGAGTCGTTATGTCTTAAAAGTATATTCCCAAAAACCGACCCTGTGCTATAATAAGCCAGAGCCATGTTCAGCCACCTCCATGTCCATACCGAATATAGTCTGCTTGACGGCATGTGCCGCATCCCGCATCTGGTGGAGCGAGCCAGAGAACTGGGTATGGACAGCCTGGCCATAACCGACCATGGGGTTATGTATGGCGCTATTGAGTTCTATCTTGCCGCTAAGGAGGCAGGGATAAAGCCCATTATCGGCTGTGAGGCCTATCTCGCCCCCAACAGCCGCTTCGGTCGCGATGCCAGCGATAAAAATAAATACCACCTCATTCTACTGGCCAAAAACCAGACCGGTTACCGCAATCTAATCCGGCTCATCACCAAGGCGCACCTTGAGGGCTTTTATTACAAGCCCAGGGTGGATAAAGAGCTCCTTGAGCAGTACCACCAGGGTCTTATTGCCCTTAGCGCCTGCATTGCCGGCGAGGTTCCCCGACTTATTCTGGAGGGGCGGCTCGAGGAAGCGAAGCAGGCTGCTCTGTGGTATAAGCAGACCTTTGGCGATTTCTACCTGGAGATACAGCGCCATCCCATCGCCGAGCTGGAGCAGATAAACCAGGCTCTCATATCTATGAGCCAGGAGTTGGATATACCGCTGGTGGCAACCAACGATGTTCACTATATCAATCGGGAAGATGCCTCAGACCACGACCTGCTGCTGTGCATCGGCACCAACTCCTCTATCTATGATGACAAGCGAATAAAGATGGCTGGCGACTTCTATTACCTCAAGAGCCCTCAGGAGATGGCGGAGCTTTATCAGGATATTCCTCAGGCACTGGAGAACACCGAGCGCATTGCCGATATGTGCCAGCTCAAGCTTGAGTTTGGTCGCCTCCACCTCCCTGAGGTAGATTTGCCTGAAGGCAAGACTGCTGACCAGTTCCTGGCTGACCTCTGTCATCAGAGCTTACCGCAGCACTACCCCCACCCCACCCCGGAGATTAAGCAACGGCTTGACTACGAGCTGGAGGTAATAAAACAGACCCAGTTTGCCAATTACCTCCTTGTTGTCTGGGACATCATCTCCTTTGCCAAAGAGCACGACATCCTGTTTGGGGTCAGAGGCAGTGCTGCTGCCAGCATTATCCTTCACTGCCTTGGTATCACCGAGGTTGACCCAATTGAGAATAAGCTGGTCTTTGAGCGCTTTCTCAACCTGGAGCGCAAGGAGATGCCAGACATAGATTTAGATTTTGAGGATGGCCGCCGTGATGAGGTCATCTCTTATGTATCTCAGAAATACGGTAAGGACCATGTCGCCCAGATTATCACCTTTGGCACCCTGGGCGCCAAGGCCGCCCTCAGGGATGTCGGTCGGGCGCTGGGTATGCCCTACAGCGAGGTTGACCGCGTCGCTAGGCTGGTTCCGTTCAGGCCGGGCATGACCCTGGAGAGAGCTCTGGACGAGAATAGCGAGCTGCGCAACATCTATGAAGAGGATAACATCGTCCGCAATCTGGTTGATTCCGCCCGCCGGCTGGAGGGTATTGCCCGCCATGCCAGCACCCATGCCGCCGGTGTGGTTATATCCAAACAACCGCTCACCAGCTATGTCCCCTTGCAGCGGGCAAGCAAGGGCGACGGTGAAGCCACGGTTATGACTCAGTTTACCATGGAAACCATTGCCCATATTGGGCTACTCAAGATGGACTTTCTCGGTCTGGCTAACCTGACTATTCTGGGCAAGGCAAAGGAGATTATTGGTCAAAGCCGGGGCGTTGAGATTGACCTGCACCATATCCCCATGGACGATGCCAAGACCTTTGACCTGCTGTCTTCAGGGGAAACGGCCGGCGTGTTTCAGTTAGAGGGGGCTGGCATGCGCCGATATGTCAAGGAGCTTAAGCCAACCACCTTCAGCGATATCGCCGCCATGATAGCTCTGTATCGCCCCGGTCCCATGGAGCATGTCCCTACCTTCATCAAAGCCAAGCATGGCATTGAGCCTATCCGCTACCCCCACCCGGCACTAACCAGCATCCTTGAGGAGACCTACGGGGTGATTGTATATCAAGAACAGGTACTGTTCATTGTCCAGGCTCTTGCTGGCTATAGCCTGGGTCAGGCTGATATCTTCCGCAAGGCGATGGGCAAGAAGATTGCGGCGGTTATGAAAAAGGAGAAGCGTAATTTTCTTGCCGGCACCAAAAAGATGGGCTATTCTGCCGATGTTGCCGACGAGGTTTTCGCCCTCATTGAGCCCTTTGCCGGCTATGCCTTCAATAAGGCTCACAGCTTCAGCTATGCCCTTATCGCCTATCAGACCGCCTATCTCAAGGCAAACTACCCGGCAGAATATATCACCGCCTTCCTGATTACCAATGCCGACCAGTCGGAGAAGGTGGCTACTGCCGTTGCCGAGTGCCGCCGTCTGGGCATTGCCGTGTTACCCCCGGATATAAACCGGAGCCAGGTCAGCTTTTCTATAGAGACTGACGGTGATGGTAATGCCCCCGCCATCTGCTTTGGGCTAATGGCTATTAAGAATGTGGGATTGGGGGCGGTAGAGCCCCTGATTGCCGAGCGCCAGAAGGGTGGCGAGTTTAAGTCCATTGAAGACCTTTGCCGCCGTGCCGACCTGCGCGCCGTGAACCGGCGGGCAATGGAAAGCTTGATTAAGGCTGGAGCCCTGGACTGCTTGGGCGACCGTGGCGCTCTACTCTCCAACATCGGTCGTATCTTGGCTCTGGCGCAGCGGGAGCAGCACCTGCGGGAGACAGGGCAATCTGCTATGTTTGACCTGTGGGGTGAGACAATGCCAGCTCCTCTGCCCAGCCTCGAGCTAGAGGCTGCCGACATCTCTATCAAGGAGAAGCTGGCCTGGGAGAGGGAGCTGATGGGGGTATACCTCTCGGAGCATCCCTTCAGCGCCTTCGCCACCAAGATGGCTTCGGAGAATACCATCCTATGTGGTCATATTGATGCTGAGCTGGTGGGGCAGACCATTGTGGTAGCTGGAATGGTAGCTTCGGTTCATCAATCGTTCACCAGAGACCGGCGCCCCTTTGCCAGCGTTATGCTGGAAGACCTCGATGGCAGAGTAGAAGTGATGGTCTGGTCTGAGGCCTATACCAGTACCAGAGACCTGTGGCAGGAAGGCAATATACTATTGGTCGAGGGCAGGGTAAGGCTGAGGAATGACCGGGTGCAGCTAAATTGTGAGAATGTGCGCCGCTACCAGCCAGAAGCAGCCCAGGAGGCGGAACCAGAGGTAGCCGAGGAGACCACAGCCTATACCGAACCGGCCAAAAGTCGCCGGCTGACAATAAGCATCAGCCAGACCGCCGATGCCGAAAATGATATAGCCTATCTGAATAAATTGGTTGATACCTTGAGAGGTTTCCCCGGGGAGGATGAGGTAAACCTGTGTGTGACCAATGAGGAAAAGATTATTAACCTCAAGCTGTCCAATATATACACCAACTACTGCCCTGAACTTCACCAGCGCCTGGTGGAGCTGGTGGGGGAAGAGGGGCTAAAGATGGAGCCGAATGACTAAACCAGAGAGATGGCTGCTGCTGACCACCGCCCCTGACCAGCTAACCGCTGAGATATGGCAGGACATCCTCCTTCAGCAGGGCATTCCGGCTATGGTCAACCCCGGGGATGCCATATCATTCATGGGTGTTTCCGGTTTCCCCTGCCGAATAATGGTCGCCTACGGCTATCGCAAAAGAGCCCAGGAAATCCTGGCCAGCCTGAAGCCGGAGGCAGAGGAATAGGCTGATGACAAGCAATGATAAATCACCAGGACACAGAAAAAGGCTACGGGAGAGGTTCATCAAGTCGGGGCTTACCGGATTTCATGACTATGAAATCGTTGAACTATTGCTAACCTTGGGCTCACCCCGCAAGGACTGTAAACAGCAGGCAAAAGAGGTCATCAAAAAGTTCAAAACCCTCAGAGGAGCCCTGTCAGCTTCCCCCGAAGAGCTACAGCAGATAGAGGGCATTGGCGCTCATAGTGCCTTCGGCATCAAGCTGGTGTGGAAGGTAGCCGAGGAGTTTCTCAAGCAGAGAATTATTGATAAGCCGGTCTATAAATCGGCCAAAGAGATTTTTGATTATCTTTATCTCTCCATGCGAGACCTCAAGAAGGAGGTATTCAAGGTTATCTACCTAAATAGCCAGAACCAGATTATAGACATCGCCGACCTTTTTGAAGGGACGGTTAACGTCAGCTCTATTTATCCCCGAGAAATCATGAGAGCCGCCATTAAACATGATGCTGTCTCTCTCATTTTTGTCCACAACCACACTTCAGGCGACCCCGAGCCCAGTAGATATGATAAAGAGGTAACCAGGGATTTGGTCTTCGCCGGGAGCATTATGCAGATTAGGGTACTGGACCATATCATCATAGGTGGGAATAGATATTATAGCTTCGCTGGCGAAGGACTAATTGGGAAATATGAAGAGGACTTCTTAAGCATAAGAATTAGAGACAGGTTTGGCACTAAACCAAGCCGCTACCGGGCTAAATTATCTGACCCCGAGCCTCGTTGGGCACAACGAGGCTAAGGGCCAACCTCCACCGAGCCTGACAAATTTCAGCCAGCTTGCTACCAGAAGCAGAGAGTAGTTATTGTCCGCAATGTTTTCCGCGGGCAAGGTATTCAGGCGAAAGACTGCGAAAATTTGAGAATCGGTGTGTTAAGAAGCAAACAATCACACTCTTAATTACTCCCAGTTACCTTGACAAGTAACCCACTTGGTGTAAGATAAAAGTAGCCACAGGTTATCCACATATTGACAAATGGCTAATATATGGGCTATAATATGACAGTAGTCTGTATATTTTGCAGGTAGTGGGAGTGGGGAAATGTCTTCAGGCGTGTCAAAAGACCTAACGCCGCTGCAGGAAAGGTTTGTCAAGTCGGGCTTTGTGTCTCTTAATGACCAGGAGACTATTGAATTACTGTTAAGCCTGGTCTTACCCCACCGAGAATGTGTGAAGCTGGCAAAAGAGTGCATTGAACACTTCCAAAACCTCAGGGGATTCCTGCGGGCTTCCCTTGAGGAGTTACAGCGAGTTGGGTTGACTCCCCGTTGTATTGTTGAGCTCAAGCTGCTACACGATTTACCGGCTGAGGTTCTCAAAGGAAAGATTACGGAACAGCCCATTTATAAATCCTCTAAAGAGATTTTTGACTATCTCAGCTACTCAATGAGAGACCTTGAGAAAGAGGTATTCAAGGTTATTTATCTAAATAGCCAGAACCAGATTATAGACACTGTCGACCTTTTTGAAGGAACGCTGGAGAGTATCCCCATCCGTCCCCGTGAGATTGTAGAAAGTGCCATTAAACATAACGCCACTGCCTTGATTGCGGCTCATAATCACCCCTCGGGCGACCCCACCCCCAGCCGGAGCGATAAACAGCTCACCAGAGACCTGGTCTTTATCGGGATGATTCTGCCGATTAGGGTGGTAGACCATATCATAATAGGTGGCAACAGATACTTTAGCTTTGCTGATGAAAGCCTAATTAAGAAATATGAAGATAATTTCCTGAACCTGAGAATAAGAGGGGCATTTGACACCGTGGGGGATTATTCTGAACCAGCAGCTAAAGTTTATACCCTAACCAGCAACTGATAAACGACCTTTCGGGCTAACCTTTTCTCTTTATTTCCGTTATAATATGGTGGATAACTGATAACGAGGAGGATTTTGTGAGAAAGCTTTTAATATTAGACACGGTAGCATTGTTAGCGGCAGTATTAATCATTTGTTTAGTGGCTGGGTGCGTGGGGGTTAAGACCTACACCGATTCCGGGCAGACCATAAACATCGGCGTCGGCCAGGAGTTTGTTATTGCCCTCGGCTCTAACCCCACCACCGGCTACGGCTGGCAGGAAAGCTATGATGAGACCATGCTTGAGCTGGTGGAAAAGACATATGAAGAGCAGGCAGAAGAAGAGGGCGTGGTCGGTGCCGGCGGTGTTGAGTATTTCCGCTTCCATGCGTTAGAAGCGGGTGAGACCGAGATAACCCTGGTCTATAAGCGAGCGTGGGAAGAAGAGTTTCTCGCGCAGAAGGTATTTACCGTAAACATAGAGTAGTGGTTCCCTTAGGGAAGGCTTAAGGCTTCCCGGTGTAGAAGATGCCTCTTCATGTCCACTCCCCCACTGTAGCCACCCAGCTTGCCGTCGCTAGCCACCACCCGATGGCAGGGGACGATAATGGGCAGGGGGTTTCTGGCTAGAGCCTGCCCCACCGCCCGCACTGCCCCAGCTTTGCCAAGCTGCTCAGCTACCCAGCTATAGCTTCTGGTCTCTCCGTATGGGATAAGCCTGGTGAGCTGCCACACCTCACGCTGGAAGGCGGTAGCCGGGGAAAAGTCAAGCTCATCGGGAAAGGTTGCCCGCTGACCGGCAAAGCAAGTCCTGAGGCGCTTCATTAGGTCATGAAAGAAGTTGTCGGACCGGGTGGCATCCTTCACCCTATCGCCTAATAGCTGCTCGGCTTCTTGAGCTGAAGGCTGGGGCAAGGTAGTACGGAGCAGTCCGGAATTAGAGCCCAATACCCCTACCCAACCAATATCGGTATTGAAAATAAGGTATTTTAGCTCTCCTGCCATCGTGTTACCCCGGCTCAGGCTCAATCAGACCGTAGTCGCCATCCTTCCGCCGATATAGCAGGTTAAGCTCATCACTATCAGCATTAAAGAACAGGAAGAAATCATGCCCCAGAAGCTCCATCTGGTCAATGGCTTCAGCCACTGACATTGGCTTAACGGCAAACCGCTTGACCTTAACCACCTTTCTCGGTGGTTGAGCTGCTTCTTCCTTAAATTCACTTCTGGCAAATGAGCTTCCCCTCCCCTTCGCATATAGCTTTCCCTTGTAGTGCTCAATTTGCCGATTCATAACCGCTGCCACCTTATTAATAGCCGTGGGCAGGTCTTTCCCCCTCTCCACACCCCGGAGCAATGTGCCATTGCTGTCTATGGTTACCTGAACTACAAAGTGCTGCTCTGGAGATTTTGTCTTTTCTTCCGAGATTTCCACCTTGTACTCAACGATATTGGATAGATGGCGAGCGAGCTTGCCCAGCTTGTGCTCAATGAGCTGGCGCAAGGTGGGTGTTAATTCTACATTTTTGCCTGTTATCTGTAGCTCCATCTGTTCACACTCCTTGCGGTGATTTTTAAACCTCCCTAGCCAGCACCAGCCCCCATACCGAGGTGGCTCCGGCTTCCTTTAATACCCTGGCGCAGGCATCAAGGGTAGCCCCGGAGGTGGAGACATCGTCTATGAGCAAAACTTGCTTATCCTGTAGCCTCCGGTCACGGCAGGAAAAGGCATCGGCTACATTGCTTCGCCGCTCATCCACGGTTGGTGTTCTGGCCTGGGGAGGGGCATGACGCTGTCGGATGAGGCAGTCATCAACTACCGGTAAATTGGTAAGCTTACCCAGCTCTTGAGCCAGCAGGCGGGACTGGTTGTAGCCACGCTCCCTCAACCGTTTCTGGTGCAGTGGCACCGGCACCAAAACCTCGCCGGGCACAGGACTAATGGCGAGATAATCGTCGAGCAACTGGGCGAGGAGCACCGCCAGGGCTCTGAGGTTTCTATACTTTAGCTCGTGGATAGCCTGGCGTATCGCCCCGTCAAAGCGAAATGGAGAACGAATGCCATCTATCTCCGCCTGCCAGCCGAGGCAACCGGGACAGAGCATAACGCTGGACTGAGGCCGGCCACACTTAGGACAAAGCGGGGGCATAATCCTGGGTAATGACTTGAGGCAGGATGGGCAAATAAAATCCCCCTCCCTTCCACAGCCAACACACCAGCGTGGAAATAAGAGGTCAAGCGCCATCCCCTTGAGTTCGTTTAACCGAGGAAGCACATTTAGCACCAATAATCTAAAGCTTCAGGGTAGCGACTAAGTTTTTAGCGGGAGCGGGGGCTGTGGAGTGCCCCGCTGATAATGGGTTCGTTAATATAAACATCGCCATTCCTGATTTTCAGGTTGAAACCGCAATCAGGATTGGTGCAAACCCATGCCTTGTAATGAATGGCTGCCCCCTGACTGCCAAAGTCAGACAGGGGCACCA
>JAGMCH010000024.1 GCA_023129255.1 Dehalococcoidales bacterium
GTTCCATGAAGTCCACCTCCCAACCAAAATGGAATCTTTTGCAGTATACACTATGCCGTGGTTGTTGACAAGGGCTTGTTTAGTTTAACTGAGCCGATTCGACTATAAATAGCGCCCTCCCTGGTTAGCTGGCTCCTCATCAGGCTGATAGCGTCTACCGGGAAAGTATAGGCTGCCTCAAATCTGGTGTCAGCGATAAGTTGCCCAAATTCTTGTCGCTCATCTGGTGAGGCTCGGTCGCGAAGCCGAGCTAGGGTCAAATGGGGCGTGAACCGTCTCCTCTCAGGGGCAAAACCCAGCCCAGCCAGATTGGACTCAATGCGTTGCTGGAGCTGGACTAACTTATCCACCTCCCCGCTCACCCCCACCCAGACTACCTGAACCCGCTTCAGGTTGGGGAAAACTCCTAAGTCCTTGACCTCCAGGTGGAGAGGAGATACTCCGTGGGTAGCCTCCTCTATAGCTCCGGTTATTGGGTCAATCCTATCTGAAGCCACATTGCCCAGGAACTTTAGGGTCAGGTGAATACTATAGGGGTCGACCCACTTCACCCAAGGCTGGTTGCCTGACTTGAGTTGAGCCTGAAGCTGGTCGAGCCCTGTTCTTACCTCATCAGGCAGCTCAATGGCAATAAAACAGCGGACTTGCTCCATAATTTATGGCTCACCTTCGATACCAAGCAGCCTCCGGGCATTACCTGATAGAATGAGGCTCTTTGTTTCTTGGGGTAAGTCCAGTGCTCCAATCTCCTCCAGCAACCGACGCTGTGTCAGCAGGGGATAGTCGCTGCCGAAGAGAATCTTATCGGCGCCCACCAGCTGGATGACCTGATTATATACCTCAGGCGTATAGAGAAGAGGTGAAGCCGCAGTGTCAAAATAGACATTGCTCATTGCCTTCTTGACCTCGGGCATCAGGGCATAGAAGGGCAGACCACCTCCCCAATGGGCGCAGACAAGCTTCAAATCGGGGAAGCTGGCGATGAAGGGATAGAGTATATCTGGGGTGATACTCCCCTTTCCCGGATAGTCATGACCTACCGGCTCCGAGGCGTGGGTGAGCAGAATTAGCTTGTGCTTCCTCAATGCCTCAACCAGGGGCGCCATCACCACCTCGTCAGTGAGGTCAAATAGTTGCATATCCGGTCTCATCTCGCCAACCCCTCTTATTCCCGCCTGGGCACAGCGCTCAATTTCAGCTATGGCTGCCTGGGGTGACTGTGGCTGAACGGCACAGAAGCCCACCAGCCTCTGGGGATAACGGGATACCGACTCCATGATGTAGTCGTTGGTTTCCACGCACAGCTCGTGAGTAATCCAGCCATAATTGAGGATGACCGAGATGTCAACGCCGGCTTCATCCATACTGGCGATGAGCTCCTCGGCGGTAGCCATTTTGGCTTCGGGGTTGGAGTAGAGGAGAGCGAAACACGGGTCACGCCCAATATATTTACTGCGGTTTTTCTTTATCTGGGGCGGGAATACGTGCGTGTGAAAGTCGATAATCACAGGCAGATTATAGCAGAACAGCCCGAATGGCTTCAAGCTAGTTGAGGGTTCACTCAGCAGGCTCTTCTGGTTTTTCCTCGGCTTCTTCGGCTACCGCCTCTTCGGCAACTACTTCTTCGACTACCTCTTCCACCTCCACCCGCGCCTCGCTGACCTTCACCACCATCTGGTCGAGGTCAGTAAAAACAGTGACATCCGGGCTAAGGGCGATGTCTCTGACGAAGATTGCCTGTTCTACCTCCTCCAGCGGGCTCAGGTCAACCTCTATATGGGGCGGGAGCTTATCGGGCAGGCACTCGACACTAAGGCTGGTGAGGCTGTGAGTCAGGGTGCGCCCCTTTTCTTTCATTGCCGGGGCTTCACCAACCAGGATGATGGGAACGTCTACCTTTATCTTCTCCGTCCTTCTCACCTGGTAGAAGTCAACATGAACTAGTTCCCCGCTGCAGGGTTCCCTCTGGATTTCCCTGATGAATACAATTCTAGGTTGCTTATCCCCTTCAATGTCAAGGGAGATAAGCCTGGTCATTCCTGCCTGGGCTATAGTCCGCTGAAGCTTAGGCGTATCACACTGTAGGGATAGTGACTCAAGGCCGTGCCCAAAAAGGTGAGCCGGGGTAATGCCCTGGCGGCGCAAAAATCTTGTCTTCTTGCCCAGTATCTCTCTTTTGTTAGCCTCCAATGTTAGCCCTTCCATTTATCTCCCTCTACCGCGGCTAATTAAAATTAGTCCGCCCTTGGTGTTTACCATAGCAGCATCAGGGCCAAGCCTGTAATCACTAATACTAAGCCTACAACCAATAAACCAATCAATAACTTCATATTCATTTAACCTTTAACCTTACCATTTTCCCTTCGGTGAAGTCAATCAAAACTATGTAGACTTGAGTCTGAAACTATTGTATAATTAAACAACAGGTGGTGATAATGTCTTTGCCTGAAACGGGCGAT
>JAGMCH010000025.1 GCA_023129255.1 Dehalococcoidales bacterium
TGTTTTCCTAATCTGCATCATTGGTCCCCATATCTTTCTAACCTAATAATAAAGCTTTTTCAAATTTTTATCAATAGAGAGTGCTCGAGTAGGTGTTTATTAACCTCATCCCCTTTAATTTTTATATGGTAACCCTATCCCCTTTTTCCCCTTCCCCTTCGATAAGGGGAAGGGGAAGATTATTCTAAAAGAGGGGCTGATGCCCCTCTTAAACACCCCGCTAAGTTAGTCCCTTTCACGAGGAGGGAATTAGTCGTATAAGAGGGACTTCGTCCCTCTTCAACCCCCCAACAAAAACGGGAGATTGAGGACAAAGCCCCCATAGAGCGGGTGGGTGGGGAAAAAGAGAAAAATTAAAAAACGGGGGCGGAGTGGAGAGCAACCCCCAAAAGGAGAGTTTTAGAGAGGCGAAGCCTCTATGGGAGGGAGGGAGGGTGGGAAGAAAGACAACGGTATACCTGAACTGGCTCATGGAGATAGAAATGCAGTATATTGTTGCCGACCAGACAGTATGCTATACTGTTAAACTAACTACAAAAGATAACTATAATCAGAAAGGAGTTCAAGCTTGCCAGATACAGCCACCATTAAGGAGCTTTTAGAAGCTGGGGCTCACTTTGGACATCAGACCAGTCGCTGGCACCCGGCGATGAAGAAATACATCTTCACCAAGCGCAATGGCATTCATATCATTGACCTGGAACAAACGGCGGATATGTTAGACAAGGCCTGCGACTTTGTTCGGCAAGTAGCCGCCGAAGGTGGCAATATCCTTTTTGTCGGCACCAAAAAGCAGGCTCAAGAGGCTATAGAACAAGAGGCGCAACGCTGTGGTATGTATTATGTTAACCAACGCTGGCTGGGAGGGGTGCTGACCAACTTTGCCACTATCCAAGCCCGAATAGACTACTTAGTCCGCCTTGAAGACCAGAAGGAGAGGGGGGACTTTGAACGCCTGCCTAAAAAGGAAGCCCTAAAGCTGGGGGAGGAAATTTTGCGCCTCAATCGACAGATGGGCGGTTTTAAGGAGCTGACTAATTTACCAGACGCCCTATTCATTATTGACCCAATCAAAGAAAGGATTGCTATAGCTGAAGCCAGGCGGGTGGGAATACCGTTGGTGGCTATAGTTGATACCAATTGTAACCCCGCTGATATAGACTACCCTATTCCAGCCAACGACGATGCCATCAGAACCATCAAACTGATATGCAACAAGATTGCCGATTCAGTTATTGAAGGTAGAACTAGCGAGGCGGTGGTGTCAGCAGAGGCAGGTGAGGAAGAGTCTGAGATTGTAAAAATCACCGAGCCTCGTATCTCCACCCCCGACGATGAAGGTAAAGGAGGGGAAGCTTGAAAATCCCGGCAGACAAGGTAAAAGAGTTAAGAGAACAGTCTGGGGCTGGCATTATGCAGTGCCGGCAGGCTCTTATTGAATGCCAGGGAGATATAGAAAGGGCGCTTGAGTTCCTGAAAGAACAAGGTCTGCTTAAAGCCAAAGAGAAGGCAGAGCGCGCTGTCACCCAAGGCTTAATTGAAGCCTATATCCACACTGGAGGCCGGGTTGGTGCCATGGTCGAGCTGAATTGTGAAACCGATTTTGCCGCCCGCACCGATGAGTTCAAGGAACTGGCCCACCAGCTGGCAATGCAGGTAGCCGCCATGAGCCCCATGTTTATCTCCGAGAAAGAGTTCTCCCCGGAAACCAAGGAAGAACCCCAAACCGCCTGCCTGCTCCTTCAAGCTTACATCAAGGACCCCGATAAGTCGGTTCAGGATATTATTACTGAAACTATCGCCAAGGTAGGAGAGAATATCAAAGTAAGCCGATTTGCTAGATTCGAACTAGGCGACCAGGAAGTGAGAAAATGAGCACTGCCAAATATAAGCGCGTTCTACTTAAACTTAGCGGCGAAGCCTTCAGTGGCGGAGCAGCCTATGGCATTGATGCCCCTACCCTGACCAAGGTGTCCAAGCAGATTAAGCAAGTGATAGACATGGGTGTGGGAGTAGGCATTGTTGTTGGTGGTGGCAACATCTGGCGTGGAGCTAAGGCTGAAGAGAATGGAATGGACCGGGTCACCGCTGACTATGCCGGGATGCTAGCTACAGTGCTAAATGCCCTGGCTCTCCAGGACGCCCTAGAGAGAGAAGGAGTAACTACCAGAACCCAGTCAGCTATAAGTATTCAACAGGTGGCTGAGCCTTATATCAGACGCCGCGCTATTCGTCACTTAGAGAAAGGCAGAGCCGTTATCTTCGCCGGGGGCACCGGTAACCCATATATGACCACTGACACCGCCGCCGCCCTGCGAGCCATAGAGACTGAGGCTGAGGTCTTACTTATGACCAAGAATAATGTTGATGGCATCTATAGCGCTGACCCCCTCATAGACCGTAATGCCAAGAAGTTTGACAAACTCACCCATTTTGAGGTACTAAACCTGCGCCTGGAAGTAATGGATGCCACCGCCCTCTCCCTATGCCTGGAAAACAAGCTACCGATAATTGTTTTCGACCTTCAAGCACCTCGCAGCATAGAACGGGCAGTAATTGGTGACCCTATTGGCACCTTGGTATACAGCGAGAAGTAAGGTGGTTAGCTCCATTCTATTGAATATTGAGGAAAAGATGCGAGCCTCGGTTGATGGTTTGAAGAGGGAACTAGTTACCATCCGTACCGGGCACGCCACCCCTGCTTTAATAGAACATATCAAGGTAGACTATGCCGGCGTTCCCACCCCGCTCAATCAAATCGCCGGTATTTCCGCACCCGGGGCAAGGCTCCTCGTCATCCAGCCGTGGGACCGAGGCAGTATACCCAGCATAGAGAAGGCTATCCTGAAGTCGGAGCTGGGACTAAATCCCACCAGTGATGGGAATGTAATTCGGTTGAACCTGCCCCCCTTGAGCGAGGAGCGCCGGCAGGAGCTAACCAGGGTGGTGCGAAAGAGGGTTGAGGAAAGAAAGATAGTGATACGCAACCTGAGGCATGACGCTATGGGTGAACTAAAGGGGCTGGAGAAAAATAAGGACATATCACAGGATGAGCATAAGCGTGCCCTGAACCAGCTACAGAAGCTTACCGATAGCTTTATAGCTGATATTGAGCAAATTGGGCAAGATAAAGAAACAGAGCTAATGGAGGTCTAGCCAGATACGGAATGAGTGCTTCCTCAACGTTGAAAGAAATTGCTAACTTCCCCAACCATGTAGCCGTTGTGCCAGATGGTAATGGTAGATGGGCAGAGCGACGTGGATTGCCCAGGTTTGAGGGCCACCGGGCGGGGGTAGAAAATATGCACTCCGTGATTGAATATTTTAACAAACTCCAACTGAAATACCTCACGCTTTACACCTTCTCCACCGAAAACTGGAAGCGCCCCCAAGAGGAGATTACTGGCTTGCTTCATCTCCTGGAAGAGGTAATAGATAAGGAGATCCTTGAGCTTCATAAAAAGGGGGTTAGACTTCGCCACCTCGGTCGTCTTGATGAGCTTTCGCCAGATCTACAGCAAGCAATAAATAAAGCGGTAGAACTCACCAAAAACAATACCGGGATGACACTCAGCCTTGCTTTTAACTATGGGGGACGCACCGAGATTCTGGATGCCGTCCACCACATTATAGCCAAAGGCATCCCTCCCCAAAACATAGACGAAGAATTGTTTAATAGCTATCTTTATACTGCCGGTCTACCTGACGTTGACCTGGTCATTCGCACTGCCGGTGAACTCCGCCTCAGTAATTTCCTAATATGGCAATCAGCCTATAGCGAATACTATTCCACCAACGTTCTATGGCCTGACTTCAATAACAAAGAGATTGACAAAGCACTGCTATCCTACAGCCAGAGGCGAAGGCGCTTCGGTGGATTATAATTTTATTAACCCATCCCCCTGACCCCCTTCCCTTAGCAAGGGAAGGGGGAGTATAGTAAGAGAGGGGGTGAGGTTGATACGTAACTATATGCTAAAGAGAAGAGTTATAACTGGGCTGTGGGGCATCCCTCTCCTAATCGCTGCTGTCTGGTTTGACCAGCCCCTACCCTGGTTCACGCTGCTGGTGGCTATCTGGGGGCTGCTGGCTGTCTTTGAATTCTATAAAATGGGGGCTGGGGCAAAGGTGCCGCCACTCACCTACTTTGGGCTAATCTGGACACTCTTATTTATCCTGAGCCCTCATTTCAACAATGACTTTATTACACCACCAACTTTATTAACCTCAGCCGTGGTGCTATCTCTAATCTGGCTCCTGCTGCGCCCACAAAAGGAAGGGGCTTTCATCGGCTGGGCGTGGACAATGGCTGGCATCCTCTATGTGGGATGGCTGCTGAGCTACTTTGTGGCACTAAGAGGTCTGGATGACGGCAGAAACTGGGTATTTCTTGCCCTGTTTGCCACCTTCGCCTCTGATACCGCCGCCTTCTTTGCCGGTAGGGCGCTGGGCAGGCACCACCTTGCCCCCCACATCAGTCCGGGCAAAACCTGGGAAGGGACAATAGCCGGTTGCTTAAGCGCTATCATCGTTAGCCTCCTCTTTACCATGCTTTTGCCCCTCAGTTACGGACAGGCAATACTTCTCGGCTTTCTGGTTAGCCTCTTTGGACAGCTGGGCGACCTGGCAGAGTCCTTGCTCAAGCGCAATATGGGAGTAAAAGACTCAG
>JAGMCH010000026.1 GCA_023129255.1 Dehalococcoidales bacterium
AGCAGGTAGCTGTCCTGGGTTCAACCGGCTCTATAGGTCGTCAAACGCTGGAAGTAATTAGCATCTTCCCCCACCGATTCCACATAATTGGGCTGGCTGCTGGCAAGAACACCGCTCTGCTGGCAGAGCAAATCAATGAGTTCCAGCCAAGGTTTGTCTCCTATCAGGATAGAAAGGCAGCGGCTCGCCTGACCAAGGCTGAATATGAATTCCTATCCCTGGAAGAAATAGCCGGCCACCCCCAGGTGGATATCGTGGTTATAGCTACCTCCGGAAAGTGGGGGCTAAAGCCCACCCTGGCGGCGGCGAAAGCGGGCAAGAAGATTGCCCTGGCCAACAAGGAGTCACTGGTTATGGTCGGCGAGATTATCACCAGTGAAGCCAAGCTAAACGGGGCACAGATTATGCCCGTTGACAGCGAGCACAGCGCTATATGGCAGTGCCTGGAGGGTGAAACCCAGAAGGCAGCCCGGCTTATCCTCACCGCCTCAGGGGGCCCCTTTCTTCATTACTCATCAGCCCAACTAGATGAGGTTACCCCGGAGCAAGCGCTGAAACATCCCTCATGGCGGATGGGAAGAAAGGTTACCGTTGACTCAGCTACTCTGATGAACAAGGGGCTGGAGGTAATTGAAGCCCACTGGCTATTTGACATGCCCTTCGACAATATCAAGGTCCTAATTCACCCCCAGAGCATCGTCCACTCCATGGTGGAGTTTATTGACGGCTCGGTTAAAGCCCAGCTAAGCTATCCCGACATGCGCTTACCCATTCAATATGCCCTTTCTTACCCAGAACGCCTGGTCAATCCCCAACTTCCCAGGCTCGACTGGGAGAGCATCGAAAACCTGACCTTTGAGTCGCCTGACTTTGATACCTTCCCTTGCCTTAAGTTAGCTATTGAGGCGGGAAAGAAGGGGGGAACTTATCCGGCGGTGCTATGTGCCGCTGATGAGGTGGCAGTTGAGCTTTTCTTATCTCAAGGCATCAAATTTACTGATATCGCCAGGCTTGTCGGGCAGGCGCTGGAGGAGCATCAAGCTATATCTCACCCCACCGTGGAGGAAATTATGGCGGCTGATAACTGGGCTAGGGAAAAGGTCAGGCAGTTAGTCAGTAGAGATAACCCATGAGCGTGATAATTACTATATTAATCTTTCTCGGCATTCTGGTAGTGCTTATCATCGCCCATGAACTGGGACATTTTGCTACCGCCAAAGCCTTCGGAGTAAGAGTAGATGAGTTTGGCCTGGGCTTCCCCCCCAGGTTAATTGGAGTAAGAAGAGGGGAAACGCTATATTCACTGAATGCCATACCCCTGGGTGGATTTACCAAAATGGCTGGCGAGGAAGACCCCAAGGTGCCGAGGAGCTTAGCCAGCAAGGGCGTTGGCACCAGGCTAATAGTGCTCAGCGCCGGCTCAATAATGAATGCCCTGCTGCCCATACTTTTGTTCTCCATAGCCTTTATGATTCCCCATGACGTGGTAACCGGGGAGGTGCTGGTGGAGGAAGTAGCCCCCAATTCGCCGGCAGAAACGGCTGGCATTGAAGCCGGAGATATTGTGCTCAGCGTAAATAATAAGCCGGTGCATAATATCAGCGACCTGCACCGCAATATTCACCGCAACCTGGGTCAGGAAACTGCTATGATTATCAGGCATAGTGATTCAACCACAGAGGAGGTTCAGATAATACCCAGGTGGAAGCCTCCGGAGGGTCAGGGGTCGATTGGTGTTCTGGTCAGCATACTAAATCCAACCGTTGTCAGCCAGCATTACCCCTTCTGGAAAGCAATACCTATGGGAGCCAGCGAATGTATAGAAACCTTCGTCTTATTTAAGAACGAGATAATCAGAATATTTATCGGGGCTACATCTCTCCAAGTGACTGGTCCAGTGGGTATCGCCCAAATGACCGGAGAGGTAGCTAAGGCTGGGATTAGTCCGCTACTGGAATTTGCTGCCTTTATCAGCATAAACCTGGCTTTAATCAATATGTTCCCTATTCCCGGTCTGGACGGTGGCAGAATTGTATTTGTCCTTGTAGAATGGGTTCGCCGAGGCAAGCGAGTGTCACCAAAGACGGAAGGGCTGGTGCATGCCATTGGCTTTATTCTACTAATGGCAGCAATCCTGGCAATCACCTACCAGGATATTGTCCGCATTATAAGTGGAGAAAGCTTAATACCATAAAATAAATGCATTTATCAGGGAAGTTTGAAGGGGGTGAGGTAGATAAATACTCCCATGAATCCGCGGCGAGTCTCTAAACCGATTCAAATTGGCAGGGTAACCGTTGGCGGTGGTGCCCCTATCGTAGTACAATCTATGACCAAAACCGATACCGCTGATGTTATGTCAACCATCAGCCAAATCAAGGAGCTTGAGGACTGTGACTGCGAACTGGTGCGGGTCGCGGTGCCCGATGCCGAAGCAGCGCAGGCAATATCAGCTATCAAAAAGGGCGTCTCTATCCCCATAACTGCCGATATTCACTTTGACCACCGCCTTGCCCTGATGGCGCTGGAGGCTGGCTGCGATGGACTGCGCTTAAACCCGGGCAATATCAACCAACCAGAGAAGGTCAAAGCAGTGGCTTATGCGGCTAAGGAAAGAAGCATCCCTATTCGTATCGGAGTAAATGCTGGCAGCCTACCCAGGGCAGCCAATCCCCAACTCACCACCGCCGAGCAGATGGTAGAGGCAGCCCTAAAACAGATAAGATTGCTGGAAAGCTTGGACTTTGACCTTATAAAAGTCTCGCTCAAAGCCTTTGATGTCCCGACTACCATTGAAGCCTACCAGAGCATTGCCCAGAAGATACCCTATCCCCTGCACATCGGCATCACCGAAGCCGGGCCACCCCGAACTGGAATTATCCGCAGCACGGTGGGCATAAGCACCCTTTTATATCAAGGCATTGGCGATACCATCCGGGTTTCTCTGAGCGCCCACCCCAGGGAGGAGGTCATTGCCGGCTATGAAATCCTGAAGAGCCTGAACCTACGCCAGCACGGTCCGATACTGGTCAGTTGCCCCTCCTGTGGTCGGGCTGAGGTTGATATTATAAAATTAGCCCAGGAGGTAGAGGAAGAGCTACTTAAGATTGACAAGCCGATAAAGGTGGCGGTGATGGGCTGTGTGGTCAACGGGCCGGGGGAAGCCAAAGACGCCGATATCGGCATCGCCTGCGGCAAAAGCAGAGCCGTTTTGTTTAAGAAGGGCAAAAAGATTAAGACTATTCAGGAGAAGGATTTTGTGGTAGCTTTAATGGCAGAGGTGGAGAGGTTTTAAGGAAAGCAAGCAAATGTTTTCGACAGAGAATTATTTTGGTAAATATGAATTAGTCGTTCGGGGAGAGGTAGGTAAGGAGCTTGACGGTTTAAAGCACCTAATCAGTCAAATAGAAAACAGGTGCACTATAAGGATTATGAATATTGACTTTCATAGACCTGATAAAGGGAGTCCGATTACTGTGGAAAGTCTAAAAGGTTACAATAGCGACTCTAGATGTAAGATACTAGCTGCATTGCTATATAAAGATGCTTTACGGAGACTTGAAGCAGCACATTTGATGATGTGCATTGGTTTGCTAAACGTTGCTTATGCGAATTTGAGGACATCACTGGAATTTTTACAGACCGCGTTTATTGTTGAAAGATGTGATACAGAAGCGTTGCGGTTTTTGGGAAATAAGGAAGTGAATCTCAAGCTTATGGACAAACTTCTAATTAACCCCGCAGTTAGCACTCGCCTAAAGAATTTAAAGGATTTTTTTACTTTGTTAGGAGTGCACAGATACTTATCGTCATTACAACTTTCCAGTCTGTTCGGAGCTAATCAGTTTGATAAATACGTAACTGAAAGCACCAAAATCCAAAAGAAGTTACAACTACCTGAAGGATTTGTGGGTGCAGCAAAAGAATGTATTCAGCAAGGGGAACAGGTTGGATTGTTGTTTTCTTGGCTAGAGAGTATACCTGTAAAAAGTTAGATGACTAGTTTTTTAACTTAGAAAGTCAAAGAGAGGCGAAGCCTCTCTTATAAAACCACCCTCCCCCTCTCCTTGATAGGAGAGGGGGAACGAGGGGGTGAGGTAGATAATAAATAATAGCCAGCAAAAGGAGGCGTGACTATGGCAAAAGCAGCAGCAAAACCCCTGACCCGCAAGGATTTGCTCAAGCATATAGAGAGGCATGGTGGGAAGGCTGAAGGTCTTGACCTCTCCAGAAGGGAATTTGAGGAAAACATTGACCTCAGTCAGCTAGACCTTTCCGGGATTATGCTCCGGGAAGCCTCATTATGGTATGCCCGCCTTGAGGGAGCTAAATTAACTGGCGCCCACCTGGAGAGGGCTATCTTGCGCGGCGCCTACCTTGAAGGGGCTGACCTGTCCGGCGCCCACCTTGAAGGAGCTGATTTACAGGGCGTCCACCTTGAAGGGGTTAATTTAAGCGGCGCCCACCTCAAGAAGGCTGAATTACTGAAAGCCCACCTTGAGAAAGCCAGGTTACCGGATGCCCACCTTGAGGGAGCTGATTTAGAGGAAGCTCGTCTTGACTGGGCTGACCTGTCCGGCGCCTACTTCAAGGAGGCTTATTTAATGAACGCCCACCTTGAGGGGGTTAATTTAAGCGGCGCCCACCTTGAGGGGGCTCATCTAGAGGACACTAGCCTTGAAGGAGCCAGGCTATCGGATGCCCACCTTGAGGGGGCAAACCTGCAGCGGGCTAACCTGCAGGGAGCAACGCTTCAGCAAGCCCACCTCCAGCAGGCCAACCTGAAATACTGCGACCTAAGAGGTGTTGACACCAACCTGATTAAGGCTGACCTGGAAGGAGCTAAGCTCTATGCCGCTGACCTCTTTCAGGCTAACATAGAAGGAATAAACTGGGGCGCCGAGTATATAGTGGGAGAAGAACAAGAGTCCGAACAGGAAACGGACAAGGATAAAAAGCGTGAGCTGATAAAGGAAGCGGCTAGTGTATATCGCAACCTCAAAAGATGGTACACTGAACAAGGCATGTATGACGTAGCCGGCGAGTTCTTCTTTCGTGAGATGACGGCAAGGAGAAAGACGCTAAAATGGTGGCCCCGCCCCTTCCCACGAATATGGTCTATGTTTGTTTCTTTCATCTGTGGTTACGGTGAAAGACCATTGAGAGCTATTATATGGGCGGCTTCGGTAATAATCGGTCTCGCCGTTATTTATTTCCTCATTGGCACAACATGGGACTGGGGGGCTTTTGGCAATTCTCTCTATTTCAGCGCGCTGTCTTTCACCACTCTGGGCTATGGCAGCTGGCTGGAAATCAGTAATGCCTGGATAAAAGGAATCGGCGTCTTCGAGTCGCTTATAGGTATCTTCACCATCGCCCTCTTCCTGATAACCTTTGTTAGAAAAATGACCAGATAAAAGGGAAGGTAGAATAATCTAACCCCCTAGAATAAACCAGTTTAATATGATTTAATGTCTGGGGGCTCTCGAGCTACCCACAGTCTAAATAATAAAGGAGGTAAACAAAAATGGAGGAAATTTCACCCAAATCAAGGCTTATCACCACCCTGCTTTGCATCCTTCCCGCCTGGCTTTTCGGGATAGCTGGCATTCACCGCTTCTATCTGGGCAAAATCGGAACCGGAATTTTAATGCTTATCACTCTGGGCGGGTTGGGGATCTGGACTCTCATTGACCTCATAATGGCTGCTGCCGGCGTTATGAAAGACAAAGAGGGCAAACTTATCAAGAATTGGCAAACCTAACACAAGTGAAAAATGCGCCTATCAAAGCTTTTTGGTAAAACCCAAAGAGAAGTACCGGCTGATGCAGAAACGGTCAGCCATCAGCTACTGCTGAAGGCAGGTATGATACATCAGGTAGCCGCCGGCATCTATTCCTATCTGCCTCTGGGCTTAAGGGTAATTAAAAAGATAGCCGATATAATCCGCGACGAGATGGATAAAGCCGGCGGGCAGGAACTGATGATGCCTGTTCTCCAGCCTCTGGAGCTGTGGCAGCAAACAGGAAGAGACCTGGCTTTTGGCAAAGGTCTGTTCACCCTCTCCGACCGCAGAGAACGCAAATTATGCCTGGGACCAACCCACGAAGAGGTAATCACTGAACTGGTAAGATATAACGTCCAGAGCTACCGCGACCTGCCCCTGCTTCTGTATCAAATCCAGACCAAGTTCCGCGACGAGCCCCGCCCCAGAGGCGGGCTGATTAGAATGCGTGAGTTCACTATGAAAGACCTCTATAGCTTTGATACCGATGAAGATGGGCTGAACCAGAGCTACAATAAGATGCTCCAGGCATATCAAAATATCTATACTCGCTGTGGCCTGCCCACCCTACTGGTTGAGGCTGATAGTGGTGCCATTGGTGGCAAGGAGTCCCACGAGTTCATGGTTATCACCAAGGGCGGCGAAGACGAGATTATCTACTGTGACAATTGCCGCTACGCCGCCAATGCGGAGAAAGCAGAGAGCGCCAAAGGCAAATTAGAGCCAGAGGAGCTGTTGTCACTGGAAGAGGTGGCTACGCCGGGTGCTGGCACTATTGAACAGGTATCAGATTTCCTCAAAATACCCAAAAGCCATACCCTCAAAGCCGTATTCTACATCGCCAACGGCAAGCTGGTCTTTGTCACCATCAGGGGAGACATTGAAGTAAACGAGGTAAAGCTAAAGAACGCTCTGGGCTGCATTGACCTTCGCCTCGCCACCGAGGCTGAAGTTATAAAAGCCGGTATTGTCGCCGGGGCAGCCTCCCCCATCGGCATAAAGGGCATCAAAATCATCGCCGACGATTCTATAACCTCGGGGACAAACTTTGTCGCTGGCGCCAATAAACCCGAAACCCACCTCAAGAATGTCAATTGCCCCAGAGACTTTAAAGCTGACCTGATGACGGATATAGCTCAGGCTCATGCCGGGGAGAAATGCCCCAGGTGTGGTAGCGAATTATTATCCACCCGAGGCATTGAGGTAGGGCACATCTTCAAGCTGGGCACCTTCCTCAGTGAAAAACTGGGCGCCCTCTTCGTTGATGATAATGGCGTATCATACCCCATTATCATGGGATGTTATGGCATTGGTCTTGACCGGTTGCTGGCAGCCGCCATAGAGCAAAACTATGACGAGAAAGGCATCATCTGGCCAATGTCTATCGCCCCCTACCACATCTATCTCTGCCCCCTGCATCAGGAAAACCCCGAAGTAGAAGCCGCCGCTGAGAATCTCTATGCTGACTTAGAGGCACAGGGCTTGGAGGTGCTCTTTGACGACCGCAAGGAATCGCCGGGGGTAAAGTTCAACGACGCTGACCTTTTGGGGATACCCATTCGGGTTACCATCAGCCCACGGACTTTAGAGAAAAGTAGCGCTGAAATAAAGAAGCGCTCAGAAAAGGAAGCTCAGCTTGTGCCGCTAGAGGAGGTAGCCGAAAAACTAAAGAAGCTTATTAGGGATTAGTTTATCAACCTCACCCCCTCGGTCCTCCTCTCCACTCTCGGAGAGGGGGATGATTTTTTGAAAAGAGGGGCTAGCGCCCCTCTTAGACACCCCTGAAAACAAGGGTTTAAGGGCGAAGCCTTTGAGGGTGGGAGGGTGGAAAGAAAGACAACCTAAAACAGGGAAGGGAGTCGAGGGGATAGATTGCTAACTGAAGTCAGCCGCGCAAACTAGCCCCAAGCTCAGCGGATAGCTTATCCAGGATTTGCTGCTGAACCTTGTTGACATCTTCATCAGTTAAGGTATGAGACGGCGATTGGAAGGTAATTCGGTAAGCCAGGGACTTTTTGCCCGCTGGAAGTTGCCCGCCGCTATAGACATCAAATATGATAACCTGACTCACCAAGGGAAAGCTGGTGATAATATCCTGCACCTGGCGATGGGCTACTCCGGAATCAACCACCAGAGCCATATCCCTGACTATGGCAGGAAAGCGTGATATCGGCTGGAATGGCCTATGACCTATGGTAAGGGGCAGAAGTGCCATCAGATTGACTTCAAATAGATAAACCTCCCCGGAAATCTCAAAGGCATCCAATACTTTAGGGTGTAGCTCGCCGATAACACCCAGTCTTTTACCCTCTATAGCTATGGCTGTCTGTCTAGCCGGGTGTAAACTCTCATCTGAGCACCGCTCAAAGCTGGCTTCCACACCCAACCGACTGAGTAAGCCCTCAACTATTCCCTTAGCATCAAAGAAATCAAGCGACACCTCCCCGCCACGCCACGACTGCTCAAACCTGGGTCCAGTCAGCAGACCACAAAGCATCTCAGGCTCATCGGGCAAGTCCTTCGGTCGCGGCAGATATACCCTACCCAGCTCAAAGAGCCTGATACCCCCCTCTTCATGCCTCCTATTTGCCGAAAGGGCAGCTAAGAGGTTAGCCCGCAAACTTGGGCGAAGATACTCCTGGTCAGCGGTCATGGGATTAGCCATACGCAAGGGCGCCGGTTCCAGAGGGTGGGGTTTGGGCAACAGCTTGTTTAGCAATTCCAGGCTGGTCAAGGAATAGGTGATTACCTCCTGAAAGCCATAGCCGGTAAGGCTGTGTCTCACCTCCTGCTTTAACTTAAGGATAGGCTCCGGGTCTTGCCTAGGCACCGACTCACTGAGCATAGTAACTGGAATCCGGTCATAGCCAATAATACGGGCTACCTCCTCTATAAGGTCTTCAGCCAGACTTATGTCACTTCGCCAGTAGGGAGCGGTAACCCGGACCTCGGAAGCTGAACCTCCCGGCTTGCAGTCAAAGCCCAGGGAAGTCAGCGCCCCTTTTATCTGGTCAAGGCTGAAGTCAACGCCCAAAAGGCTGCTTACCCTGCCAGTTGATAGCAAGATGGGCTCCCGCTCTTGCTTGCCGGGATAAGCATCAATCAAGCCCTTGGCGGCTTTGCCACCGGCTAGCTGGACGAGCAACTGGGTAGCCCGCTCAAGCGCCGGTATAGTCAGCTCAGGGCTAATTCCCCGCTCAAATCGCATCCGAGCCTCGCTGGGTAAACCTAAGTTGTTACCGGTATGATAAATGCTCGCCGGGTCGAAACTAGCTGCTTCCAGGAATATGGCGGTGGTCTGCTCGGTCACCTCACTATCAGCACCGCCCATAACCCCGGCGATAGCCACCGCCCGCTCTCTATCAGCAATAACCAGCATATCCCGGGAAAGAGCCCGCCTTGCCCCGTCCAGGGTGACTAAAACTTCACCCTCTTTAGCCCGGCGGACAATGATTTTCTTGCCTCTAATCTGGTGATAGTCAAAGGCGTGCAGCGGCTCCCCATATTCCAGCATGACATAGTTGGTGATATCGACAATATTATTTATCGGGCGCATGCCACAAGCCAGAAGGCGCTGTTGCATCCAGCGCGGGGAAGAAGCCATTTTTAAGCCAGTAATCAGGCTGGCGCTATACCTGGGACACAGGTCAGGGGCAATAATGTCTACTGATATCTGGCGGTCTATGGGAACTGCTGCTTCCTCGTAGATAGCCTCGGGGAGATGAACCTCTTGCCCGCTGAGGGCGGCGACCTCCCTGGCGATTCCGATTACCGATAGGCAATCGGGGCGGTTGGGGGTTATATCCAGGTCAAGGATAACGTCGCCCATATAATCAGCCAGCGGGGTGCCAACCGGGGCGTCGGCAGGCAAGACCATGATTTCCTCATGGTAATCAGAGATGCCAAGCTCTTTTTCCGAGCAGACCATGCCATTGGAGACCACTCCCCGAATCTTAACCGCTTCCAGGCGAATTACCTGCCCAGTGTGCCCATCTATAAGCTGGGCGCCAACACGGGCAAAGGCTACCTTATCGCCGAGCCTGAGATTTGGCGCCCCGCAGACCACACTCTGCTGCTCGGTGCCCAGGGCTATAGTAGGCAGAAGGAGACGGTCAGCATGGGGATGAGGATTAATAGCCGCAATCTGCCCGACAACGATACCTTCCCAGTTGCTACCGATAACCTGCCACCCCTTGACCTCGATGCCAGCCATGGTCAACCTCTGGGCTAGCTCAGCCACGGGCAGGGTAACATCCACATAGTCCTCAAGCCACTTCAGTGAAACCTTCATGTTTAAAACCTCAGAACTGCCTCAGGAATCTAAGGTCGCTACTGTAAAACAGCCTGGTATCGTCAATGCCGTAGCGGAGCATGGGCAGGCGGTCTATGCCCATACCGAAGGCAAAACTGGTATAGACCTCGGGGTCAAGACCACCCCGCTCAAGCACCCGGGGATGGGTCATCCCCGCCCCCAGTATCTCAATCCAGCCGGTATTGCCACACAATCGGCAGCCAGCACCACCGCAGACCAGGCACTCTATAGCCATCTCAACGCCAGGCTCAACAAAGGGGAAATAGTCACAGCGGAAGCGCACCTTCCTATCCTCGCCAAAGAAACGGCGGGCAAATTCATACAGTGTCCCCTTCAGCTCAGCCATGGTAATGCCCTTATCTACGGCAAAACCGTCAATCTGATAGAACATGGGGGTATGAGTGGCATCACTAGCCTCATAGCGATAGACCTTACCCGGAATAACCACCCTTATCGGGGGGCTCATCGTCTCCATAGCCCTAATATCCCCCGCCGTATTGTGGGTGCGCAGCAGCATGTTTCTTTCCCCACCCTCACTCTCAACATCAACCCAAAGGGTAGCCATGGTATCACGAGCCGGGTGATGCCTGGGGATGTTCAGTGCCTCAAAATTGTAATAATCCCACTCTACCTCCGGTCCCTCCACCACTTGAAAGCCCATAGAGACAAATATGTCACATATTTCATGCAGGGTTTGCGTGATAGGGTGCAAACGACCTACAGAAAAAGGACGACCGGGCAGGGTAATATCGATATGCCCTTTCTCGATGGTGGTGTCCAGCTGCGTCTCCCGAAGAACCTGCCTTTTCTGCTTCAGACTATCCTCCAAGCTGGCTTTAACCTGGTTAGCCAGAGCCCCAGTCTTTTTCCTCTCCTCCAGAGGCAATATAGCCAGGCTGCGCAGAATACCGTTTAGCTGGCTCTTCTTGCCCAGATAGCGAACTCGCCACGATTCCAGTTCCCTGACCTGGGTAACGGCTTCCAGTTCCTGTGCCGCCTTCTGTTTTATTTCCTCAAGCTGGTTTAACATGGTTGTCTTGGATTATAGGTTATCACTAGCAGGGTGGTCAAGGAAATAGAGTGAAATTGTTTATCAACCTCACCCCTTAGATATTTACCTAGCAACCTACCCCCTTTATCCCCCTCCCTTACAAGGGAGGGGGAATTAGTTATATTAAGAGGGACTTCGTCCCTCTAGCACTCCCTGTAATATATTTGGAGGCTTCGCCTCTCCTTGGCTCTTCTTTTTTTATCTCTCTCCAATCTTGGAGAGGGGGAAGATATTAAAAAGAGGGGCGTTAGCCCCTCTAACACTCCCAAAAAAGCAAGGGATTGAGGGCAAAGCCCCTAGAGGGTGGGATGGGTGGGAAAGGAGAGATGAGTTAAAACGGGAAGAGGACATAGCCCCTCTTAGACACTCATAATTAAGTTAGGCTCATTATCAAAGGCAAAGAGATAGACGGTTGGGGTTGCCTAAATAATCTTTTAGTCCTGGACTTTGCCTTTAGCTACAGTTACCAGATTGGCGAAGGCTTCAGGCTCCCTGACTGCCATATCGGCTAACATCTTGCGGTTGATTTCAATCCCCGACTTCTTTAAGCCGTAAATAAACTGACCATAGGTAAGACCCTGAGACCGGCTGGCGGCACTGACCCGCAGAATCCACAGTCGCCTCATATCACCCTTTCGCTCCCGACGGTGAGCATAGGCATAGCTCAAAGCATGAA
>JAGMCH010000027.1 GCA_023129255.1 Dehalococcoidales bacterium
CACCGGTTGTCTGGCAATAGCCGCCACCCCCTGCAGCGATTCTGTCATCCTCTGAAGTAACCCCCAGCCAATCTCAGGGTGCGTGATTTCACGCCCCCTGAACCTTACCGTCACCTTAACCTTGTCCCCCTCACCCAGCAGTTTCCTGACTGACCTAATCTTAGACTCAAAATCATGATTATCAATCTTAGGTCGTAACCTGACCTCCCTCAAAAGGGAAACCCTCTGGCTCCTCCTAAGCTCACGCTCTTTCTTAGCCTGCTCATATTTATACTTCCCGTAATCAAGCAAGCGGCATACCGGTGGTACTGCGGTAGGGGCTACCTCAAGCAAGTCAAGGTCATGCTTCCTTGCCGTCTCCAGTGCTTGGTTCAAAGGCATAATCCCTAACTGCTCCCCCTTCTCCCCCACCAGACGAACCTCTCTGGCTCTAATCAGCTGGTTAACACGCAGTGCCTTAACTATATTCTTACTTACCTCCCCCAATCCCTTGGCATGTTATGGGCAAAAACTATAGCATAACACCTTATACTAGTCAAGTTATAGTCTCACTCCCCCACCCTGTTGGCTATAGCCTGGTTAATGCTTTGCTTAAAGCTATCAAAGGACTGGGAAGCCAGTTGCTCACCGCTGCGCAAACGGACGGAAACAGTGGCTTCCGCTACCTCCCGGTCACCGACAACCAGCATGTATGGTATCTTATCCAGTTGCGCCTGCCGAATTTTGAGGTTTACTGTCTCCGAGCGAGCATCAACCTCCACCCGCACCTTCTCACTTTTAAGCTCAGCCTCCAGCTTACGAGCATAGTCCAGATGGCGGTCGGCCACCGGAATCACCATCACCTGAACTGGCGCCAGCCACACCGGGAAGGCACCACCATAGTGCTCAATCAAAAGCCCAAAGAAGCGCTCCCACGCTCCCAGCAAAGCCCGGTGTATCATATAGGGGCGATGCTCCTGACCATCCTTTCCTGTGTAGACCATGTCAAACCGTTCCGGAAGGTTGAAATCAAACTGTATTGTGGTCATCTGCCATTCCCGTCCCAGGACATCCTCTATCTTGATATCTATCTTAGGGCCGTAAAAGACACCACCGCCTTTATCCACCTCGTAGGCTACATCCTGCTCCTGAAGGACTTTACGCAGGGCTTCCTCAGCCTGGTGCCACTGCTCTTCCGTACCTATTGCTTTCTCCGGACGTGTCGAAAGGTAGACCTTGTACTTCTCAAAACCAAAAGCTTGCCACATGTGGATTGAAAAACGGAATACTTCAGCAATCTCATCCTCAACCTGCTCAGGTGTGCAAATAATATGAGCGTCGTCCTGGGTGAATCCACGTGTCCGCAATAGTCCGAGCAACACACCACTACGTTCATATCGGTAAACGGTACCCAGTTCAGCCCAGCGCAGTGGCAAATCACGATAGGAACGTGTCTGAGCTTTGTAGGCTAACATGTGAAAGGGACAATTCATTGGTTTGAGATAGTATTGCTGTCCCTCAATATCAATAGGTGAGTACATATTCTCCTTGTAGAAATCCAGATGGCCACTGGTCTCCCACAGCTTGCTAAGGCCAATATGAGGTGTGTAGAGCAATTCATAGCCGTTGGCGAAGTGTTCCTGTCGCCAGAACTCCTCGACAATGGCTCGAATACGGCCAGCCTTAGGACCATAGATGATAAGGCCGCCACCTATTTCCTCAGGAGCGATGTACAGGTTAAGCTGTTTATTCAAGCGACGGTGGTCGCGGTTCTCAAGCTCCTCGAGTTTCTTCAGATGCTCGGCTAAAGCCTCCTCGGTATCAAAAGCAACGCCATATATCCGCTGCAGCATGGGACGGCGCTCACTACCACGCCAATAAGCTCCAGCAATATTGACCAGCTTGAAGGCTTTTATCTCGCCGGTAGAACCGACATGGGGTCCACGACACAAGTCAGCGAATGAACCCTGCCGATACAAGCTGACCTTCTCATCGGGGATTTCCTCAATTAGCTCCAGCTTATAGGGCTGAGCAGCAAATAGCGAACGAGCCTTTTTCTTGGTTACCTCCTGTCTGGTAAATGGGAGGTCAGCGGCGATTATTTCCCTCATCTTAGCCTCAATGATGGGCAAATCATCGGGGGTCAGCGAGCGGGGTAGGTCAAAGTCATAGTAAAAGCCATTCTGGATAGCTGGACCGATGCCAAACTTGACATCGGGGAAAATAGACAGAACCGCCTCCGCCAAAACATGAGCTGCCGAATGTCGCATCAGCTCTAATTTTTCATCATCGGTTGTTTTCTGCCGTTTATCAGGAACCATAGCTGCTTGATTATATCAACTACCAGCTATATGTGCAATTGAATTGGGTTGCCAGATGGCACCGCTGCTCAAGCTGGGAAATAGCCGGCTCGGTGTTCTACTTCGGTTATGGCGTGAGCCGCCACGCCTTTGCTTGGTAATTGCGGGGAGAACGAAACTCCTTGAGGAGGTCTAACTTGCCCAGTCTTTCCAGGCGCTTGTAGATAAGCTCCCAGGCGCAGTCCCTCTCCGGATCCATCTCGCACTTGCCGTTCCTGGCACCGCCACAGGCACCGTTAAGCAATCCCTTGGCACATCTGGTAACCGGGCAAATACCACCGGTCAGGGCCAGGATACAATCTCCGCAGGCGGAGCACCTGTCCTCCAGAATGCCCCCCTCCCTGTCCTCCGCCCCGACAAAGTGGGAATTCTGCGCCGGCAGGACGGGAATGTCAGGAAAGATTTCAGCCACAGTTTGCGGTCCAGCGCCACAGGCTAGAGAAAGCACCGCTTCCACACCATCCATCTGGGATTTGAGCGCCGAAGCGGTTAAAAAGGAATCGCACTGTTTCACCACCGTGGTCACTTTAAATTGCATATCCTTACCCTTGAGCTTACCGGCAAGCTCAAGCAACTGGCTCAAGGTCTTGGCCTCCCTCAAGCCCCGCGGCGGCTGGGTACAGCCGTCGCAACCGGCTATCAATATCTTGCTATAGGGGGAGATAGAATCTAAAATCTCATCCAAAGGCTTTAGTGAGGTTACAATCATTTCCTTCCCCTCTCTGAAACGATAGCTTCTATTTTCTGGCCAAACTGCCGTAATTCTTTATCCATCTGCTCAGGATGTCTTCGGGCGACAAAACAAAAGTGGAGCCTGTCGCCAAAGCCTATCTGGCCTAACCTCTGCTTTAGTGCTTCCACCCAGTGCTGTGCCTTAGCGCTCACCCCTTCCTGCCGGCAATCCTCCTCAGGACAAGCCGCAATCAAAACGCCATCGGCACCCTTCTGGAAAGCCTCCAAAAGGTGAAAGGCATCAACCCTGCCCGCACAGGGCAAATCTATGGCGCGGATGTTGGGGCTTGATTCCTCATCCAGAGGAGGAAAGACTGCCCACTGGCAGCGAAAAACCAAAATCTTGGGCGCCCGCATCTCCGAAAGCAGCTGGGAAATCAAGGTTGAGATGCGTTCCCTCTCCCAATTATCCAGGTCCAGGGCTATAGCCGGACAAATAGCCACACATAAGCCGCAGCCGCGGCAGGCATCCAGGTCAAAGCTTATTCCCCCTGGACTTTCCAGCTTAGGGGCGTGATAAGGGCAGTAAAAGACGCAGTTGCCGCAGGCTATGCACAGGTCTTTGTCCACCTTTACCTTCAGACTATTCCGTTTCAGGGTTACAGCTTCTCGGCCATAGCCCAACTGCTCCAATAAGCGATTGAGTGCCAGGATTCTGCGCCCGGTGAGTGAACTTCCTCTATCAAACCGGCAGTAATTCTCATCGCAGGCAAGGAGATAAATTTTCTTTATCCCCATGGCTATGGCTTGCAGAAGTAACTCCTCAGGAAGGCGACCAACACAGGGGACAGATAGCGGGATAAACTTTGACACCCCAAATAGCCTCTCTACTCCGGCAGAGTCGGGGGCGCTCCCCTTACACATAATAACCAGCGTATCACTGTCATACTTCGGCTTCGCCGTCTTCAGATACTTGAGCAAAGAACCATAGTCATAGTAGATGGTATCGATAGCCTTAGCCGGACAGGCGGAGTAGCAGATACCACACACCTGACACTTCTCTATATCCAGAACGACTTTGCCACTCTCGGCATCCTTGGTTATCGCCTCAAAGGGGCAAAGGGAACGACAGATAGAGCAACGGCTGCAATAATCCTCGTTGATATTAACGGCTACTTGCGGCTCAGCAACCTGCTGGCTCAATACAACCCCTTTCTCATCTCACGCGAGACTGTCCCAATAAGCCTCAAGAATAGAGTCAGGACAAGAGAATGAAGAATACAAAAATTCGTCGATTCCAACGAATTTTAGCATTATAGCGTGGAGCGGTCAATCATTGAGCCAATGTGTTGACAACCAGCCAATTGTATGATACACTTGTTTCAAGAACAAATGTATCGGGGAGGCAACAATGGTTGGTGTTCCCAGCACCCGATTGCGCATCCTGAACTTTATCCGCAAATTCCTTGATGAAAGGGGCTATGCCCCCACCGTCAGGGACATTGCCCGGGGGTGCAACATCAGCACACCGTCCGTAGTCCAGCACCATCTGAATAAGCTAGAAAGCCAAGGGCACATCCACCGCGACCCGGAGGTGTTCCGGAGCATCCAGCTTGTTGAGAGAAAGCGAGAGGCGATTTCCCGAGTGCCCCTGCTGGGAACCATTGCCGC
>JAGMCH010000028.1 GCA_023129255.1 Dehalococcoidales bacterium
CAGCTAACTGATGAGGTGACCCGGAGTAAGAAAGGCATCTATGCCCTCAGGGTAAAGGGTTTTTCCCTGATTGATGCCCTGGTTGGCGACGGAGACATCGTCTTGGTGCAGCAGACAAGCACGGTGGAGGATGGAGAAATGGCTGCGGTCTGGCTGAAGACAGAGCAGGAGGTAACCCTAAAGAAGGTCTATCATGAAGCGGGTCGGATTCGCCTGCAGCCAGCCAACAAAGAGATGGAGCCAATGTACTACCCGCCAGAGGATGTGGAAATTCAAGGTAGAGTAATCGGGGTTTTACGGAAGCTATAAATCAAGGGGGGTTGAAGAATTGGCCAAGCTATTGGAAAAACCGGAGGAGCTGAAGGTAACAGTGAATGTCCAGGGTGTGCCTTTAACCCTGGCCAGAGATGGAGAGAAACAGCGTGTAACCAAGGTATATCAACGCTGGCAGGTAGTCGAGGAGTGGTGGGGGAAGGAGATTCCAAGAAATTACTTCAGGGTCAAGACCAATAAAGGTCTGGCCTGTGATATCTATCGGGATATACCCACCGGCAGCTGGTATCTGAGCAGGATTCATGATTAGCTAAAAATAAACCACTGCCCCCCTATTCCTCCCCATAAATTGACAGTTATACTGGCGGCTGGGTAAACTAGTCATACCATGACCGATATCCAAGCCGTTGGTCGCCAGCTAGCTGAGGCAATCAAAGGATATAGCGCCGACTATATAGAGGCTCGCCTGGAGGAGAGCCAGAAGAGCCACATCACCTACCGGGGAAGAGAACTGGAATCCGTTGGTCAGTCAACCGCCGTCGGCGGCAATATCCGAGCCCTGGTAAAAGGCGGCTGGGGCTTCGTCAGCTTTAACCGCCTGAGTGACCTCCCCGGCAGAATAGAGCTGGCGGTAAAACAGGCGATGCTGGTGGGCAGGGAAGAAAGCAAGCTAGCCCCAGTAGAACCCATAGTTGATATTGTTTCCCCGGAGATAGATAAAAACCCACTGGCTATACCCCTGTCGGAAAAGAAGCAACTGCTGGACGAATATAATGACATTATCTGGCGCACCCCCAAGCTCCAGACCTCGGTTATTGGTTACGCAGACAGCCACAAAAAGACCATCTTTCTGAATTCATCGGGTAGCTATATCCAGCAGGAAAGAGCCGATATCACTCTGCGCCTGAGCGCTGTCGCCGCCGAGGACGGCGAGGTGCAGCAGGTGGGACTGAGCCTGGGCAGCAGAGGCAATTTCAGCTCGATACGGGGTCTCCACCAGCCGGTGGAGGAGATGGCAAGGCACGCCGTGGAGCTTTTGTCCGCCCCGCAGGTAAAGGGCAGAGAATATACCGTGGTCTTAGACCCGGTCCTGGCTGGCGTCTTCGTCCACGAAGCCTTCGGCCATCTCTCGGAGTCGGACTTCGTTTATGAAAACGACCGCCTGCGCCAGATTATGGTTCTGGGTAAGAAATTCGGCAGCAGAGAGCTTAATATCGTTGACAGTGCTGCCCTGCCCGGCCTGCGAGGCAGTTATAAGTACGACGACGAAGGGGTACCGGCAACTAAAACCTACCTTATCCGGGAAGGCAAACTGGTGGGCAGGCTCCACTCCAGAGAGACCGCCGCCAAGATGAACGAGGCGCCCACCGGCAATGCCCGAGCCATCAACTATCACTTTCCACCTATTGTCCGCATGACCAATACCTATATTGAACCGGGCTCAGCCTCCTTTGACGAAATAATCGCCGACATCAAGGAAGGGGTCTACGCCAAGAACTGGTTTGGCGGCACTACCAGCATGGAGATGTTCACCTTTTCCGCCGGCGAAGCCTATATGATTCGTAATGGCAAACTGGCTGAGGCACTGCGGCCGGTGGTGCTCACCGGCAATGTGTTCACCACCCTCAACAACATAGATGCCATCGGCAACGACCTGGAGATGAACCAGGGCGGTGGCTGCGGCAAGGGTGGACAGATGCCCCTGCCCGTGTCCAACGGCAGCCCCCATATCAGAATTCGCCAGTGCTTAGTGGGAGGTAGGTAGTGGAAAATATCCTGGCTCAAGCCAAAAAGGTAGCCGAGGAAGCCGAGGTATTCCTGGTCTCCGCAGAGGAAACCACGGTGCAATTTGAAGCTAATCGCCTCAAGCATATTCAAACCAAGCAGAGCACTCATCTAGCGCTACGCATTGTCAAGGAAGGCAGGCTCGGCTATGCCACCACTACCGAGCCGGGTGATACCCACAGCCTGGTGGATAATGCCGCGGAGACCGCCCAGTTCGGCATGCGAGCAAAGTTTGAGCTTCCCTCCCCCACCACCTACCCCCACATTGATATCTTCGACCCGGCTGTTGAGTCCTCCTCCATAGGGAAAATGAGTCAGCTGGGCGAAGAACTCATCGCCCTGATTACCGAGCATACCCCGGATATTATCTGTGAGGCGATGGTAGCCAAGGAGATAATCTCACTCCGGATTATAAATTCCCGCGGCGGGCAAGCCAGCTACCGGAAAGGCATCTTCAGCCTGGGCATTATGGGTAGCCTGATTCGGGGCACTGATATGCTGTTTGTCGGTGAAATTCAAAGCTCCGGCCACCCCCTGACCCAGCCCCGAGAGGTAGCCAGGGTGGTGCTCAAGCAACTAGAGCTAGCCAAGAACCAGGCTTCAGTGCCCACCAAACAGCTACCGGTGATATTCACCCCCCGCGGGGTGGCTAGCGCCTTAATCCCCTCCCTGATGATAGCCTTCAACGGCAAGACCGTCCTGGAGGGGGCTTCACCCATTGGCAATAGGCTTGGTCAGCCGGTGTTTGACCCCAAGCTGTGGCTGTGGGACGACCCGACTGTTGCCTACCGCCCCCACAGCCGCCCCTGCGATGATGAGGGGATACCCAGCCAGCGCACCACCCTCATTGAGCAGGGGAAAGTAGCCAACTTTCTCTATGACCTGCAAACCGCCGCCCTGGCTGGCACCAACAGCACCGGCAACGGCAGTAGAGGTGGTGGACTGCCTACCCCCTCCCCTACCACCCTTATCATCGCCCCGGGAAAGACCACCTTTGATGAAATGGTAAGTGATATAAAAGAGGGACTGGTTATTGAGCAGCTTATGGGAGCCGAACAGGGCAATATCTTAGGCGGCGATTTCAGCGGCAATGTCCTTTTAGGTTATAAGGTAGAAAGTGGTAAAATAGTAGGTAGGGTTAAAAATACCATGGTCTCAGGCAATGTCTACCAGGTTCTCAAAGAAGTTACCGCTATTGGCAGCCAGGCTGAGTGGGTGGGTGGGGTGGTCAACACCCCACCCCTCTACTGCCCCCGCCTGCCGGTGGCGAGTAAGTGATAAAAAGCGTGGATTGATGTGGGGGGTAAAATGACAGAAATTAATCCAAAGAATACTTTCTTGTTCAGTGACCCTCATTTTGACCATAAGAATATTATTAGATTCGCTCATAGACCATTTAAAAATGTCGAACAGATGAATGAGACCATACTTAAAAACTATAATAAAAAAGTGAAGAAGGATAGTCTAGTATATTTTTTAGGTGATATGACACTTCGTGGTGATATGACAATTCGTAAAGGACCTAAAGGACGTACTTTCTGGTATAATTTTTGGTTTAAGCAATTAAAAGGTCATATTGAATTTTTTAAAGGAAATCATGATCCAAAAGGTTTTAATGAAACAGTGATTCATGTAGACAATTTGTATTTTAAGTTATCACATTTTCCACAAAACAGGGAGGATTGGGTTGGATGGATGATTCATGGACATGTTCATGATAAATGGCCGTTTATAAATTACGATTATAAGACAATAAATGTTAGTGTTGATGTTACTGGATTTAAGCCAGTTAGGCTAAGTGATATTATAAAGGCAGTAAAGAAATATGAGAAACGATGCCAAATGCGGAGGAATGAACCTAATAAATTCCGAAGGGTAAAGAGGGGCGAAGCCCCTCTCATAAAAAACCTTCCCCTTCCCCTTGTCAAGGGGAAGGGGATAAAGGGGATAGGGTCACCTAATGAATGATTTAATTAAGCTTTATGCCCGACCAAAACTCAAATCGCCCAATATGCTGGCTTCCTGGCCCGGCATCGGCAACGTGTCTATCATCGTCGCCACCTATCTACTGAGGAAGCTGGATTTTAAAGAACTGGGCGAAATTGAACCATCCTATTTCTTTGATGCCATCGGGGTAGTAGCCAAGGACAATATAGTGGAGGAACCACAGTTCCCCCAGAGCCAGTTCTACTACTGGAAGAACAAAGGCGGGGGAAGTGATATAATATTATTTATCGGTGAGGACCAGCCCCTAACCAAGGGATACGAGCTGGCTAATTGCGTCCTTGATGTCGCCGAGAGGTTTCAGGCTAAGAGGATATATACCTGTGCCGCCGCTCTGAGCCGCATCCACCACACCGAGCCGCCCAGGGTGTGGGGGGTGGCCACCAGCCAGCACATGACTGAGGATTTGGAGAAATACGATTTGGTGCAAAGGGGCAACCTGCAAATCGCCGGATTGAACGGGTTACTGCTGGGTGTAACCAAAGAGAGGGGAATTGAGGGTATCTGTCTTTTGGGCGAGGTGCCAATGTATGCTACCCGAGTCCAGAATCCTATGGCTGCCCTGGCTGTGCTTAAGGTGCTGACCAAGATGCTAGGAATCGAAATTGACGTCTCCGAGCTGGCTCAGGTAGCTGAGGAGACCGCAGATAGGATGAAACAGATTACGGCTGAAGCGATGGGAGAGTATATCGACCACTTTACCCGACCTATCTGGGAATACGGAGAGGAAGAGGAGGAATAGCAATAGGGAGCAGCTATGTCATTGCCCATCGAGGAGACCATTGCCGACCTGGGTAACAGTGATAAGCCGTTGCTCAATTCAAGGCTAGCCGAACTATCAAACCTAAACTCAGAAGAACTGGCGCTTTTTGAACAGGCATGGGCAGCCATTGAGCCAAAACGGCAGAGGCAAATTATGTATCGCCTGGTCGAGCTAGCCGAGGATAACTTTGAGCTCGACTTTGACAGCATCTTCAAGAGTCAGCTAAAGGACCAAGATGCTGAGGTGCGGAGCAAGGCTATTGAAGGTCTGTGGGAAAGCGAGGAGGCATCGCTGATTGACCCTCTAATCGAGCTACTGGAGCAAGATAGCTCGGAGAAAGTCCAGGCGACGGCGGCAACCGCCCTGGGCAAGTTTGCCATGCTAGCCGAGCTTAAAAAGCTGCGCCCCAGCCATAAATCAAAGGTATGCCAGGCTTTACTCACCGTAATCGATGATAAAAGCAAGCCCATAGAAGTCAAACGCCGTGCTCTAGAGGCGGCAGCTCCATTAAGCCTGCCCCAGACGGAGAAAGCCATTGTCAAAGCCTATCAAAGTAGCGAGCCCAAAGAGAGAACCAGCGCTCTTTCCGCTATGGGTAAGAGCTGTAACCACTCCTGGCTACCAATCCTGCTAAAGGAGCTAGCCAGCGCTGATGCCGAGATACGCTATGAAGCCGCCGGGGCATGCGGTGAGTTGGGGGAGAAAGAGGCAGCCCCATACCTCGCAGAGCTTATTACCGACTCCGATATTGATGTTCAGCTAGCTGCCATCCAGGCGCTGGGTAAGCTAGGTGGTCCTGAGGCTAAAAACTGCCTTGAGCAGTGCCTGAATAACCCCAGTGAGGTAATTCAGCAGGCGGCGGAGCAAGCCCTATACGAGATAGAGGCTGGGGAAGGCCCATTATCCTTCCGAATTTGAAACTATTGAGGGTGACATGATTGTTGGCAATAAGATTAAGCTTCGAAAAAAAAGATTAGCCGACGCCCCAGATGATTATGCCTGGCAAACAGACGCCGAGCTAGCCCAACTTGACGCTGCTCCACTGTCAACCACTACTTTCCCTCAGTATCTATCAGACTATGCCAGCGAATTGCATTACCCTTCACCATTTAGACATCGGTTCGCCATAGAAACCCTGAAGGGCGAGCACATTGGCAACTGCACATATTATGCCATCGATGAGAACAAGGATGAAGCCGAGCTAGGTATCATGATTGGCAACCGTAGTTACTGGGACAAGGGCTATGGTGTTGATGCCGTAACCACCCTGGTCAATCGTATTTTTCGCCAGACAAAGCTCAACCGAATCTACCTGAAGACCCTTAATTCAAACACCAGGGCGCAAAAGTGCTTCCGAAAATGCGGCTTCACCCCATACGGAAGCCTGAAAAAGGACGG
>JAGMCH010000029.1 GCA_023129255.1 Dehalococcoidales bacterium
TAAACAAGAGGAGTCTTAAAGGGGCGAAGCTTCCCCCCAACCCTTTTAGCTCTTTTCCCACCCACCACCCTCTAGGGTCGGCGGCTACTTTTTCTCCCCTCCCCCCAAAAATTAGAGAGTTTTAGGAGTGAAACCCCTGTAGGGCGGGCAGGGTGGGAAGAAAAACATAAGTTAAATGGGGAGGGGACAGGGTCACCAAATTTCTACTTAGCTGGCTGGGGTGGTGCCGGGTTTTTATATCCCTCCAGCAGTACCTTAGGCACCTGGTCCATTAACTCCTCCACCGTCCACAGCCCTTCCTCTTTAACGATGGACTTCTTCTTTACCGGCTCGGAGTAAATAGCAATACTGCCCCCGGTAACATCAAACACCTGCCCATTTATATCAGCCGCCTCGTCGGTGCACAGATAGACGATTAGCGGAGTTACTGTTTCCGGACTCGGTGGATTGGTTAATTCCTCATACCGCTCCTTGGTCATAAGCCCTGCCTCATATCTCTTCTTAAAACCAGCCACTATCTCATCGCTAAGGGTAAATCTGGTGGCGGCGGTTGGGGCATAGGCATTGCAGGTTACCCCATACCTGCCCATCTCCCTGGCCACTGCTCTGGTTAGACCAACGAGCCCGGCTTTAGCCGCACCATAATTGCAGTGCCCCACCGTGCCCAGCCAGGCAGTAGAGGTAGTATTTATTATCCGTCCCCACCTCTGCTCCCTCATCAAGCCACAGGCAAACCGGGTACAATTGAAAGAGCCTTTAAGGAAGGAGTCCACACACCTATCCCAGTCCTCCTCAGTCATATTCCAAACCATACGGGGAGCGTCGGCACCGGCGTTATTCACCAGAATATCCACCCTGCCAAAGCTATCCACTGCCGTCTGTATTATCTTCTCGGCCACGTCAAACTCAGAGACACTGCCAAAGAAGGGCACCGCCTGACCACCCAGAGCCTCAATCTCCTTGGCGGCGGTCTCAGCGTCTCCGCCCTCAGTGCCGGGACGGCGGTTATTAGTCACCACCTTAGCCCCTTCCTTAGCCAGAGCTACAGCGATTGCTTTACCGATTCCCTGTCCCGAGCCGGTAACTACGGCTACCCTATCCTTTAACCTAGCAGCCATTGGTCTAGCCTTCCTTTCCTATCTGTCTGATTATCATCAGCCTCTGGAGGGCAAAATGACCATAGCCTTACCTGAGGCTGTCTTCTCACCCTTCGGATTCTCTGCCCACAGGCTACACTCCACAAAGTGTTGCCCATTCTGGACATACTTCTTGGTCACCTTACCCTTGCAGGTAACAGCCTCGCCGGGGTAGTTCATACCCTTATAACTACAACTCAGCTTCCTGAGACTGCCCCCCTCCCCTATCCAGTCGGTCATTAGCTGTCCCAGGAAAGCGCCTATTAGCTGACCAGGAACGATGACGCCAGAAAGCCCCCGGCTCTGGGCAAAGTCCTTATCATAGTGAATAGGATTATAGTCACCTGATGCCCCAGCCCACATCACCAACTGCATGGTGGTCGGCTGTTTGACCAGGGGGGTGATTTCACCGCCCACGGCGACATCTTGGTAATAGAGCTGCTCAGTCATACTAATAGCCGATAATCATCTGGCGGCACTTGGCTACCAGCTCCTGTTTTTGATTCTTATAGCTGCTATCAAAGGTCATAAACGCCATCCTGCCCATCTTACCCTGCCGCTCACGAAGGTTGCTGATTTTGAAAATAGTCGTTATCACATCGCCCAGCCCGATGGGCTGATAGCACTCAAGCTCAGTGCCACCCATAAGCACCGTGTTAAAGGGGGCTAAGGACATTAAGTCGTCGACAAACTGCTCAAAGCCGATAGCCAGAATAAAGGTCGGGGGAGCAATAGCGCCATCCTGCCACAGGGGGTTGGGGTCGCCCACGGCTCGGGCGAACCGCCGTATCATCTCCCGCCCAATCTCATATTCCCTGGGCTGCCACTCCACCCCAATCTTGCTCTTTAACTTCTCTATGCCCGATGAAGCCTCAGTCATATCAAGAAGTTTACTTTGCCCCGACAAGCTGTGTCAAGAATTTTGTTTTTCTTCCCACCCTCCCACCCAATAGAGGTTTCACCTCTCTTAAACTTTCCTTTAGCCCCCCTCAGCCCCCCAATTAGTAAATAATCCCGGCGGGGTCTGGAGAGTTTTAGAGACGAAGCCTTTGAGGGTGGGTTAGGGTGGGAAAACAGACATAAATTAAAAACGGGGGGAGGGGTGGGGTCGACGCTATAGATAAACATTTAAACCAGCCCAGAAAAAGCCAAAGCCTTACACCATAAACGAAAAACATGCTATTATAACCCTAACATGGGAAAGGAGGCAGGAATGACCTCACAAAATGTAAAAAGAGCCAAGGCGGGTGACGACTTCGCTATCCAGACTTTCAATCTGACCCGGAAGTTCAACAGTCTGGTAGCAGTAGATGGCATCGACCTTAATATTAAGCGGGGAGAACTATTTGCCCTGCTTGGTCCTAATGGCGCTGGCAAAACCACTACCATCAATATGCTGTGCTGCCTCTTGAAACCAAGCGGCGGCACTGCCCAAGTACTGGGTTATGACATCCTCAAGCAGCCGTTTAAGATTAAGGAGACCATCGGCGTCTCACCCCAAGAGACGGTTATCTCCGAGCACCTTAACCCCCAGGAAAACCTCGTCCTGATAGGCAAGATTCACGGCATAGATACCAGGGAGCTGAAGAGCAGGTCGCAGGAGCTGCTGGAAACAATGGGGCTTGAGGCACGGGCTAAAGACCAGGTGAGAAAATTCTCCGGTGGTATGAAGCGACGGCTCAACATAATGATGGCGCTGATTCACAACCCTAAGGTTCTATTCCTGGATGAACCCACTCTGGGTCTTGACCCTCAAGCCAGGCGAGCAATATGGGAATACATTATCAGGCTAAAGAAGGAAAAGACTATTCTGCTCACCACCCACTATATGGATGAGGCCGATTTTCTTGCCGACCGCATAGGCATTATGGATGAGGGCAAAATCGTTGCCCTCGGCACCAGCAGGGAACTCAAAACAGGCCTACTGGACATACTGGAAAAGCACACCATAGTTATCCATGCTCAGAACTTTACCCAGAAAGTCATAAGTGAAATGCGAACCAGATATGCCGAGGTAGAGGTAACCGAGGATACCATGGTAATCAGCGATAAACAGCTTGGCTTCCAGGAAATCGTTGACCTCCTGCACATCTCCGGGGTTACGGTCAGCTCTGCCTATACGAAAGAGCCAACACTAGATGATGTCTTTCTAAACATAACAGGAAAGGAACTAAGAGAATGAGGTTATTAGCCTTAGCCAGCAGAAATCTTAAAGAAACATATAGAGACCCACTGGCGCTGGGTTTCCTCCTGGGGTTCCCCTTAGTGTTTATGCTGCTTTTCGGCGCCATTTTTAGCGGCGACGAGACTCCGAATTACGCTATCGGCGTCATAGATGAGGACAATACACCGCTATCGCAAGCCTTCGTTGATGAAGCATTGGCACAGGTGCCGGTGCTTGAGGTTTCCACCTATGATGATACCGCCACCGCCCTCAGAGACCTCAAGTTCGGCGACCTTAAAGCCTATATTGTTATCCCCGACGGTTTCGGCCAGCAGGTGAACAGCAACTGGCAGGGTGATAAAGCCGATATCACCCTGAATATAACCTATGACGAAAGTGACATTATGGTATCGGAGCAGATAGTTACCATCATCAATGCCACCACCCGCGCCTTTGCCCAGATAGAGGTACCAATAACCATTAACGCTGAGCCTATCTACATAGAAACCGAGATAGACTATATGGACTTTATTGGTCCGGGGATAATAGTCTTCGGCATACTGATAATAATACCTACCGCTGCCAGAACCATGGTCAGCGATAAGGAAAAGGGGATGCTTGCCCGCCTGCTGACTACGCCGACTCGGCCGATAGACTTTATCTTAGGCTACTCTCTGGGTCTTGTCCTGCTAGCTGCCGCCCAGATAATAATAATCATGCTAGCTACCTGGCTACTCGGTCTCAATATGACAGGCAACCCGTTTCTGGCTTTCTTCGTCTTTCTGCTGACCAGCCTGTGCTGTATTGGCATTGGCATGGTTGTCGCCTCCCTGACCAAGACTGAAAATCAGGCAGAGCCCCTCTGCTGGCTTTTCGCCATGCCCTTAGCTGCACTCTCCGGCTGCTGGTTTTCAATAGAGCTGATGCCTTCATATCTCAGGACTTTTGCCAATGCCTTCCCCTTTGCCCACACCATTGAGGCCTCACGGGCAATCCTCATCCGGGGAGTAGGGCTGGAGGCAATAAGCTATGACTTCTTCTTCCTCGTTGGCTGGGCAGTGGCTATCTTTGCCCTTGGCGTCATTCTATTCAGGAGGAGTATGCGAAGCTAGACGTTTATGAAAGCTATTGAATGGCTTGGCAATAGAGTAAGAATCCTGGACCAGACCAGGCTTCCCCAAGAAGAGGTCTATCTGGAGCTTAGCCGCTATCAGGATATAGCCTCAGCCATCGCAGAATTGAAAATCAGGGGCGCTCCGGCCATTGGAGTAGCTGGAGCCTATGCAGTGGCTTTAGGCGCCCTGGAAATCAAAGCTACAGCTAAAACTGAGTTCTTGCGAAAACTCCAAGCCATCATCCAGACCATTGCCTCTACCCGACCCACCGCCCGAAACCTGTTCCGCGCCCTGGAGCGAATGGGGCGAGCGTCGGAGTCGGGCAAAAACGTAGACCAGATTAAAACAGCCCTGGTCAATGAAGCCATCGCCATACATACTGGAGAGGCTGAGGCAACCAGAAGGCTGAGCCAGCTTGGCGCCGAGTTACTAAAAGATGGCTTTACCATCCTGACCCACTGTAATACCGGCGCCCTGGCTACCGCCGGCTACGGCACCGCCTTTGGAGTAATCAAAAAAGCCTGGGAGCGGGGCAAAAAGCTCAGGGTTTTCGCCACCGAGACCCGCCCCCTCCTCCAGGGGGCACGAATCACCGCCTGGGAGCTAAACAAGGCTGGCATCCCGTTCACCCTTATCACCGACTCCATGACTGGCTATTTTATGAGCCGGGGGGAGGTTGACTGCGTTATTGTCGGCGCCGACCGGATTGCCTTAAATGGCGATACCGCCAACAAGATAGGCACCTACACTCTGGCGGTGCTGGCTAAGGAGCACAATATCCCGTTTTATGTTGCTGCCCCCACCACCACCATTGACCCCTCGCTGGCTTCAGGGGCTGAAATTCCCATTGAGCAGAGAAGTTCTGACGAGGTAACCCGTATTCAGGGAATAAGCATTGCCCCCGAAGGCGTTGATGTTGCCAACCCCGCCTTTGATGTTACCCCCCACCCCTATATAACCGCCATCATCACTGAGAGTGGTATAATAAGACAGCCTTTTGGGGAGGGGATAAAGGAAATTTTTAGAAACCTATCCCCCTGACCCCCTTCCCTTGGGAATTTATGAAGGGAAGGGGGGAGTGTGGGGAGAGGGGGCTTCGCCCCCTCTCCTGAACCTCTCCCCCAAAGGGTTAAGGTTTATATTAAGCTGAAGTGGGAGGGAATGGAATGGCAATAAGTGATTGGCTTTCTGCAAATTTAATAACAATTATCTTCGTGCTCAGTATATTAGTCCTAATATATTTCATAATCGAAGTAGTACGAACAATACGTAGAAAACGTTCAGATACTAGTCCGATTACTGCCATCCTCTTGATTTTAGGTCTTGCCGTCGCTGTGTTTCTAATCTTTCGTGCTCAAGATTTAGAATCAGCGGACTTGGCACAAGTAATTCTTACCATCGGGTTAATTGCGGTTACAGCGGTCTATGCTTCCTTCACAGAAAAACAGGCTAGAGCCAGCGCAGAAATAGCTGAAGAGACGAGAGAGCAAACAGTTGTGGCCTCACGACCAATAATAATTCAGAAGGCTTTGTATGAAAAAGACGTTTGGGTAGGTAATAATCAAGATTATTTTGCTCATTTTGAGATATCAAGTGTGGGAAATACCCCCGCTATAGAGGTAGTAAGCTCAATAGTGGATAATGAAGATAATAGCCTTCACAGTATCCGACAAACTTACCTAAAGAAGGATGATCCCCCTATTAAATTTCGCCCTTATAACATTGCAAATCTAGAGAAAAATAAAACGTATTATCTTGTATGCGATTATCAAAGCATCTTTTCTTACGGCACACAAAAACCGCTCTATCAAACGCGCTTGCCCTTCAAGATAAGTAAAGCCGCCAAGGAAGACAAAATATACGTGATAGCCGGTGAGTTAGAATTCCCCGAAATTCAAGAAAAAGACCGTATTGATGCCTTTGGTAACGTTAAACCAAAATAATCAAGGAGGCACTATGAAGGTTAAGGCTACTTGTCGCAAGTGTGGGTATGCAATTGAGAAAGACTTGGAGATAGAGTTAGATACCAATAGGTTTGTAGAGGCTCTCAAGTTCCTACAACAACAGGCACAGGAACATCATCATCCAGAGGTGAACGACTCTTTCAAATGGCGGCTTGGGTGGGAAAGTCCTGCACCCTAGCAACAATACCTCATAAGGAGACAACCTAAATGCCAAACGCCAAAATAGCCGTTATCGGCGGGAGTGGGCTGTATGATATTGAGGGGCTGACCGATATTGAAGAGGTTAATCCAGATACCCCCTTCGGCAAGCCCAGCGATACCATAACCATAGGCAGGCTGGGAGAAATTGGCATCGCCTTTTTGCCCCGCCACGGCAGAGGACACCGCATCTCCCCCACCGAAGTCCCCTATAGAGCCAACATCTATGCCCTGAAGGGGCTGGGGGTGGAATGGATTATTGCCATTAACACCGTGGGTAGCTTCAAACAGAAAATAAAACCCGGAGACCTGGTTATCCCCGACCAGCTAATCGACCGCACCCGGAGCCGGGCGAACTCCTTCTTCGGCGAGGGCATCGTCGTCCATATCCCCTTTGCCGAGCCCTTCTGCCCCGTCTTAAGCCAGATTTTGCTTGAGGCGGCCAAAGAGACAGGGGCTAGTGTCCACCCCAAAGGCACCTATGTAGTTATGGAGGGTCCCGCCTTCTCCACCAAAGCCGAATCAAGGCTCTACCGCTCCTGGGGGGCTGACATTATCGGCATGACGGCACTGCCCGAAGCCAAGCTGGCACGGGAGGCGGAAATCTGCTACGCTATTATCGCCGGCGTTACCGACTACGATAGCTGGCAGGAGCAAAGCGAACCCCTCGTTGTTGACGTCATCTTGAACATCCTGCGCCAGAACGCCGATACCATCAAGAGAATCATCAGGCTGGCGGTCAACAGAATACCTGAGGAGCGCCGTTGTGACTGTGCTACGGCGCTGAAGGCAGCCTTTGTTACTGCCCCCAGGTTTATGCCTCCGGAGCAGAAGCAGAAGCTAAACTTGCTAATTGGCAAATATTTAAAAGGAGATTGATGATTGAATTTGGTTGCCTGCCAACGATTATTGGCAGTATGCCCCACACCGACCCAGCGGAGGCATGCGCCCTGGTCAGCCACCACCTTAAAGACATTCCCGCCTGGCCCCAGCTACCCAAGCGCTCCTTCAAGGAGAATATGTACGCCCAGTTCAGCCAGGGCTTCCCTGGAGCCGTCCTCAAAGACGATAGCCTCTATGTTGACCGCTCCCAGGACCTGGACAAGCCGCTGGAAAAGCTCTATGCCGCCTATCTGGACAACGATGTTGATAAATACCCCATCAGCCCTGATTATGCCGCCGGTCTCCACAGCTTCTTAGGTTTGACCAACCTGTCGCCACTGGCGGTCAAAGGTCAAGTCACCGGACCGGTCACCTGGGGGCTAACCGTCGCCGACAACGAAGGCAAGGCTATAATCTATGACGATGTTCTGGCTGATGCCATGGCTAAATTTCTCCGGCTAAAAGCAGGCTGGCAGGAAAAGGAGCTAAGCCAAATCTCTAAGAACACCATTATCTTCGTTGACGAGCCGTATATGGCTTCCTTCGGCTCGGTCTCAGTGCCCCTGTCCAAAGAAAAGGTCGTCAGCCTGCTGGACGAGGTCTTGGGCGGCATCGGCGGGCTAAAAGGAGTCCACTGCTGCGGCAACACCGACTGGTCAGTGTTACTCAGCACCAAGATTGATATCCTCAGCTTTGACGCCTACAACTATGCTCAGTCGCTGAGCCTCTATCCCTCGGAAGTAAAAAGCTTCCTGGACAGAAAAGGCAATATTGCCTGGGGAATTGTGCCAAATGACGAACTCTTGCTAGCCAAAGAGACCGCCGCCAGCCTAAAAGACCGCCTTGAGGAAGCAATGGCGCCCTTCACCAGAAAGGGCGTCCCCTTCAAGCAACTGATAGAGCAAGGGCTGCTTACCCCCAGTTGCGGGCTGGCACCGCTAAATACCACCGACGCCGCCGGCCGAGCCCTTGAACTGCTGGCTGAACTATCGGCAAAGATAAGAAAACGCTATATATAATTGAATTGTTTATGGGTAAGATTTTTAGGAACCTATCCCCCTGACCCCCTTCCCTTAGTATTTGTTGAGGGAAGGGGGAGTGTAGTGAGAGGGGGCTTTGCCCCCTCTCCAAAATCTCTTCCCCCTCTCCAAGAGTGGAGAGGGGGATAAAGGGGGTGAGGTTGATAAACGATTCAACGGGAGGGAAAACCTACTAAATGGAATGCCAGATTGAAGCCAATAAAGCCAAATGCCCCTGCACCTACGAGCCGTGCTCCAGAAAAGGCAAGTGCTGTGACTGCATTGCCTACCATCTTCAGTTTGACGAGCTTCCCGCTTGCGTGTTCCCACCTGAGGTGGAGAAAACCTACGACCGCTCTTTCGCCAGGTTCGTCCAGGTCTACTCTCACCAAGCTTAAGGTGGCAAGACAAGCCGATTTAGGTTATATTACTAACCATGAACAAGAGAAAAAGGGTAGCTGCCCTAAAACACAGGCGCCAGAGAAAGAAGCTGAAAAAGAAAGCTCAGGCAGAACCCCAAGGCGGTAAAAGCCGATGAAGCAAGTCTATCTGCTCACCGGGCAGCCGGGAACAGGCAAGACCACAATTATAAAGCAAGCCATAGCCGAGATGAAGGGCAAGGCCGGCGGCTTTTATACCGAGGAAATAAAAAGCCAGGGGGTAAGACAGGGCTTCAGGCTGGTTACTCTGGATGGACAAACTGCGGTACTGGCTCACCTCTATTTCCACAGCCCACATCGGGTAAGCAAGTATGGTGTTGACGTTGAAAGCCTGGATAAGGTAGGAGTTTCTGCCATTAACCAGGCAATCAAGAAGTGCGACTTAGTGGTCATTGACGAAATTGGCAAGATGGAGCTATTCTCGGCTAAATTCAGGGAAGCGGTGTTAAACATACTTAACAGCAGGAAGAGGCTGCTGGGAACTATTATGCTCAGCCCCCACCCATGTGCCGATGCTATCAAGCGCCAGCCTCAAGTAAATCTGGTAACCGTCACCAGAACCAACCACCAGCAGGTGCTGGAGGAGCTGCAAGACTGGCTAGCCACCGAATCCCCCAAATTATAGTATAATTCCCTCAGACGGAGGTTAAGATGCCAACGGCTTATCTTGTCCCACATACTCATTATGATGTGGCTTGGGCTTTCTCCAAGGAAGAATATCTCAAGATAAATGAAGCCATTCTGGAGCAAGCTTTAAGGCTGATGAAGAAACCGGAATTTAAGTTCTGCTTGGAGCAAACCTTCCTGCTCAAAGAGATGGAGAAAAGGAACCCTCCCATCTCCAAACGCATCACGAAAATGATAAAGGAGGGCAAATGCGAGATAGTCGATGGGCAATACCTTATGCCGGATGCTATGCTTCCCACTGGTGAGGTGCTGGTAAGGGATATCCTGGTTGGCAAAAGATACTGTAAGCAGAAATTTGGCATTGAGGTGCCCGTGGCCTGGGCCGCCGATAGCTTCGGCATGAATGCTCAGCTTCCTCAAATTTATAAGAAAGCGGGGTACAAATGGCTCGCTTTCAGAAGGGGTGCCCGGGCAGAAATTACGGAGAGCGAATTCCTGTGGAAGGGGTTGGATGGAACCACCATCCTGACTCACTGGTTCCCCCTGGGTTACCGGGCTGGGCTGGATATTGATAAATGGGAAGAGTCATTTGCTGAGCTTAATAAATATGCCTCCACCCCCAATATCTTGATGCCCTGCGGCAGCGGCTCCATGCCCCCACAGCCTGAAACCATCCCGGCAGTAAAGAAGTGGAACCGAACCCACCCCGACATTCAGATGAAGATAGCCACCCCAAAGGAATTCTTCCAGGCACTGGAAAGCTCCAGCAAAAGGTTTGAAGTAATAGAAGGCGAGTTATACGATGACGAACTGGTTGCTGTCTTCCCCCAGGTATGCTCCAGTCGGACCTGGATAGTGCAGGGCACCAGGGAATGCGAAGGACTGCTCATCACCGCTGAAACCTTTGCCACCATCGCCTGGCTTCTTGGCGCTGAATATCCAACCGACGAGTTCCGGGAGGCGTGGGGAAAAGCCCTGTTCCTTGCCTTCCATGATGTAATCACCGGCTGCGGCGTGGATGAAATTTATGAAGAGGTAAGGGAGATTTTTGCCTTTCTCAAAAGCAAACTCAGCCAAATCCTGACCGAATCTTTAATCTACATAGCGGGAAAAATAAACACCAAAGGTAAAGGGACAGCGGTGTTCAACCCCCTCCCCTGGCCGACAAAGAACTGGGTTGAATCAGCCAAGGGCGGTTTTATTGCTGATGTCCCCCCGCTGGGCTATAAGGTGTATAAGTCTGTCCCCCTAAAAAAGAAGCCATCGGATAGGATAAAAATTGAAGGCAATGAGATAGAAACGCCATTTTTCAAGCTAAAAGTAGATGATAAAACCGGGATAATTGAGGTCTCCGATAAAGCTGGAAATCGGTTACTAAGCGGAAATGAGATTATTATTGAGGATGAGGTTGGCGACCTCTATTATCATCGCACTAGGTTCTCCCCTGAGTTGATAAAGAGCGAATCAGGCGAAGGCATACAATATGGAAGTTTCAAGCCCAAAGGCTTCCGCATAAAGGAGGAAGGCTCAAGGGTAAAAGTAATCTTTGAAAACGAGTATTACTGCCTCACCTGGCCTTACAGACTACAGAAAAGGTTCCCCCCCATAATTTACAAGTATAAAACGCTGGATATCAGCAAAGAGGTGGTGATTTATAGCGATATCCCCCGCCTGGAATTTATTACCAGAATTGATAATAAATACCCCAATATAAGGCTGAGGGTTAAGTTTGATACCATGATAGACAGGAACGTCTGCTTTCGGGAGACACAATTTGGGGTTATTCCCGAGCCAACCGAGTTCTTCACCAGAGACGAGGGAGCCAAACCATCGGGGATACCTAATTTTCTGAGCTGGTTTGATGTAAGCGATGGGACACGAGGGATAACCTTTATGAACAAGGGACTACCGGCGGTGGAAAAAGTGGGCACCGCTGCCTACATCACCCTTTTCCGGGGGGTCTACGGACTCTCCGCCGATGGCATAGCCGGACCTTTAGTCCCCACCCCGGATGCCCTGGAGCTGAAGTCCTATACCTTTGAATACGCCGTCCAACCCCATGATGGAGACTGGCGGCAGGCTGAGATGTATAAACAGGCACAGGATTTTCACCATTTGCCCACCGCCATCCAGGCTAATGCCAAGGGAGATTTACCCTCAGAATACTCTTTTCTAAAGCTTTCGCCCCATAACCTCATCTTCTCCGCCCTGAAGAAAGCCGAAGACAGCGACGGCGTTATCCTGCGCTTCTTTGAGACCACGGGAGAGGTTACACAGGCTGAGGTGGAGCTATTCAGAGCCATTAAAAGATTGACACTGGTGGATTTACTGGAAAGAGAAGAAGGCGAACTGCCATTTGAAGGAACCCGATTCAGGCTTGAGGTAAAACCCTTTGAGATAGTGACCCTGAAGCTTGAGTTTTAGCCGGGGACTTTGTTTACTAAGGCGTCTCATTCCCACCAAAAGCGGGAATTTAAGGGCGAAGCCCCTGAGGGTGGGCCGGGTGGGAAGAAAGACACCTAAAAATGGGGGGTGGGGTTGATAAAAATTCTCACAACAAGGGCTAAAAGGAAGTAAACTCTAATGCTGCCGGAAATGGTTAGAGCCCTATTAGAGCCCCAAGCCTATCCCCAGGCTCCAGGGAAAATAGAGCTGGTGCAGACCCAGATGTCATTCGTCTTCCTCACCGATGAATTTGTTTATAAGGTAAAGAAAGCGGTAAACCTGGGCTACCTGGACTATACTTCTTTGGAAAAGCGCCAGTTCTATTGCCAGCGGGAGGTTGAGCTTAACCGCCGTCTCTGCCCTGAGGTCTATCTAGGGGTGGTGCCCATAACCCGAGATAGAGGGGCTATCTTGGTAGCCGGCAAAGGGGAAGTTATAGAGCATGCGGTAAAGATGCGCCGTCTCCCCCAGCAAGCAATGATGGATGTGCTGCTTGGTGATAACCAGGTATCACCGGAAATGATAACCAGGGTGGCACAAAAACTGGTGGCGTTTCACCGAAAGGCGGAGACCAACGCCAATATCAGCACCTTTGGTGAAATTAAAGCCATCACCCAGAACACTGACGAGAATTTTGACCAGACCAAAAAATACATAGGAACTACCCTTTCAAGAGAAAAGTATCAGCGTATCAAGGATTACACTGACGGCTTTATTGAGGAAAATGCCCCTCTATTTGGCAAGCGGATAGCCGATGGCAGGATAAAGGACTGCCACGGAGACCTTCATGCCGCCCATATCTGCTTCACCGACGACATCTGCATCTACGACTGTATAGAATTTAACGATAGGTTCAGATATTGCGATGTCGCCTCGGAGGTTGCCTTCCTGGCTATGGACTTAGACCACTACGGGCGAGCCGACCTATCACGTAGCTTGGTCAACGCCTATGTAGCTGAGAGCCGGGATAGCCAGTTACTGGAGCTACTCAATTTCTACAAGTGCTACCGGGCTTATGTGCGGGGCAAGGTGGAGAGCTTTAAGCTCGACGACCCTTATATCTCAAAGGAGGAAAAGGAGAGACTCTTAGCTGTTGCCAAGAGGTATTTCGAACTTGCTGAATCGTATATATGATATATTATCGTGTAGGTCAAGAACAAAGCCGATTAGGCGGACCCTGTAATATCAACGACAATTTGAAGGAGGTGCTTTATGAAATGGATAACACGGGAGCATGTGCATGTGGATAGGGTGGCCTGTCCCTGGCTCATCAAGAGGTTCGTCGATGCAGATGCCGAGTTCATCTTCGCCCCACCTGACGAGGTGATGGATAGAGCCAAGCGTGAAGGAGCTACCCCTTTCGACGCCAGGGGTCAGGCTGAACTCGATCACCACGAGGGCAGATGCAGCTTTGAGAGCATCATTAAGAAGTACGAGTTGACGGATCCGGCTCTACTGGGAGTAGCCAAAGTAGTACATGCGGCTGATGTCAGGGAAGACCGTGCTACCGCACCGGAAGCAGATGGGCTAGAGGCAATCGCTAGAGGATTCGGACTAATCTATAGTGATGACTTCGAGATTCTGGAGAAGCAGTTCCCTGTTTACGACGCCCTGTACGCCTACTGCAAATCTAAACTTGGTCAATAAAGCTGCCCTCAAACCATGTTGGAAAAGATCCAGTTACTCGTTAGAGAAGCAGATACACTGTATTCTTATTTCAAGAAACAGTTATAGAGCAAGGTGAAGTAATTATGAGCAAATGGCGTTCATTCATTAATATTTCATTAGTAGATTTTTCGGCAAGATTGAGCTACAACGTCGCCAGAACGCCATTGTTACCACTTTTTGCCTTGTATTTGGGAGCCCCCCTCTCACTAATAGGTATAATAGTCGGAGCATCCACGGTAACCGGTATTTTCTTAAAAGCCCCTTCAGGTGCCTTGTCTGATTACATTGGCAGAAAGAGGATGCTTCTTTTTGGTGCGCTCCTTTTTGCCGTTATGCCCTTTAGTTATTATTTCGTAGCTCTAGCCTGGATTCTTATTATCATAAGAATTATTCACGGAATGGCTACCTCGATATACGGGCCGGTAGCAAATGCAGTGGTTGCCAATATTGCTGGTAAAGAAAAGGGGAAGTATCTGTCAATTTTCTCCTTGATAAAAATCGGGACTAATGCTCTGGGAGGCGTAATTGGCGGCTGGCTATTATACTCTCTGGCCAAGGGACAAGATTATACTATCAGTGATTTTCACAATGCTTATTTAATTTGTGGAATCTTAGGAATGATTGCCTTACTAGTAGCTTTCTTTGTACTGCCTAAAATAGAACCGTCTACCGAACGTAGAGGAATAAAAGATTCTTTTGGCAAAACCCTTGATGGATTAAGGGATACAGGCAGAAATTTGAAAATATTGATGACTTCGTCAATGGAATCGCTTCAAAATATGACAATGGGTGCAGCCATGGCATTTTTGCCAATATTGGCCGTAAAAGAATACGGTCTTTCCGTACTTCAGGCTGGAATTCTATGGTCGGTGGCAATGGGTGTTTCTGTAGCCTGCAAGCCTGTTATGGGTTATCTTTCAGATAGGATGAAACGATGGAAGCTTGTTTCATTAGGTATGTTTATTTGTGCTATTTCATTTGTAGGTTTCACATTAACCTCTGATTTTTATTTGTTGACAGTAGTAGCGATATTCTTTGGTTTCGCCGAGGCGATTGTTACCACTTCCACCATTGCTTATGTAGCTGAAGTGGCATCGGCAAAGCGACTTGGAGCCAGTCTGGGTGTATTTGGAACTATTGCCGATACAGGCCAGGCTTTGGGTCCAATAATTGTCGGGATTTTGCTTGCCTACATAAGTTATTTTAGCAGTTTTATGGTTGTTTCATTGTGTATAATTTTGTTGACAGTTTTATATGCTGCTATGCAGATAAAGGGAGAGAAGGAGGTGGTAAATTGAGAGAGCCGTTTGCCAAATTCAAAGAAAGTGATTTAGCCCACGCCTACACCCGGTCAAAGCCAGCTCTTTTCATTACCACCGGTCTGGTGGGCACGGGCAAGACTTTTCTGGCTCAAGCCCTGGCCAAAAGGCTAGGACTGACAATTATTTCCTCGGACGTCACCAGAAAGCAGCTAGCCGGCATCCCCGTAACCGAGCACCGCTTTGAGGAATTTGATAGCGGAATCTATTCTGCTGAGTTCTCCACGAAGACTTATGATAAGATGTTCTCCGAGGCAAGGGGTATTTTAAGCGATGGGGGCTCGGTAATTCTGGACGCCTCTTTTACCAAGGCTGGGGAGCGGCTTAAGGCAAAAGGGCTGGCTGAAGAGATGGGCGCCGACTTTCTCATCATAGAGTGCACTCTGGACGAGGAAAGCATTAAACAACGTCTGGCTCAGCGTCTGGAGCAAGGCTCAGCCTCAGACGGGCGGTGGGAGATTTACCAGCCGCAGAAAAGAGCTTTTGAGACGGTGGTAGAAGTGCCACCTCAAAAACATGTTATAATTGATAGCTCAAAGCCTGTGGAGGAAAATATAAGGCAAATTCTGAACTTTTCCAGTAGGGGGGAGTCTGAGAGAGGCGAAGCCCCTCCTACGAAACTACTTCCCCCTCTCCAAGAATGAAGAGGGGGACAAAGGGGGTGAGGTTGATAAAAAATAAATATGACATTAAAGACCCTTCCCTGGCCGAAGCCGGCAAACAGAGAATAGAATGGGCATCACGTGAGATGCCGGTAGTCAAGCTAATCAGGGAGAGGTTTGCCAAAGAGAAACCGCTAAAGGGCATTCGTATTTCAGCCTGCCTCCATATCACTACTGAGACGGCAAATCTGGCGCTAACCCTGAAGCAGGGCGGAGCCGATATTATCCTCTGTGCCTCCAACCCCCTGAGCACCCAGGATGATGCTGCTGCTGCCTTGGTAGAATACGGCATTCCGGTTAATGCCATTAAGGGGGAGGACGAGAAAACATACTATAAGCATATCAATACTGCTCTGGACAATAAACCCCAGCTTACTGTAGATGATGGCGCCGACCTGGTTACCACCCTCCACACCCAGCGCAAAGACCTCATCAGCGATGTCATCGGCGGCACCGAGGAGACCACCACCGGCGTTATAAGACTGCGCAGCCTGGAGAAAGCCGGCGGGCTGAGGTATCCCATAATTGCCGTAAACGATGCCCAGACCAAGTATCTCTTTGATAATCGCTACGGCACCGGGCAGAGCACCATCGATGGCATCACCCGGGCGACCAATATCCTGTGGGCAGGCAAGAAGGTGGTGGTCTGCGGCTATGGCTGGTGCGGGCATGGCGTCGCCTTAAGAGCCAAGGGGCTTGGCTCTCAGGTAATTGTCACTGAGGTAGAGCCTGTGCGGGCTCTGGAGGCAGTTATGGATAGCTATCAGGTCATGCCGCTAATTGAAGCCGCCAGGCTGGGAGATATTTTCATCACCATCGCCGGCGATAAAAACGTTATTGATGAAGCTCACCTGAAGGTGATGAAAAACGGAGCCATCCTGGCCAATAGCGGGCATTTCAACGTGGAGATAAATATCCCGGCTCTGGAAAGTCTAGCCCGCAGCAAGCGGCGCATAAGACCCTTCGTTGATGAATACACCCTGAAGGACGGCCGCCACCTTTATCTATTGGGGGAGGGAAGATTGGTTAACCTAGCGGCTGCTGAAGGGCATCCGGCTAGCGTTATGGATATGAGCTTTGCCAACCAGGCTCTGTGTCTGGAGTATATGGTCAAAAATAGGGGAAGCCTTGAGACCAAGGTTCACCCTGTGCCCGAAGAAATAGACAAACAGGTGGCTCGGTTGAAACTAAACTCCATGGGCATCAATATTGATAGCCTGACCCCGGAGCAAAAGCAATACCTGACCAGTTGGCAAGAAGGGACATAGAAAAGGAGAAAAAATGTCAAGTAGCTTTAGCAGTTCACCAACCTATATGCTCACCTCAGAGTCAGTTACTGAAGGGCACCCCGATAAGCTATGCGACCAGATATCGGACGCCATCCTTGACGCCATTCTGGCGCAAGACCCCTATGCCAGGGTAGCCTGCGAGACAGCGGTAACCAATGGCATGATAATCGTCCTCGGTGAGATTACCACCGACTGCTATATTGAGATTCCTCAGATAGTGCGGGAGGTAGTCCGTGACGTAGGCTATACCCATCCCGAATATGGCTTTGAGTATCAAGCCTGCGGGGTGATGGTCTCCATCAAGGAGCAGTCCAGCGACATTGCCCTGGGGGTAAATAAATCGTTGGAGGCAAAAGGAGCTTCAGCCGATGACCTTGATAAGATTGGTGCCGGCGACCAGGGAATGATGGTTGGCTTTGCCTGCAATGAGACGCCTGAGCTTATGCCACTGCCTATTTCCCTGGCACATAAGCTATGCCGGCGCCTGGCTCAGGTGAGGAAGGATAATACCCTACCCTACCTCCGCCCCGATGGAAAATCACAGGTAACCATTGAATATAGCCATGGCATCCCCAAGCGAGTAGATAGTATAGTACTGGGAGCCCAGCACAACCCCGATGTCAACCAGGCTCAGATTGAAAAAGACATCATTAAGCAAGTAATCAGGGAAGTCATCCCGACCACACTAATAGATGATAAAACCAAGTATTATGTCAATGCTACCGGTCGATTTGTCATCGGAGGTCCGGTATCCGATACCGGCTTTACTGGGCGCAAAATCCTGGTCGATACCTACGGCGGTATTGCCCGGCACGGTGGTGGTTGCTTCTCGGGCAAAGACCCAACTAAAGTCGACCGCTCAGCAGCTTACATGGCTCGCTACATAGCCAAGAATATTGTCGCCGCCGGTCTGGCTGAACGGCTGGAGATCCAGATTTCTTATTCCATTGGCGTTGCCCATCCCCTCTCCGTCTCCGTTGAGACCTTCGGCACCGCCAAGGTTGACCACGAGAGCATACTCAAGCTGATAGATAAGCACTTTGACCTCAGGCCAGAAGCCATTATCCGAAACCTTGACCTGCGCCGTCCGATATATAGACCCACCTCTTGTTACGGGCACTTCGGCAGAGACGACCTAGACCTCCCCTGGGAAAAGACCGATAAAGCCGAGATATTAAAGAAAGAGGCGCTGGGTAAGTAATAGAAGCATAACTGGGAGGTGGCAAAATAATGGAAACTTGGGCGATTGTGGCACTGGTGCTAGGGTCAAATATCATTATTGCTCTTTCCACGTTTTTCGCCACAAAAATGCAAGTAAGCCATTCTGACAAACGGTTAGACAAAGAACTCGAAAGAGCGAGGGAGGTAGATTATCGGGAGAGGCGACGAGAAATTAGAGGTGAACCATTACTCAAACTAAGAGCTGAGCTGGCCCGTATGGCCAACAAACAAAACAGATTGGTGGACGCGGCACATAAACAACACACCAGGTTTGGTTTTACGGACGAAGAAGCACAAGAGCTACTGCGAGAGGCTATCGACGATTGGAACAACTACGTCAGAGGTGGGGAGTGGTTGCAAACTCTTTTCATGTTAGACGATGCGGAACTTGGAGACAAGCTAGGAGATATATTAAAGGGTTACACAGAATCTTATGTTAGTGCTATATACCATAAAGACCTAAAAGCAACAGAACTAGGAGAAGCTATGCAGGTCTTTGAAATAAACAAAAATAAGATTATTGAAGTCCAATCATTAATTAACAAACGCTTAGAGGAATTGTAGTTCATATAAATAGGGAGTTTTAGAGGGGCGAAGTCCCTCTTATACAACTAATTCCCCCTCTCCTTTGAAGGAGAGGGGGACAAAGCGGGTTCCCAGGAAAATCGAAGATTTTTCTGGGTGCTTACAGGGGGTGAGGTAGAATAAATCCTATAAAATCTGGCACCGGATTTAGATAGATGATTGACTTAACCAGCTTAATGACGTAATATTTTGCCAAATAGCGGTAGAGGAGCAAGGAGGCATCAAACAATGTGGAAATCTAAAGGTATTAAATGGGTAGTTGCGGGCCTGGTTATCCTCACCATGCTTATGGGGAGCGGTTGTGGCTTGTTCAACAAGTCGCCGGAGATTACCAGCCTTACCCCCAGTGCCACAACGGTAGGGCCTGGGGGGAGCTGCACCGTAACCTGTACCGCCAGTGACCCCGACGAGGACGATACCCTTACCTATGCGTGGGCAGTCACCGGTGGGGCTATCTCAGGAACGGGTAACTCGGTTACCTGGACAGCGCCGGCAACTGAGGGAACCTACACCATCAGCGTGACCGTCAGCGATGGCGAAGGCGGAGAAGCCAGCGAGAGCTGCGCTATTGAGGTAACCAATACCCCACCGGTTATCGCCAGCCTTACCCCCAGTGCCACCAACGTGTTACCCAGCGGGAGTTGCACCGTAACCTGTACTGCCAGTGACGCCGATGGCGATATCCTTACCTATGCGTGGACAGCCACCGGTGGGGCTATCTCAGGAACGGGTAACTCGGTTACATGGACAGCGCCGACAACCGAGGGAACTTATACCATCAGCGTGACCGTCAGCGATGGTAAAGGTGGGACAGCCAGCGAGAGCTGCGCTATCATCGTCGAAATGAGATTCGGCTCCATCGACATCAATTCTAGTCCCGCCGGAGCAACAGTCTACCTCGATGGGGTGGATACGGGAAATATAACTCCCTACGTCATAACCAATGCCCCCCCTGGCACCTATACTATCAAGCTGGAGTTGTATCATTACAAAAATCGCCAGGCGCTGGTAACAGTCAATGCCGATGAGACCACCTATATTAATTGGTCGCTCAACTATGCCTCAGAGCAGACGATAACCATACAGCCTGACGCCACTGCCGGTAAAGATGCCGGTGTAGATACGTATTACCCGAATCAGAATTATGAAATCCACTATCAACTAGGTGCTGGTCATGGGACAGTAGACACCTGTAGAGCATACCTTCAGTTCAACCTCGCTTCAATTCCCGCTAATGCCGTAATAGTAAATGCTAGGTTGGGATTATACTACTACTACACGGATAATTTGTCAGCGGCACTCATTGGAGCTTACTTAGTGCCGGGAGCCTGGAATGAAAGTACTATAACCTGGAATAACCAGCCGGCGGTGGTAACAACGCCAGAATATACCGTCAATGTGCCTGCTTTGGCAACAAACGCTTTTATCTACTGGTATATTAGCAACATGGTTAAGGGTTGGTGGGATGGCAGCATACTAAATTACGGTGTAATGCTGAAAGATTACGATGAGAGCACCATAGAAGCCTGGAAAGGCTTTTACTCTTCCGACTGGGGCACTGCTAGCCAGCGTCCCGTACTAATAGTTACCTATTTCGACCCAACCTCCTAACCCGCAGCCAATCAGGAGAGCCTCCCTTTTAGGGAGGCTCTCCTCCCTTATCTGGCAAGTAGATGAGCAGTAAAAGGGAAGTTTAAGAGGGGCGAATACGGGGTCCCCGCAAAGGGGTGAGAAGCCCCAAGTTATAGGGAGTTTAAGAGAGGCGAAGCCCCTCTTTATAAAAAACCCTCCCCCTCTCCTTTGAAGGAGAGGGGGACACAGGGGGTTCCCAGGAAAATCGAAGATTTTTCTGGGTGCTTACAGGGGGTGAGGTAGAATAAATCCTATAAAATTTGGCACCGACGGCTGGCGGGGGATTATCGCCCAGGATTTCACCTTTGACAATGTGCGGGCTTGCTCCCAGGCGGTGGCTGACTACCTCAAACAGGCAGGCTTAGCCAGCCGGGGGCTGATTATCGGCTATGACAATCGCTTTGCCTCCGAGGACTTTGCCTCAGCCGCCGCTGAGGTAGCTGCCGGCAATGAGATAAAGGTATACCTCTGCCCCAAGGCTACCCCAACGCCAGCGATAAGCTTTGGCACCCTAGCCAAAAAGGCGGGCGGGGCTATCGTCATCACTGCCAGCCACAACCCGGCTATCTGGAGCGGCTTCAAGTATAAGAGTGAGGAAGGGACTAGCGCCCCACCCCAGGTTACCGCCGAGATAGAAAAATACATCTCTCTTGCTCTAACCACGGGAGAAATAAGCCGCATACCGCTTTCTGAAGCGTTAGACCAGGGAATAGTAAACTACCTTGACCTGGCTCCAATCTACGTTCAACAGCTAGCCAAGCTCGTTGACCTGAACCAGCTACGCCAGGCTAAGCTTAAGGTGGTGGTGGACCCTATGTACGGGGCTGGCGCCGGCTACTTCCCCATGCTTTTAAGCGGAGGGGCTATGCAGCTGGTGGAGATAAACAGCGAGCGCAATCCCCTCTTCCCCGGCATACAACCCGAGCCAATTGCGGCTAACCTGGCTAAGCTCTCGGCGACAATCAAACAGCAGAAGGCAAATGTTGGCTTAGCTACTGATGGTGATGCCGATCGCCTTGGCATCGTCGATGAGAATGGAGAATTCCTGACCCAGCTCCAGGTCTTTGCCCTGCTCTGCCTCTATCTCCTGGAAGTGCGCCGGGAGCGAGGGGCTATGGTCAGGACGCTCACCAGTACCACTATGGTTGACCGCTTGGGCGAAATATTCAACGTGCCGGTATATGAGACGCCGGTGGGCTTTAAATATGTTGCCCCCATAATGATAGAGAAGAATGCCCTCATCGGTGGGGAGGAGAGTGGGGGTTACGGCTTCCGCGGTTACATGCCAGAACGAGATGGCATCCTGGCTGGCATCTATTTCCTTGACCTCATGCTCAAGACAGGTAAGACCCCTTCACAGCTCCTGGACTATCTCTACAGCAAAGTAGGTCCCCACTACTACCAGCGCCGGGATTTCACCTTCCCCGAAGACCAGCGCCAGGCGATAACCAAGCGTGTCAGCGATAATCTGCCCCAGTCCATTGAAGGGGTCAAGGTGGCCAAGATAAACACCACCGATGGCTTCCACCTTACCCTGACTGATACCACCTGGCTGCTCATCAGATTCTCCGGAACCGAGCCCGTGCTCCGCATCTATGCCGAAAGTGAGAGCCCGGCTCGAGTAGAGAGGCTGCTGGAAGTGGGCAAGGAATTGGCTGGGATCTGAGAAAGGATAAAAGATGGAAGATAAACTTCCCCGGAAAATAGAGAAGCCCTGGGGGTTTGAGCTGCTATTTGCTCGGACGCCAAAGTATGCCGGCAAGTTAATCTTCGTCAGAAAAGGGCACCGGCTCAGCCTTCAATATCATGAGAAGAAGGACGAAACCATGTATTTCTATCAGGGAAAGGCACTAATGGAAATTGAGGGCAGCGATGGGCAGCTGGTGCCGAACACATTTGAGCCCGGCCAGTGTATAAGAATTCCACCCCGCACCAAGCACCGCCTGAAGGCTATAGAGGACACCATATTCTTTGAAGTCTCAACCCCTGAGCTTGAAGATGTAGTAAGACTGGAAGACGACTACGGACGGGTCAAGTAGTGATTATATAGCCGCTACTCTTTGAAAGTCAGGGCGCCGGTAGGACAACTAGCCACGCATTCACCACAATCTCGGCATCCCGACTCAGCCATTGGCTCATCACCAAAGGTGGTGACCATGCGCTTAAAGCCGCGATGGGCAAAACCAAGGGCGCCGATACCCAGACGCTCCCGGCAAATCCAAACACACCGGCCGCAGAGCACGCACCTGTTGGGGTCGTAGATAAACTCAGGGCTGCTGGAATCCACCGGGAGTTTCCGCAGAATCTTCCGGAAACGCCTCGTCTTAAGCTTAACCTTCAGGTGAGCGGCTATCTTCTGCAACTCGCAGGAGCCGCTGGCAGGACAATGAGCACAGTCAACCACATTGCTCGCCAGAAGCAGCTCCAGGGCGGTGCGCGCCAGCCTTAAAGCCGCCGCACCCCTGGTATTTACCACCATGCCCTCTTTTGATGTCTCGGTGCAGGCGGTAACCGGCTGACTTTTGCCCTCCACCTCCACCCAGCACAGACGGCAGGAGGCGGCAGGCTCCGAAGCATCGCGCAGGGCGCACAGATTGGGTATATAAATACCGCTATCTAACGCCGCCCACAGGACTTTCTCCCCCTCGGGGGCGGTTACTTTCTTACCATCAATGGTTAAAGATACCGTTTTCATCTCTTTACTTTGAAGCTGGCACCTGGCTGGGAGGTGATAGCCTTACCACAGCATTATACTGGGGAGGACAGGAGTCAACGCAGGTGCCACACTTAACGCACTTCTCCTGGTCGATAACCTTATATCTCTTCTTGGGGTGGCTGGATATGGCTTCCACGGTGCAGGTGCCAACGCAGGCATCACAGGAGCGTTCACACTTTTCCGGAATAATGTAAAAGGCGATGAGGTCGCGGCACATCAGTGCCGGGCACCGCCCCTCCAAGATATGTGCCTCATATTCGTCACGGAAATAACGCAGGGTGGATAGTATCGGATTGGGCGCCGTCCTGCCCAAACCGCAGAGCGAGCCAGCCTTTATGTCCTCGGCCAGCTCAACAAGCATATCCAGGTCTTTGATTTTCCCCTTGCCCTTGGTAAATTCATCCAGGACTTCCAGCATCTGTTTCGTTCCCAGGCGGCAGAAGGTGCACTTGCCACATGACTCCCTCTGGGTGAACTCCAGGAAATAGCGGGATATCTCCACCATGCAGTCGTCCTCGTCAAGCACAATCATTCCGCCAGAGCCCATCATCGCCCCGGCATCGGTCAGGGAATCAAAGTCAATAGGCAAATCCAGAGCCGATTCCGGCAGGCAGCCGCCGGAGGGACCTCCTATCTGCACCGCTTTGAAACGCTTGCCCCCGGGAATACCACTGCCGACATCAAAGATGAGCTGGCGCAGGGTGGTACCCATGGGCACTTCAGCCAGCCCGGTATTAACCACCTTGCCGGCAAGGGCAAAAACAGCCGTCCCTTTGCTCCCCTCAGTGCCAATAGCGGCAAACCTCTCCGCCCCATCCCCAATTATGTGGCGGATAAAAGCCAGGGTCTTCACATTATTGATAAGGGTCGGCTTGCCGTAGAGACCACTGGTTGCCGGGTAAGGGGGGCGGTAATGCGGATTCCCGGGTTCTCCCTCCAGCGAAGCGATAAGGGCTGTCTCCTCGCCGCAGACGAAGGCACCTGAGCCTTGAAACAGCTTGATATCAAAACTAAAGTCGCTGCCCAGGATATTCCTGCCCAGCAGGTTCAGCTTCCGCGCCTGTCGGAGGGCAATTCGGGTCCGGCGGACAGCCAGCGGATACTCAGCACGAACATAGATATAGCCGTATCGGGCGCTGGTAGCATAGCCGGCAATGAGCATGCCCTCCAGCACTGAATGGGGGTCGCTCTCCAGAATAGCCCGGTCCATAAAGGCGCCGGGGTCACCCTCATCCCCGTTACAGATTACATACTTTGGCTTACCCTGGGCTTGACCACAGATTTCCCACTTCTCTCCGGTGGGAAAGCCAGCACCGCCCCTCCCCCTCAAACCCGACCTCTTGACCTCGCTTGCAACCTTCTCCGGCTGCATCTGGAGCGCCTTTACAAAAGCCGAATAGCCACCACTAGCAATGTAGTGCTCTATCTGTTCGGGGTCGATATGACCGCAGTTTTTCAGGATAACCTTTTGCTCAAAGCGGGCGCGGGGGAAATCGGAAAAGCTGGGAACAAGCTCATTTTCTTCCAGAGCGCCAAGGACGAATTCAAGACAAGGGTCATCGCCGAGGATAAATTCCCTGACCAGCCTCTGGGCTATCACTGGATTGACCTGTCGGTAGCAAATAGGAGGATAGCCCGGCTTGCTTATGGTAACTATTGGTTCAGCGTAGCAATGCCCCATGCAGCCGACCTCAATGACGGGACAGTCAAGCTTATGCCTCTTAAGCTCCTTTTTTATTGCCTGGAGTACTTCCAGAGCCCCGGCAGCACGACCACAGGTGGCAGCACCCACCATAATTACCGGTTTGCCACCGTGGAGTTCCCGCCATTGGGATTCGGCTCGACTCTTTATCTCCCGGAAAGTTGAGGCCACCCTTTGATGCCCGGTTACTTTCACCGCTTTTCTTTTCCCAGCTTAAACGAGAGCAGGATTCCATCTACCTTAGTCGGTTCAACTTTGCCTTGTGGCTTATCATCGACCACAGTTACCGGTGCCATAACACAGCAGCCTACGCAAGCGACAGTATCCAGGTCGAACTCCCGGTCAGGGGTGGTCTGCCCTCGGTCAATCTCCAGCCTTCTCTTCCAGGCATCCAGCGTGATGTAACCACCCTTCATATGGCAGGCGGTACCTAAACATACCCTTATTGAGTGCCTCCCAGGAGGAACGAGCCGGAACTGATTGTAAAAGGTAGCCACGCCATAAACATCTATCCCTGGCATACCAAGAAATTGGGCAATCTCCAGCATGGCTTCCCGGGGAAGATAGTCAAGCTTGCCCTGAACCTTTTGCAGGATGGGGATAAGATTGCCTCTTTTTCTGCCAAACCTGTTTAGAATCCGCTTTGTTTGCTGTTTGACTTTACCCTGTTTCTCAGCCATCACGTTGAATTATATGATAGTGAGCCTATCTGTGCAAGCCGTCGCCAACGCTCCCGAAGGCAAAGAGGAAAACATTGCAGGTGGGGTAAAGATAAGGGGGCTGGGCTTTAAAGCCCAGCCCCCTATTGCTATTTATGACGGTACCTTGGGCAGTTCGAGCTGCGCCTTCCTTACCTCCTCCTCAGGATAGGCGTAATCCTCAAGTTTACCTGTTAGGTAGGCATCATAGGCAGCCAGGTCAAAGTGCCCGTGCCCGCTGTGAGCTATCAGGATGGTCTTTGCTTCACCTGATTCCTTGCACTTAAGCGCTTCATCAATAGCCACCTTGACATTGTGGCATGGCTCAGGACCGCTGATAATGCCCTCAATGCGGGCAAACTTTACCCCCGCGTCAAAGGCGGCAGTTTGAGGCACAGCCACGGCTTCAACCAAGCCCAGTTTATGGAGGTGGCATATAGTAGGTGCCATCCCATGATAGCGCAGTCCCCCGGCATGGATTGGTGGTGGGATAAAGCCGTGCCCCAGGGTATACATTTTAATCAGGGGAGTCATCCCGGACAGGTCACCAAAATCATAGGCATAAAGTCCTTTGGTCACGCTAGGGCAGCTTTCCGGCTCACAACAGACGATGCGCATGTCTGGCTTCTTTCCGCTAATCTTATCCCGAATCCAGGGAAAGAATTGCCCGGCAAAGTTTGAGCCACCGCCAATGCAGCCCACGATAATATCGGGGTAGGCGTCTGCCATCTCCATTTGCTTCCGGCATTCCTCGCCGACGATGGTCTGATGAAGCAGGACATGGTTAAGCACGCTGCCAATCGAATATTTATAGTCTGGATGGTCTATCATATACTCTATTGCCTCGCTAATAGCCAGACCTAAACTACCGGGACAATCAGGCCATTTTTCCAGCATAGCTCGCCCTGATTTGGTCTCGGGGCTGGGGCTGGGGACACAATTAGCCCCCCAGGTCTCCATGGCGATGCGGCGATATGGTTTCTGGTAGTAACTGATGTTAACCATAAACACCTTGACCTCTAGACCAAAGAATGCCCCCGCCAGAGCCAGGGCACTGCCCCACTGCCCGGCACCGGTCTCAGTACATAAGCCCTTGAGTCCCTGTTTCTTGGCATAGTATGCCTGAGCCGTTGCGGTATTGGGCTTGTGGCTCCCCGCCTGATTTGTTCCTTCATACTTATAGAAAATCTTGGCTGGCGTATCCAGAGCCTTCTCCAGCCGATATGCCCGATGCAACACCGTTGGTCTCCAAGTACGGTAAACCGCCTGTAGCTCCTCAGGGATTTCAATCCAGCGGTCTTTGGTGTTGAGCTCTTGCTCAGCACACGCCCTGGAAAATAGACCGGCGGCATCATCTACAGTCGCTGGCTTTCCCGTTCCCGGGTGCAGCACTGGCGGCATATCCCCGGGCATATCAGCCATAATGTTGTACCAATGAGTTGGCATGTCCTTCTGGTCAAGAAAATACATTCCTTTCTCCATTTTGTCCTCCTTTTATTTTGAGTTCATAGGTTAGTATCCTATTCCGCTCGGCCCCGCACGGGGCCACCTCCGTGGCAAAATAAACATATCTACCTCCTTTAATTAAAAAACCCCTCGCCTCAAAGGGGCGAGAGGGTTACTCGCGGTGCCACCCTTCTTGGTCAGATCCACTGACCATCTCTTTCAGGTACGGAGGATTTTGCCTCAATACCCTGGGGTCTGATAACGCTCCCCCGGCGACAAAGCCTACTCGTCTTTCACTTGTGAAGGACTTTCGGTTTGCAGCTCCCAAGTCCATTCAGCCTCTGCTCAGGCATCGGCTCACACCTTAGACACCCAGAAAAATCTTTGATTTTTCTGGGAACCCTTACCCGACTCTCTGTGCCTTGGCTTGAAGCCTACTAGTCTTGTTCACAGCCTTTACTTTATTTACTTTCGCTCGATTATATTCTAATATTCACCATCTGTCAATAGCTAACATAGCGGGGAAGCTTGCTAACCAGGCCGAGAGGGAATATAATACCGCCAAATGGTGAAGGGCTATCTTCTCATCAAGTTGGTTCCAGGGCTAGAACCCGATGCTATGTCCCAGATTCGTGCCATTCCCGGAATCATCGATTTAAACCTGGTGTTCGGACAGTGGGACGCAATAGCCATAGCCGAAACTAAGAGCCTCTTTGAGCTAGCCAAGGTAATCGTTGGCGAAGTGCGTAGTATCCAGGGGGTCCAGGATACTACCACGCTGGTGCAAGGTGAGCTATAGGCAACCCCTTTGTTTTTCGCCGAAAAGGAACAGGCAATGCCGCCCATAGTCTCCATTGTCGGTAAATCAAAGTCAGGAAAGACAACCCTTATCGAAAAGCTGATTGGGGAGCTAAAATCAAGGGGCTACCGAGTGGCTACCATCAAGCACACTCCCCAAAACCTGACCTTTGACGAGCCGGGCAAGGATAGCTGGCGCCATACCCAGGCAGGGAGCGAGGCGACGGTAATTAGCTCCGCGGATAAGATAGTGTTAATCAAGCCTATTAGCGGCGACTTCAGCCTTGAGCAGATAGCCCATCTCCTAGGCGAGGACTATGACATCATCCTGACCGAAGGTTTCAGGCGGGGCAATGCACCCAAAATAGAGGTACACCGCAAGCAAGCCGGCCCACCCCTTACCACCGTCAGGAAGCTCATAGCTATCGCTACCGATGAACCCCTGGAAACCAAGACCAGGCAGTTCTCTCTGGAAGACATCGAAGGTTTGGCTGACCTTCTGGAAAAGGGCCTCATAAAGCCGCAAAGGGAGCGCGTCTCCCTTTATGTAAACAATGCCCCCATAGTCTTAAGCAGCTTCCCCAAACAGATTATCAGCAATATCCTCCTGGCTATAGTCTCCACCCTGAAGGGAGTGAGAAAGGTCAGAAGCTTGGAGATTTTCCTGAGGAAGGAGCCCAAGCAAGCTGAAAATGACCCAGCCACTAAATGAGGTGCACCTGCGCCAACTTACCATAGATGAGGCACTAATAAAGCTTGACCGATACTTAAACGACGCCTTCATGGCTGGCCTTTATCAGGTAAGGATAATCCACGGTAAGGGGACAGGGACCCTGCGCCAAGCCGTCCGCGAGCAGCTAGCCCGGCACCCACTGGTCAAGTCATACCGACCAGGCGGCTACGGGGAGGGCGGTGCCGGGGTTACTATAGCCGAGCTAAGCCAAAAATAATCATTGAAAGTAAAGCGGTTTTTAGCTATAATAGCTATACTTATATTTATGGTGAGTGTCGCCTAGCGGTCTAAGGCGCCAGGTTGTGGCCCTGGAGAACGAGGGTTCAAATCCCTCCACTCACCCCACCAAGAAAGCGCCTATAGCTCAGCGGATAGAGCATCGGTCTTCGGAACCGAGGGTCGTGGGTTCGAATCCCTCTAGGCGCGTACCTGAACCGAGACACGCTTCTCCTCATACTCCTTCAGCCATCTCCTGACCCCAGTTTATCGATCAACCGGTGCAAGGGAGCAGCGACCTGGTCTTCCTGGACATGGGGCGAGTAACAGCTATCAATCTGCACTAGCTTCGCCAGGGGCATGCGACATGCCATAGCCACTGCCAGCTTGTCTACCGTGCCCGACACTATCTCCTCAGAGATTATTTGGGCTCCAATTAGCGTTTTAGTTTTGGCATCGGCGATAAGCTTATAGTGTGCCGGCCTGCCATTAAATCTTTCCCTGAGCCGAGGAGTGTCGACAGCAACTGAGACCGCATCCAATCCCCTTTCCCTAGCTTCCCTCTCAGTAAAACCTACGGCTCCTATTTGGTGACCAAATACCTTGGTGATAAAGGGCATGACCGTGCCTTCATAGGTGATATGATTGCCCAGGACTGTATTTCTGCCTGCAATGTAGCCAGTTCGGATAGCGTTGGTAGCTAGTTGGTGCCGTCTCTTCGAGCCGGTAATAATGTCCCAGTTTTCCATACAGTCGCCGATAGCATAAATATCGGGGGCACTGGTCTGAAGGTAGTGATTCACTGCTATGGCGCCTGTCTCACCTATCTGTAGTCCAGCTTTTTGAGCCAGCTCTACATTGGGCTTAGCACCAGTGGCAAAGAAGATAAAGTCCACATCCAGCTCGCCGTCGGAAAGACCTACGCACTTCTTGCCCCTTTTAGTGGCTATATTCTCTATCTTAGCCGGTAGAATCAACTCTACTCCATTCTGCCTAAGCACATCTTTCACTCTTTCCGCCATGTCTTCGTCAAGGTAAGACCGCAGGATTTCGCGTCTTACTAACAGGCAGACTTTGCTGAAGCCTCTTGCTTTCAGGGCAGCAGCTATCTCCAACCCGATAAATCCCCCACCAATAATGGTTGCTTCAGTGGACCGGGCAACAGCGTTACTCAGAGCTACGCCGTCAGCTATATCGGTGCTCAGTGAAAACTCGTTTTTGCCATCCAATCCCGGGACCGCGGGAATGACTGGGATAGCACCCAGAGCCAGAATCAGCTTGTCATAGCTATACTTTTCACTGTCGGCGATAATGCATTTTCTCCCTCTGTCAATCTCGGTAACCTCGGTGTTCAGGTGGACGGCTACCTTTCTTTTCTCCCAGAAGGAACTCTCCCGGAAGCCGCGAAAGAGTTCGTCCCAGGTGGCTATAGCGCCGCCGATTACCAGCGGCATCTCACAGGGCGGACACCCGAGCGAGCCTCTCTTACTGAAGACGTCAATTTGCGCTTCTCTATCCAGGCGGCGGATCTGATTAGCGGCTATTGCACCACCGTCACCAGCGCCTATAATGCAAACCCTCATTTGCCTCCCCCTTGCTTGCCCTATTATCTCCTTGCTTTCAGTTTTTCAATCCTAACCAGGATATCATCCACTTGCTTGGATAGCCTCCGTATCTCCTGTCCCAGGGCCTCTGGTGAAGCACCAATCCCTAGCGTGGGAAAGGAAGCAGGCTGCAACCCGTAACGGTATGACGGTACCTCCAGTCCCACAATTTCACTTATGGTGTAACCTGCCCATGGGTTCTGCCTGCAACCGAAAGGCGAAGCTCTTCCCTCGGCGACTGCTCTGGCAAACTTCCCGCAACTCTCGAATCCGCAAAGCCCGCAATCCATCCTAGGCAGAGCTTCATAAATTTTTCCTATTCTCTCCTTAGTGCTAACGTCCATCCTTCTTCTCCGCCGGTCTCACAATATCCCTTTTAGTCCAACCAGCAATCTACTCCTTGATGCCTTTCAAGGGCATGCTAAATGGGTCAACGGCACTGGGCATTTTGACGGGTATTTGAACTTGCTTACCGGGTTCCGCTTCAGAAGCGCCAGGGTTACTTCCCTTGGTGGCTCCCTCTGGCTTTTCCAAGCGCCCCCGATATTTCTTACTGAAACACAAGTAGTAGTGTCTGCCGCGGTAAAGGGCACATTCCCTGCATAATTTCCCAGAGAAGGGGCATATCATATCTTCCTTAGCCATGAATACTGCCTCCGGTCACGTATCAATTACCCCTCGTTTGCCTGCCACTATTATCGTAAATCCGGCATTCGGGGAATAGCCCTCCTTGCCTCCTCCAGCTCAGCCTCCAGTTCCTCCAGTTGCTGCCACATTGATGGCGGCACTGAGTGAGCTGGCCACCGAGCCTTCAGGTCAGCTATTTTGTCCTCAATCTCTCTTACTTTGTCTTTACTCATTCTATGGCTCATTTCCATTGTCGGCTGTCATACTATTCAGCAAGGCTCTCAGCGAACTTTACCCCCCCCATATGGGCGCAGGGTTCACGTTAAGGATGTAACAAACTCGCCTGGTATCCGGGCAATTTCCGCATGTAAAACTTATTTCCCTGATATTCCAGTTCTACAAGACTGCGGTTCTCGACCAGCTCCCGGACAGTTTCCCAACCGGTGTCGGCATTTTTCAAGAACTCCGCCAGAGCCTCTTCCCTCATCGGGTGCACCGCGGTAATGCTAAGCAGATCTTCCTGAACGTTGCCCGTGCAAGCGAAGGCATTTCCTTCGTAGCCAATCAGGTATTCGACCCCGCCCAGCTTTTCTCTGAAGACCTGGTAGGCAGCATTGATGGTTTGCTCACTGGCAGGCATTACCCTCTCCGCCGGTGGTCTTGTCGGGACAGCCACATAAGCCTTGGTCGGCTTTAGCACCGCCAGGAACTCGGCTATCCTTTTTACCTCATCAAGGTCATCATTAACGCCCTTAACAAGCATTGTCTCTGTTGCCAGTTCGCCACGGAACGCCTGGGCAAATTCCAGCATTCCGTGCAGAATCGTTTCAAGCTTCAGCAATTTGTATGGCCTATTGGTCTTGTGCCATATCCCTTCGCTGACGGCATCTAATTTCAGCGACACCCAATCGGCCTTCCGCAGGTTCTGCTTCATATCTTCACGCCAGAGCAGCGACCCATTAGTGATAACCGCCACCCTGACCCCCAGTGTCTTCAAAACCTCAATCTCCCTACCAAGGTCTGCATCCAGAGTAGGCTCGCCGTCAGGCGCAAAGGTTAAATAGTCTACCGGCTCACCTTTATCTCTGGCTTGTTCGAGTTTCGTCCTGACCTCCTCCGCTATCTCAGCCGTCTCGTAGAAAGACACCGGCTCAACCTCCATCCTTGTCGTTCTCCCCAGCTGGCAATAGACACAGGAGTAACTACATATTTTAGGAGGGACATTGTTTATTCCCAGGCTACGCCCTAAACGCCTGGATGGGACGGGGCCATAAACAATTGAACCGGTCACAAGTCTCTCCTTCTATCCTAGTGGTCGCATATATTATCGCCAGTATCCAGATTTCCATCCAGATAGCTGAGCACCGCCTTCTCGGGGTCACTCTCCAGGGCACCGATGACCACCTCAATCTGGTTTTGCCGGAAAAGACTCTGAGCTCGTGAGCCTATGCCACTGGCAATGACCACCGATACTCCCTGCTCAGCCAGCCACTCTGGAAGCAGCCCTGGCTGGTGACCGGGCGACGGCACCAGCTCCTTGCTGAGAATCTGCTTCTGTTTCTCGTTGGCATCAATAAGGGCAAACTGCTCACAGTGGCCAAAGTGTGTTGACACCACACCACCGCT
>JAGMCH010000003.1 GCA_023129255.1 Dehalococcoidales bacterium
CCACGCAAATATGGTTAGCCTGGCGTAAGAGTTCAATGCACTCGTGGGGGTCTGGCCCGTAGCCTACAATATCTCCCAAACACCACATCTCCTCCACATCTCCCCTGCGCTCAATATCAACCAGCACCGCCATAAAAGCAGTCAAATTGGCATGAATATCAGCAATGATTGCGTAGCGCATTCGCCCTAAATACTATACCAGCTTTTTTGTTATATGGCTAGAGCCACCCTTTCAGCTCCGTTTCGGGGAGCCCCTTGACTATTTCAGTTATACAAGCAAAAATAGTAGTAAGACTTAATAAAGGTATTGACATCTTACACGATACCGTGTATAATACAGTTAATAAGGAGGTATATTGTCTAAGGAATATGAGCTAATTTACCGAGACAAGGAGAGGGAGCAAGACCTATTCAATAATACTGTACGTATTCCCCTGCAGGAAATTAGAACTTTTGGTCAAAAACACGCCTTCTTTGAAGCAAGCTGGTCTAATATGCTCATCTTGGGGGATAATCTTCCATGCTTGAAGACCTTGATGGGCAACCCTTCTATTAGGGGAAATGTAAGGTTAGTTTACATTGACCCCCCCTTCTCCACTGACCAAGACTTTAGGGGTGGGAATTCACGAGTTGCAACAATAAGTTCAAGCCAAGAGGACGAAGTAGCATACGAGGATAAACTAATCGGGGCAGAATACCTTGAGTTTCTAAGAAAAAGGCTCATATTCCTAAGAGAGCTGTTAGCGGACGATGGCTCTATCTATGTGCATATTGATTGGAAGAAGGGACATTACGTCAAAGTTCTTATGGATGAAGTATTCGGTGAAGAACACTTTATAAACGACATTGCTAGAATAAAATGTAACCCAAAGAATTTCGCCAGACCTGCCTATGGAAATGTAAAAGACATGATTCTATTCTATTCAAAGACTGATAACTATGTCTGGAATGAAGCAAGGCAGGAGATGAGTGAAGGTGAAATACGCAGGCTTTTCCCCAAAGCAGATGAGCATGGGAGAAGGTATGCAACTATCCCTTTACATGCACCCGGCGAGACAAAAAATGGGCCTACTGGTCAGCCCTGGAAAGGATTGCACCCCCCGAGGGGAAGACACTGGAGGACGCACCCTGACGAACTAACAAAACTAGATGAACAAGGATTGATAGAATGGTCAAGCACTGGGAACCCAAGAAAAAAGATATACGCTGAGGAAGCTCTTAAAAACGGTAAAAAACGCCAAGATATTTGGGAATTTAAAGACTCACCCTACCCCACCTACCCAACGGAGAAAAATACTGAAATGCTTAAGGTAATTATCAAGACTTCCTCTAATCCTGATGATATAGTGTTAGACTGCTTTTCTGGCTCTGGAACCACCCTAGTTTCTGCGGAGGAGCTAGGAAGGAGATGGATAGGAATAGATAGCTCACCATCGGCTATTGAGGTAACCTTAAAACGATTAGCTACGCTGAAAGTGGTCAGTGCTTTCAGCTTGTATAACGGAACTAGTGCGCCTTTACCTCAGACTCTCCAAGAAATCTTCCAACAAAAGAGCACTTAAAGCAGGCTCGTCATCTTCCAAACTTTGGATAACGCTTAGCATGCTATTATCAAACCAAGGTGCGCCATCCAGTACAGCTATTTTAATAATATTCCCCATTACATCTTTTGCAAAATCTATGGTCTCTCTAACGTCCCTCCTTTGCGAACCGCCACTATCGCTTAAGAACCTAGCTTCTCCAATAACGAACTTATCTTTTACCCTAAAAAGAAAATCCCTTCCTCTAGTAATTTGGCAACCGAGATTCTTATTGGCATACTTAGTAATAGCTGTATCTCCGGCATCTAAAAATGCCTTCCCTTGATAGTTGCTAAATACGTGTTCAGGAAGAAATTTATATCCTCTCGGAGTAAAATGCCTTCTTAGCCAATTCTTAAATCTTTGCCCCATTTGCCTATTTAAGTCTGGAGGCCTCTCGCAACCTTCAATAGCACCTGCAGGCCCGAGGGATACGAGTATCTGACCAATTTGTTCAACAACATTAGGATTTTGCTCAAGCAGCTTTGGGTATGCTCTTAAGAGAGGCACATAAGGATGCTCAAGGGGAAATGGATATCCTTTCAAATTAACTAAAAGCTTAATTGCTTCCAAGGAATTATTTGTAATGATAAGTTCTTCTATCTTGTCTTTTACGGATTGAGGCAGTGGTGGGCGCTGAGTAGGTATAGCAGGATAAATCTCAGTCAATCTATCCAGATATCCAGGAGCATTTGTAAAGTCGATACTTTTCTGAACCCACTTATTCATTCCATTGAAACTATAACATCTAATCTCGGTGAAGTAAATATTTAGACCCTTAACTTGAATTCATGCTATAATTTCGCTATGAAGGTCTCGGAGCTGGGGGAATTTGGACTGATTGACCTCCTGGCTGAAATGGCTGGGGGCGAAAAGGACGAGCAGCTGTTAATCGGCATCGGTGATGATGCTGCTGCCTGGCAGGGCGACGAGTCAATACAACTGGCTACCGTCGATTCCTTCATTCAGGATGTCCACTTCCCCTCAGGCATAGCCCCCTGGAAAGAGCTGGGCTGGAAAGCACTGGCAGCCAACCTGAGCGATATTGCCGCTATGGGTGGATTGCCCCGATATGCCCTGGTGTCTTTAGCCCTGCCCGATAATACCGAGGTGGACGATGTCACTGCCCTCTACACCGGGATGCTTGAGCTAGGGCGAGAATATGGAGTAGCCATAATTGGTGGAGATATCAGCCGCGCCCCTATAGTCGCTATTACTATTACTATTCTGGGCAGCAGCCAGAAAAAGCAGATACTAACCCGCTCCGCCGCCAAACCCGGAGAACTGGTAGCGGTTACCGGCGAGCTGGGGGCTGCCGCCGCTGGACTGGAAATGCTTAAGCTAAAGCTTCAATTTGACCCCCAAGCCACTGCCTGCTTTGACCGGGCTTTCCTTCACCCTTATCCCCGAATAGCTGAAGGGCAACTACTGGCTGAACAGGGGGTGAAAACAGCCATAGATATTAGCGATGGACTGATTGCAGACTTAAGCCAGATATGCAAAGCCAGTCAGGTTGGCGCCCGAATAGAGGTTGACCGGGTGCCCATTGAGCCTATGGCCAAAGTCCAGTTTGGCGAGAAATCCATTGAGCTGGCACTATCCGGGGGGGAGGACTACGAGCTTTTGTTCGCCGCCGGGACTGAGGTTATAGATAAGGTGAAGAGGGCAGCCCCCTGCCCGATAACGGTAATCGGCGAAATTGTAGCTGGTAAGGGGGTAACCGTGGTTGACCGCCAGGGAAATCCATCAAATGTGGTCAAGAGAGGGTGGGAGCACTTTATTACCAGATGAACCACCTTGAGATAATCAGCCATAGCCCGGAAGGGACCCAGAAAATCGGGGTTTCTATTGGCGAGCTCGCCCTGCCCGGTGATAACTTCCTCCTGGTGGGGGGCTTGGGGGCGGGAAAGACCTGCCTCACTCAGGGCATTGCCTGGGGACTAGATATCAAGGAGTATGCCGCCAGCCCCTCGTTTGTGGTCATCAGGGAGCTTCACGGCAGGCTGCCGCTATATCATATAGATTTCTACCGTCTGGACCATTTAGAGGAGATTGCCGAGCTGGGTCTGGATGATTATCTATACGGCAACGGCGTTTGCGTGGTGGAATGGGCGGAAAAGGGGTTAAGCTTGCTGCCGCCGGAGCACCTGCTGATTGAAATGAACTATGTTTCCGATACCGAGCGCAGCCTTAAGCTCAAGCCCAGTGGCAAACGCTATCAGCAAATAGTGGCACAACTGAAACAATGCAACTAGCAATAGATACTTCAACCGATAGTGCCAGCCTGGCTCTGGTTCAGGATGGCAAAGTGCTAGCCGAGGCAACCTGGCGCTGCGGGCAAAACCACAGCGTTGAACTACTACCCCGGCTGGCTCGCCTGCTAGATGAGACCAAGGTTGGTCTTCAAGCTATCAGTTGTGTTATCGTGGCTAAAGGACCGGGGAGCTTCAACGGGCTGCGGGTAGGAATCAGCACCGCCAAGGGGTTTGCCTTCAGCCTGGGAATCCCAATCATCGGCATCAGCAGCCTGGAGGTGGAAGCCCACCGGCACGCCGAAACCGGCTTGCCCATCTGCCCTATATTCAATGCGGGGAGGGGAGAGATTGCCACTGCCATGTACCAGAAGAAAGATAACAAATGGCGCCAGCTTGCCGCCGAACATATAACCACCGTTGACGCCCTATGCTCAGAGATAACCGGCAAGACCATATTTTGCGGGGAATACGTGCCCGTTATCGCCCGCCAGATAAGAAAGCATCTCAAGCAAAGAGCCATAATAGCCACCCCTGAACTGCGACCAGCCAGCCTACTGGCTGAGCTGGCAAAACGGCGACTTGAGGCGGGCGATTATGACCACCCCGCCACCCTACAACCGCTATACCTCAGGCGACCGGCAATCACCCAGCCCAAACACCGATAATTAAGGAGACAAAAAATGGCAAACTGGCCTCAAGTATCGGTTGACACAGAAAAGGAATTTGATATGTGTTTTGCCTGCGGGCAGAAAAACCCCGTTGGCTTGAAATTAAATTTTGCCCGGGATGGCAAAACAGCCAGGGCGGAGTTCACCCCCGGTAAGTTTCATCAAGGTTGGTCAGGAGTGGTTCACGGCGGAATTATAAGCTGCATCCTTGATGAGGCGATGAGCTATGCTGCCCTATTTTCTGGGGTAAATACCATAACCGCCAAAATACAAGCCAGGTTTAAACGCCCGGTCCAGATAGGTGAGCACGTGGTTATCACCGGCTGGGTAACCAAAAAGGCCAAAAGGCTGGTTGAGGCTAAGGGAGAAGTGTCACTCAAGGATGGCACCCCGGTAGCCGATAGCACAGCTACCATGTTTATCCTCAGTCCAAGGGAGGAGCCAAAAGGCAATGCCTGAAATTGAGGCTGTTATCTGGGATATGGATGGAGTAATTGCTGATACCGCTCCCTACCACTTCCGCGCCTGGCAGGAAATTTTCGGCAAAAGGGGGGTGAAATTCACCGCCGAGGATTTCAGGCACTGCTTCGGGATAAGAAATGACACTATAATCAGAAAGACCTTGGGGGAACAAATAGCTCAAGATGAAATAGAGGTTATTACCCGGGAAAAAGAGGAGGGCTTCCGCAGAATAATAGGGCAAAAGATAAGACCGCTTCCCGGCGCCGTGGAGCTGCTCCAGTCGCTCAAACAAAACGGGGTCAAGATGGCGCTAGCCTCATCGACACCGATGGAAAATATCCGACTAATTACCGGCAGTCTGGGTATAGCCAATTGCTTCCAGGCTATCGTCACCGGTCATGAGGTAACCGAGGGCAAACCCAGCCCTCAGGTTTTTCTGCTGGCTGCCCAGAGACTGGGGGTTGAGCCTGAGAACTGCGTTGTAGTTGAGGATGCAGTGGCTGGGGTCACCGCGGCGAAAAGAGCCGGCATGCATTGCCTGGCTATCACCAATACCCACCCCAGGCAGAGCCTGAAGCAGGCTGACCTTATCGTTGACACCCTGGAGGCGGTAACAGTTAACGATTTAGAAAAACTTCTCAACCCATAAAGGGAATACTAGAGGAGAGTCCAAGAGAGGCGAAGCAAGCATTATAAGAAGAAATTTCCCCTCTTCGGGGTGTCTAAGAGGGGCTAACGCCTCTCTTTCAAAAAAACTTAAGGGGGTGAGGTTGATAATAAAATGGAAAGGTCTTTAGTTCTAATCAAACCCGACGCCATGCAGAGAGGCCTGGCAGGCACTATTATCTCCCGCCTGGAGAAGCTGGGGCTGAAGCTGGTGGCAATGAAGCTCCTTCACCCGGATAAAGCCCTAGCCCGGCGCCATTACGCCATCCACAAGGATAAGCCCTTCTATGACAGCCTGGTGAATTATATCAGCTCAGCCCCGCTCATTGCCTGCGTCTTTGAGGGCAAAGGAGCCATAGAGGCAGTCAGAAAGGCGATGGGGGCAACCGACCCGGCCCAGGCTGAGAAAGGAACCATAAGGGGCGATTACGGGCTGGATATTGAGCGGAATACCATTCACGGCTCGGATTCAGCAGCCACCGCCGAGGAAGAAATTAAGCTGTTCTTCTCTCAGGACGAACTGTTCAGCTATTGAATCCTGACCACCGGGGTAGCCTGGCTCCACAGCTCGTCAAGCTGGTAATATTCCCGCTCAAAGGGGGCAAAGATATGGACAATAATATCGCCGAAATCAAGCAACAGCCAGCCGGAGTCTATAGTCCCTTCGTGATGATGGGGTAGGATACCCTCGTGCTTCAGTCTGTGCCCCACCTCATCATAGATAGCCGAAATCTGCCTCTCCGAATCGCCGCTGCAAATTACGAAATAATCGGCGAAGCTGCACACCCCACGGACATCCAACAGCACAATGTCGCCTGCCTGCTTATCGGCGGCAGCCTCTACCACCTTGCGCGCTATTTCTATTCCTTCCAGAAGCTAGCCTCCATCACTCCTCAGTCTTTAGCTTTTCTTCGCCTTTATATTCTCTAAAGCGTCTTTCGCAATCCGTCGAACAACTTCATTCTCATCCTTCAGGGCCTGGATGAGAGGTCCTACCGCCCTGGCATCCTTTATCTCCCCAAGAGCCTTTGCCGCCGGTGCTCGAACATCCTCATATTCATCCTCCAGAGCCTGGATGAGGGGCTCTACCGCCCTGGCACCACCTATCCTCGCAAGAACCGATGCTACATACTGTCGAACAACTTCATTTTCATCCTTCAGGGCCTGGATGAGAGGTTCTACCGCCGGTTTCCCTATCGCCCAAAGAGCCATTGCTGCTTTACGTCGAATACCCTTATCTTCATCCTTCAGAGCTTCTATCAGCCCCTCAACATCTCCCTTAGCCACCAACTTTAGTATGTCTGGTTTACCCATTTTCACACCCCTTATGCCACCAATTGCCTGTAACAGCCTATTTAACAATAATTATATCACAATATGCTATCTACAGGTTGTTTACCAATTTATCTTTCCCCCAACCCACCCACCCTCATAAGCTGCGCTTCTAAAACTCTCCAATTGGGGGGGTTATGCCCCCATAGGGCGGGCGGGAAGAAAGAGAAAAGTTTAAAAGCGGGGTGGAATGGGAACATAGCCCCCCTTAAACTCCCCACCCCCAGATAGCTGATCAGCTTTGTGCTATACTATAAGTGAGATGGAGAAGCTTCTATTCGGCACTGCTGGCGCTCCCCACAGTTCCAGAACCCAGTCCTCCATAGACGGCATCAAGCGCATCGCCGAGCTGGGCTTAGGCTGCCTGGAGATAGAGTTTGTCCGCGGGGTAAAGATGGGGGAGGCGGGGGCTCGGCTGGTGGCGAAAACGGCACAAAGCGAAGGCGTAAAGCTATCAGCTCATGCCCCTTACTTCATCAACCTCAATGCCCGTGAGCCGGAAAAGATAACCGCCAGTCAGGAGAGGATACTTCAGACCGCCCGCATCGGCGCCTTCTGCGGGGCTGAGAGCATCATCTTCCACGCCGCCTACTACCTCGGCGACCCCCCGGAAAAGACCTACCAGACGGTAAAGGAAAAACTGGCTGAGGTTATGAACCAGCTTAAGAAGGAGAATAATCGGGTATGGGTCAGACCCGAGGTCATGGGTAAGCCCAGCCAGTTCGGCACCATAGAAGAGATACTCAACCTGTGCACCGAGCTTGAGGGGGTAGGTATCGGCATGGACTTCGCCCACTGGCACGCCCGCAGCGGAGAGTCCAATTCCTACCTGGAGTTTGCCTCCATCCTAGAGCAGATAAAACAGGAGCTGGGAGATGAAGCCTTAGATAATATGCACATCCATGTCTCCGGTATTGCCTACGGCAAAAAGGGGGAAATAAAACACCTGAACCTGAAAGAGTCAGATTTGCAGTATATTGAACTTCTCAGAGCGCTAAAGGATTATGAAGTAAAAGGTATTGCAATCTGTGAGAGCCCCAACCTGGAAGGAGACGCCCTGCTCCTCCAGGAAACCTACAATAACCTGTAAAACAGGCGGCAAATTATTTTTTCCCATTGACAACTATTTCTGGTATAATGTAAATGTTGAGGTGAAGGATGAAGTCAAACTGGCTACGTAATAGCTTAATATATTTCATTATTCTGGTGGCGGCTGTAGTCATCCTCTATCAGATTTTCCCCTTAACCCAAAAACCGACTGAAATCGGCCTGGATGAAGCTATAGCCATGTCACAAAATGGCGAGATAGCCGCGATTATAGTGGATAATGAGGAGCTGCTCATTACTTCCACCGAGGGCACCGAGATGAAAACCGCTATCGGCAACCTTACCCTGGTTGAGCTTCAAGAACTGGGACTTAACCTTGAGGGAGTAGACTATGAGGTAAGACCGTCAGGCTTTGACTGGGGTGGGCTAATGATAGGTTTCATTCCCCTGATACTCTTTGGTGTTTTATTGTTCTGGCTATTCCGTAGGGCACAGGGGGCTAACACCCAGGCGATGAGTTTTGGTCGCAGCCGAGCCCGATTGTTCCCGGCCAGCACACCCACCGTGACCTTTGACGATGTCGCCGGGGTGGAGGAAGCCAAACAGGAGCTGCATGAAGTTGTGGACTTCCTCAAGTCACGGGAGAAGTTCCAGAGTCTGGGGGCTCGCATTCCCAAGGGGATGTTACTTATTGGTCCACCGGGCACAGGAAAGACGCTACTGGCTCGGGCAATAGCTGGTGAAGCCGGGGTGCCCTTCTTCTCTATCAGCGGCAGCGAATTCGTCGAGATGTTCGTCGGTGTCGGTGCCTCCAGGGTGCGCGACCTCTTTGAACAAGCCAAACGCAATACCCCATGCATTATCTTCATTGATGAGATTGATGCCGTAGGTCGTCATCGTGGGGCTGGATTGGGCGGAGGTCATGACGAGCGGGAGCAGACCCTCAACCAGATTCTGGTGGAGATGGATGGCTTTGACACTGATACCAGCGTGATTGTCCTGGCGGCTACCAACCGACCTGATATACTCGACCCGGCTTTACTTCGCCCTGGTCGCTTCGACCGGCGAGTAATCCTTGACCGACCAGATATCAATGGTCGAACAGCCATTCTCAAAGTTCATTCCAATGGTAAACCCCTAGATAAGTCAGTTGATTTAGAGGTGCTAGCCAAACAGACAGCTGGTTTTAGTGGCGCCGACCTCGCCAATCTGGTCAATGAGGCAGCTATCCTGGCTGCCAGGCGGGGCAAGAAAGCCATTGAGATGCAGGAACTTGAGGAATCAATAGACCGGGTGATTGCCGGTCCAGAGAGGAAGAGCCGGAAGATAAACCCCAAGGAAAAGGAAATAACCGCCTATCACGAGGCAGGTCATGCCCTTGTTGCCAAAATGCTGCCCAATGCTGACCCGGTGCATAAAATCTCTATAGTGGCTCGTGGGATGTCGCTCGGTCATACCCGGCTTTTACCTACCGAAGACCGATACCTGACAACGCGTTCTCAACTTAAGGATAGGTTAGCCACCCTTCTGGGTGGCCTGACTGCCGAAGAACTAATCTTCAAAGAAATGACCACTGGAGCCCACGAGGATATTGGGCTGGCGACCAAGATTGCCCACAGCATGGTAACTGACTTAGGCATGAGCGAAAAACTGGGACCGCGAACCTTTGGTGACAAGCAAGAACTAGTCTTCCTCGGTCGTGAAATCTCAGAGCAAAAGGACTACGGTGACAAGACAGCCGACACCATTGATGAAGAAATCAATAAGATTATTCAGAGCGCTCATAGAGTAGCCAAGCGGATTCTAACCGAAAACAAGTCAAGATTAGTCCATATTGCCGAAAAACTCGTTGCTCAAGAGACCATAGAGGGCGCAGAGCTAGAAGCAGCCTTTACCGAACCCCTGTCCACCAAAGCCAAAGCCCCGTCCACTCCCAAACCAGTAGCGGCGGCAACGAAAGCGCAAGCTAAGCCAGCGCCCAAGAAAACCAGAGTCTCACCCCAGCTTACCCCCAAGCAAGCTCCAGCCTCATAATGGCTATGAAGTGATACTGGCGTGATTGAGATTACGCAAAAGCCAATCTCCCCTGAGTCTGTGGTCAATAAGGTTAAGACTGATAGCAGTGGCTGTGTGGTCGCCTATATCGGCTTGATCCGCCATTACTCCCAGGGCAAACAGGTTGTTTCCGTAGAATATGAAGACGCCAGGCATAAAGCTAAAGACAGATTGCAACAAATAGCCAGTGAAATCGGACAAAAATGGCAAATTAATAATGTAGCTATATGCCATAGAATAGGCAAGCTGAAAGTAGGTGAAATTAACCTGGTCGTTGCCATAGCCGCTGCCCACCGCCAGGAGGGCTTTGCCGCCTGTCAGTATGCCATTGACCGATTTAAAGAGATAATGCCGACCAAGAAGAGGGAAACCTACACCGACGGCAGCCTCCAGGTTGAGGGGGAATGATAATCAACTAGCTTCTGCCCTGCTACCTTTTCCGACTTATCACCAAATCGGCTATGTCTTTTAACGCCTGACGGCTGAGGTTATCGGGCAGCAGCCCAAGATTGTGGCAAGCCTCAGCGCAATAATCTGAGGCAGCCTCATAGCATTGTTTAACGATTGATGAGTTGCCAACTAACTCTATTGCCTGTTTTATCTTTTTCTTCTTATCCCCTTCCGGCATATCACGGTTATGGAACAACTCTTTTACTGGGTTATCATCAGGATAGCGCTCCAGAAGAAGCATCGCCGGCAGGGTAAGCGTTCCCTGAGCCAAATCTGAACCTACTGGCTTGCCCATTTCCTCCTCGGTGCCAACAAAATCCAAGACATCATCTACAATCTGGAAGGCGATACCAAGGTTACAGCCATATTCTCTTAGAACCTTGATTGACTCTTCTGGAGCCTGGCTTAAGATAGCCCCTGACTCGGTAGCCAGGGAGAACAAGGAGGCGGTTTTACTGGAAATCCTCCGCAAGTAGCGGGCACGGGTTTGCTCCAGATTAAAAGCATCAAAGGCCTGGTCTAACTCCCCGCTGGAAATAATCTGGATGGTCTGGCTAAAGAGCATTATTACTCGCAGATTCCCGGTAATAGCGGCAAACTCACCCGCCTTAGCAAATAGATAGTCCCCCAATAGCACCGCTTTATCCTCCCCCCACACCTTATTAATCGTTGGTCTACCCCGGCGAACTGTGGAATTGTCAATAGCGTCATCATGAATCAGGGTAGCGGTGTGCATAAGCTCAACGGCGGTAGCCATAGGCAGAAGTAGGTCAAGATTGTAGTGGTAAAACTTACCTGACAGCAAAGTAAGGGCGGGGCGGATTTCCTTGCCTCCCCCCAGGATGTGGCTCAATAGCTCAGCCAAACGGGGAGAGTCAACCTCAGTGACTGCCTTTATCTGGCTCTCCACCCTGGTTAAATCTTCCTCAACCAGCTGATAAATCTCGCTTAACTGCAAAAATCCTCCTTAATCAGCCTCGCCCAGCCGAGCCGTCTCCTCCTCAATCAACTCTTCATCCAGCTTAGCGAACAGGGGCTTGGGCTCAAGCAGTTTCTGCCCCGGCGACGGCGGATTTGGCTTCCAGCCATAATCTTGGACATTGCCCTCGAAACCAAGATACTCGTGCAATTTCTGGGAGCTGAAGGGCAAGAAGGGATATAGCGCTGTTCTAAGACAGGACAGCACCGAGAGAGCAACATATAATGAATCGGCTGCAGCCTGCCTGTCCTGCTCGATTGTCTTCCATGGGGATTTAATATCCAGGTAGCGGTTGGTCTCCCGAGCCAAAGACATAGCCGACATTATGGCTTGCTTAAAATGACACTGGGAAAGAAGCGTATCCATGTTAATAAGGGTCTCTTTGGCTTCCTCGATAATACTTTGACTATGGTCATCTAGTTCGCCAGGCGTTGGCACACCGCCATCAAAGCGGCGATAGACAAAGGTGAGCACCCGATGAGCCAAGTTGCCATAAGTAGCCACCAGCTCATCATTGTTACGGCGAACGAACTCACGCCAGGAAAAATCGGTGTCACTGGTCTCAGGCATGTTTATCGATAATAGGTAACGCAGCGGGTCAGGCTCGTAGCGCGATAAGTAATCAGGTAGCCAGACCGCCCAATTGCGGCTGGTGGAAAGGCGCCTGCCCTCAATAGTCAGGAACTCGTTAGCCGGCACGTCATAAGGCAGATTAAGTCCCTCGTAGCCCATCAGCATCGCCGGCCAGATAATGGTATGAAATGGAATGTTATCCTTACCGATGAAATAAAAGCTTTTTGTCTCTTTATCCTGCCAGAAGGAGCGCCACCTCTCCTCATCCCCGCTAGATTTAGCCCATTCCTTAGCCGCCGATAGATAGCCGATAACCGCCTCGAACCAGACGTAAATACGCTTGCCCTCAAAACCATCAACCGGCACCGGTATCCCCCACTCTATATCCCGGGTGATAGCTCTATCCTTCAGCCCCTCTTTCAGATAGCGCTGGGTAAGATTATAAACATTTGGTCTCCAATGACCCTGCTCTCCCACCCAGTCGGCAAGCCTGTCCTGAAAGGCAGAAAGTTTCAAAAAGAAGTGCTCTGAATCCTTGAACTGGGGGGTGGTACCGCACAAACGACAACGAGGGGCGAGCAAGTCCTCTGGATTTAGCGTCTTACCGCAGTCGTCGCACTGGTCACCACGAGCGCCGGTAGAGCTACAATAAGGGCAAGTGCCCTCAATATAGCGGTCGGGCAGAAAGCGCCGGCAATTAGGGCAATAGGGCAGGGAAACGGTAGACTTATAGATATAGCCTTTATTCAGCAGGGTGAGGAACATATCCTGTGAGACCTGGGCATGGTTGGCGGTGCCGGTGGTGGTAAATAAATCAAAGGAAATGCCGAACCTCTGCCACGAGTCAAGAAACTGCTGGTGATATTTGGCGGCTATTTCGCCGGGCTTCTTCCCCTCCTGCTCCGCCTTGATGGTTATCGGTGTGCCATGCTGGTCTGAACCTGATACCATCAATACCTCGTTCCCCTTGGTGCGATGATAACGGGCAAATATGTCCGGCGGCAGGTATGCCCCGGCAATATGACCTAAATGCAGTGGACCGTCAGCATAAGGCCAGGCTACGGCAACAAAAATCCTCTGGCTCATAATATTTTTTCTAAGGCTTTTCCCGGGAAGAAGGTAAGCACTCGTTGTCCCTTCTCCTCGGTATAACGAGCATAACCTTTGTTCAGGCAGCAATCAACACATAAACGCAATACAGTGCCTTCCGCCTCCTCAATAACCAGATAACGCTCCGGATACGGCATAATGCGGCGGCACTCATCGCACTGGACATCCCCTAAAGATGTACAACCACGGCGCATTTTTCAATTCACCTCCATACCCAAAACTTTAAGATAACTTTAGCCAAGCCTGATATAGCTCTTTCTTTGACAAGCCGGTTTCCCCGGCTACCTTGGCTACCGCCTGTTTAGCCCCCATCCCCGACCGGCGCATCTGCT
>JAGMCH010000030.1 GCA_023129255.1 Dehalococcoidales bacterium
GTAGTCCCCCACTTGCCGCAGGCTATGTCAGCCATAACTGGGATGTTGGTTTCGCACCGGCGGCAGTTCTCGCGCCTACCATATCCCTTCTCTTCCAATTCAGCCAGGCTTTTCTTCTTCTCGCTCCCATCCTTTAGCCTGATTATCAACTCATTATCTTCGATATCCTCACTGACAACATCAGAGGGGTCTACCTCAAATTCCTCCCTGAATATCGTCTTGGCTTTCGCCGAGGGCAGGGTACCGGTGCAGTTAAGCCCAATGAGAATCAGATTATCAAGATTAATCTGCTCTCTCTTGGCAAGCTCAATAATTGCCTTAGCATCACAGGGTTTGGCGACAACAGCTATCTTCATACTAGACGCGCCATCCAGGTATTCTTTGAGGAAGCGGGCAATGTTGGGCGAGGCGCAGTGCAGTGACCCGCCGGTCTCGGCTATCTCCGCCGGGTCGGTGATAAGGACGGGTATGCCGTTGTACCTGTTGCCGTCTCTCGCCTTTACCCCCACCACAGCGTCTACTCTTTTGCTCTCCAGGGCAAATTTGAGCAGGGAAGTAACGGCACCACCGCACTCAGCTTTTTCCAGTATTTCCTTGTCCGAGGAGCGGGCGATATACATATCTCCTTTCATGCCTTCACCTCCATTTTAACGGCACATACCTTGGTTTCGGCGCACTTGGCGCTGGGGTCCAAGGCTGAGATTGTCAGCACGTTAGCGCAGGAATCAGCAAAGTGGAAGGGAACAAAAAGCAGACCGGGTGGTACCTCATCAGTTACCCTGGCTTCGGCTTCTATGCTGCCCCGCCTCGTCTCCAGAGTGACCACATCCTTATCTTTGACCCCTGCCTTGCTCGCATCTTCAGGGTTGACCTCAACAAAGCCCCGCGGAACTTCGTCAATCAGCTTTGGCGTCCGGCGCGTCATTGCCCCGGTATGATAATGGAATATGCTTCTCCCGGTAGTTAGAAAGTAGGGATATTCTTCATCTGGCACTTCTGCCGGGGGTTTATACTCCACCACCTGAAAGTGGCCCAAGCCATCAGGGGTATTAAATTTCTCCAAAAACATGGTGGGCGTGCCCGGATGGTCTTCTGAAGGACAGGGCCAGTGAATACCTCCTACTGTCTTACTCAGCCGTTCATAGTTTATCCCTTTGTACTGGGGGACGCAGCTCCTTATCTCCTCAAATATCTCACCTGACGAGGAAAAGTTAAACTTATCCTTATAGCCCATTCTTTCCGCCAGCTGACATATAATCTGCCAGTCAGGCCTAGCTTCACCGGGAGGGTCAACCACCTTGTCTACCTTCTGCACCCGCCTATCTATCCAGGTATGGGTAGCCTCCCTCTCCACCCAGGTAGCTGCTGGCAGCACCACATGGGCAAGCTTGCTTATCTCGATGGGGAATATATCCTGAACCACCAGCAAAGCAGTCTTTTCTAAGGCCTTTTTCACATTATTAGTATCGGGAACAACCATCATCGGGTCTCCGCCCACAATATAGAGGTAAGGACATTTGTAAAGCATGTCTATATAGGTAAGCCCGGGCTTGGTGGGCAGGTTACTCACTCCCCACGCCTGCTCAAAGAACTTGGCCGAATCCTCACCGACACGCTTAAAACCGGGGTAGAAAACACACAGGCAGCCCATATCTCCACTGCCCTCACCATTTATCTGCCCTCTCATTGAGTTTATCCCGCTCCCCGGCTTACCGGCATGCCCGCAGAGAAGGGCTAGGTTGGCGTGATTCCTAACATTGTCAGTGCCAACATAATGCTGGGACATACCCTGGTCATATAATATGCACGCCCTATCTGCCTTGGCATAGGTGATTGCTGCCTCCTTTATCTTTTCCAAGGGGACGCCGGTAATCTCCTCTGCCTGTTTTAGGTCTACCTTGGAAAGAAAGGCACGTAACTCATCAAAGCCGGCAGTCTTTGAGGCTATAAATTCCTTATCCTCCAGTCCTTCCGCCAGGATAATGCTCATCATGGCGTTGATTAGAGCGGCGTCTGTGCCCGACCTTAGTTGCAGGTGAATATCAGCCAGATGCCTGGCGGTGGTAGTTTTCCTGGGGTCAGTATAGATAACCTTAGCCCCTCTGGCTTTGGCCCTGAGCACCCTCCGCATTATCATAGGAAAGGTCTCCTGCAGGTTAACCCCGGCCAGGAAGAAACAGTCGGCAAGCTCAATTTCCTGTTGTGAAGTCTGCATTGCCCCTGAGCCCATGGCCGGAATCAGGGCAGCCGCTGCTGGGGAATGGCACAATCTACCGCAGTACTCTACATTATTGGTGCCCATTACCACCCGGGCAAACTTCTGCATTACATAGGCATCCTCATTACTATTCCGGCATGAGGCAATAAAGCCGAAGTTCTCTGGGGTGGCTTCCTTTAGTTTGGAAGAGATAAAATTAAGTGCCTCATCCCACGAAGTTTCCTGAAGCCTGCCGTTCTTTCTGACCAGTGGCATCTTTAGCCTATCTTCGCTGTAGAGGAACTGATAGGAATTTTTGCCCTTGGGGCAGTTAGTCCCTTCATTTATGGGATGCTCCTTCCACGGCTCTTGCCCGATTATCCTGCCATCCTTAACTACCAGGTAGATGCCGCAGCCGCAACTGCAATAGGGACATATGGTAGGCACGTACTCAATGCTCATTTTGCCTCCTGTTAAGCGGACTCGGACCAAGCTCTCTTATGGTTTGGGTAAAGCTCTTAACCGTCTCAGCCACCTTGGGTCCCTCGGAGGCTGAAATCCACTCCAGCCTCAGCCTGTCACCACCAATACCTATAGCCTCAAGGAAAGGCTTTAACCCGGTAACTCTTCTCCTGGCACTGAGATTGCCCTTCTGATAGTGACAGTCTCCCGGATGGCAGCCGCAAACCAGAACGCCATCAGCACCGGCGGTGAAGGCTTTGGATATCAGCCTTTCATCCACTCTGCCCGAGCACATCAGCCTTATAATCCTCACATTGGGTGGGTACTTTGTTCGCGATGTGCCGGCAAGGTCAGCGCCGGTATAGGAGCACCAGTTGCAAAAGAAGCCAATTATCTTTGGCTCAAATTCTTCCACTCTTACCCCCTGCGCATAATTCATCGCCTGACTAGAATGTGGTAAAATATTGGTAAGACGTGAACCGTTGGGATTATACCCTATAGGGGTATGGCATATCAAACCAGGGTGAATTTTAGGGGGATATAATGGCCGAAGAAATATCGCAGGATACATTGTTGAAGCGCCTGAGAAGGATAGAGGGACAAGTTCGCGGCGTCCAAAAAATGATTGTCGATGGTCGTGACTGTGAGAGCCTGGTGACTCAGTTAGGGGCAGTACGCTCGGCTATTGATGGTGTTGGTGCGCTTTTGCTGAGAAATTATATGAAGATTTGCTTCAATCAGGAAACAGCAACTGAGTGTGCTAGCGTTGAGTCCCTGGCACGGGCTATTGCCATCTGGGGCAGGGTACGGTTTGGGGACTAGCTGTGAATGGCTGCTATTGCCGCCTGGCATACGGCTACATCCTGTTGCGGTGTCCCGCCACATACCCCAACTCCCGCAATTACCTCGTCACCATCCTCAACCGGCAGCCCACCGGGAATAGTAGTCAGACGGTCGTTCCAGTTCTGCGCATTCAATCCCAGTCCTGACATCTCTGGGGTGCCGAATCTGGATACATCCGAGCTTGGCAGTTTAAAGGCAGCCGCCGTCCACGCCTTATCACGAGCGATATCAACAGTCGGGATTGGCGCCCCATCCATTCTATGAAGCGCGACCAGCCAGCCATTTTCATCGACAATGGTAATGCTACAGAGAATGCCCAGACTTTGTGCCTCTTCTCTACCAGCTAGAAGCATCTTCTTCGCTATCTCCAAGCTCATTCTCATAGTAGACCTCCGCAATTCAGGCATCGTAGAGGGCAGAAATGCCAGCCTGGCTGACACTGGTATCGCTGATGTCGCCAACGCCCGATGGGATGCCGCTATTACCAATGCCACCAATCACCTCACCATCATCATCGGTAATAGGGATGCCGCCGGGGATAAAGCAAAGGCGTCCCTTACCCCTGCCCACCATGCCCAGGGCATGGTCGCCTAACAGCTCGCCCACATTGCGAGGGTCAAGCCACCGCGACATCATCAGGGTTGGTATCTTGAATGCCACTGCTGACCATGCCTTCTCAATGGCTATATCAGTAGTTGCCATGGCAGCGCCGTCCATCCGGTGAACGGCAATAACCGCCCCCGCCTTGTCAACTATGGCGGTGCTACAGGGAATACCGGCAACATCTCTCGCCCACCTCTCAGCCGCTTCAAGGGCTTTGATGGCCATTTCCAGGGTTAATTCCTTCATTAAATCACCTTCCGACTTCTAACTAAATAGCAAGGTCACTGGTAGACGCCACATCAATCCCGGTATCCAGCAGATTTGGGATAACGACATCGCCTATCTTAACCGGTGGCTTTACCCGGGTCTTAGCCAGAACCTTCATTCCCGGCAGCAGCTTCGCCTTTGGTATCGGTACTGCCGTCCTCACCGGCAGTAAAGGCTGGGGGCTACCCTGGGTAACAACGGTGGCGGTGAGTACCCGCACCGGATTTTTATACTCTTCCACAACATATTTCTCTCCTGCCTTACATTCACAGCCAGTGATAGCAGCCACTTCCCCACCATCGCCAATGGTAAGGGTTGCCGTGCAGCCCAGAGGGCAGCCGATGCAGATGATATTTACCTCGGCCACCTTACCTGTCTCCCCTTTCCTCACAGTCTACCACTATCTCTGCAGTCCCCTCTTTTAGCTTACTCAACTGTGCCTGCGAAAGCTCCAGCTTAAGCATCTCGCCGGGCTTCACTGCCCTCACTGTCTTGGTCATGATACTCCCCACCTTGAGGCGGACGTCTTCCTCTGGCTCATTAACCCGCATATACAGGCTTACCTCCTTTTCGCCGCTAACAGTGTGAGGCACAATGTATCTTATGTTTCTCCCCGGCTTCAGGTTAACCCTTCTCCCCGCAGCCCGTTTTCCCCCAATGATAAACTCAGCAGCACTCTGCCCGGCCAGTTCACTCTCCCAGGAAACATTATCTACCAGGTCATGGACATGAACTACATTCCCGCCGGCAAATATACCGGGAACGCTGGTCTGCCTCCCCTCATCGACAACCGGGCCACCGGTAATCGGGGCTAATTCCACCCCAGCCATCAGCGACAGCTCGTTTTCCGGGATTAGACCCACCGATAGTAGCAGGGTATCGCATTCTATCTGCCTCCCAGTGCCGGCGATTGGATTTTTATCCTTATCCACCCTGGCTACAGTAACCGCCTCCACCCGCTTTTCGCCGTGAATCCGGGAAACAGTGTGTTCCAGAAGCAAGGGGATATTGAAATCATGCAGGCACTGAACTTCATTTCTGATTAAGCCGCCAACATAGGGTAGTATCTCCACCACCGCTTCCACCTTTGCCCCCTCCAGTGTAAGGCGGCGAGCCATTATCATGCCAACGTCGCCCGAACCCAGGATGACCACCTTTTTACCCGGGACAAAGCCTTCAACGTTTACCAACCTCTGAGCTGTTCCCGCGGTGAAAATTCCTGCCGGTCTACCGCCGGGTATATTCAGTGCCCCTCTAGTCCTCTCCCGGCAGCCCATAGCCAGGACTATAGACTTGGCTCTGAAGGTGATGTAGCCCTCCTGGCTGCTGACGGCAGTAACATCCCGATGGGGAGAAATCCCGACAACCATGGTCTGCAAAAGTGGCCTGACCCCACTGTCCATAACCTTCTCTACAAAGCGGTGAGCATATTCCGGACCGGTGAGGTCTTCCTTGAAGTATAAGAGCCCAAAACCATTATGGATGCATTGGTGGAGCAGACCACCCAACTGCTCAGCCCGCTCCATAATGACAACGTTCTCTGCCCCTGTCTCCTTAGCCTTGATTGCCGCCGCCATTCCCGCCGGACCAGACCCGATTACAGCTACATCCACATCTCTCAGGGTCATACTGCCGTCTCCAATAACTGCTTGCTCTTGTACAGAAGGAGCCGGGACCCATCTCCCTTCCTGGTCACCTCTTCCTCAGGGATGCCCAGCTCCCGGGCCAGGATGCTTATTATCCGGGGAGTACAAAAACCGCCCTGGCAGCGCCCCATGCCGGCTCTGGTTCTGAATTTAATTCCGTCCAGGGTAGTAGCCCCTCTACCGATGGCTTCAACCACCTCGCCCTCGGTCACTGTCTCACAGCGGCACACCACATGCCCATACCTGGCATCCCCGGTGATAAGCCCTCTCTTCTCTTCATCAGAGAGGTCGCTGAAATGGGTTATTGCCCTGCGATAAGGATTGAACTTCGGGTTCTCTTCCAGCTTGAGCCCTTCCTGGTTAAGTAGCTTAACGACTTCCTTAGCTGTAGCCGGGGCAGCACTTACCCCTGGATAACCGATGGAGACATTGACAAATCTGGGCACATTCCTGGATGCGCCAACCACGCACTCATGCCATCCCAGTTCCCAATTGCGGAACATAAGAAAGCCGGCAAATGAGTTGATTATGTCTCTTTCTGATATGTCGGGCACCAGTCTCCGTACACTTCTCAGTGTTGTCTCCGCCATTTCCCGAGTGGTGGAGAAATCATTCCTCCTGGCTAGTTTCATCGGAGTGCCAATAATCAGGTTGCCATACACGGTAGGCGTTATTATATTCATCTCCCCTAGAGCTTCGGGCCTGGCGTGTATCTCGTGGTTGACCAGGTCTCCCACCTTCTTGTCCAGAATAGCCACATAACCTCTCACCGGAAAGACAACAAAGTCGTCAGCGTTCACCATTGCCGCTACTTTATCAACAAACATACCAGCCGCATTGACAATAAATCTACTCTTGATGCCGCCCCGGCTGGTTTGCACCTCAAATGCACCAGCACCGCGGGATATAGCCAGCACCTCAGTGCCAGTCATCAGGTTAACCCCGTTTTGTCTGGCATTCTCAGCCAGGGCTACGGTCAACCTAACCGGGTCGGTAATGGCAATGGTAGGGTCATATAGAGCCCCGATAGCCCCTCGGTTTATATTTGGCTCCATGCGGCGGAGGGTGTCTCCATCAATAAACTGGTGAGTGGTTATACCCATGCTTTCGGCCCGGGTTTTCATCTTCTGGAACTTTGCCTTGCCCTCGTTATCAAAGAAAACTGATAGTTCACCTACTCTCTTAAAGGGCACATCAAGCTCCCGACACAGAGGCTCCATCAGGGGTATACTTTCCCAGACAAGCCGGCTTCGGTGGTATTCCTTTCTGAACTCCAGGGTATCTCCCCCCTGACAGACGATGCACATATTAGCCTTGGTGCTACCCCAGCCAAAATCCACCTCCTTCTCAACCAATGTGGTATCAACTTTATACCGGGAAAGCTCCCTGGCAATTGCCATGCCCAGAACACCACCACCGATGATAAACACTTCAGTCTCAAGCTGGCTCATTAGCAACCTCTCTTTTCCACAACTACACGCCCATAGACAACGACAAGGAAGAACATAAGTGGTTAAAGGCTTAGGGCGGTGTTACTTCAGGCAATTGTTCCAGGGCAGCCTGTGCATATTCCTCGGGGAAAGACTCATCTTCTATAGCCCCTTCAGCGAAATCTTTGAAGGTAGCTAGGTCAAGATTGCTGTTGCCATCCACCAGAAAGAGGATGTTCTTTTTCTCTTTCCTCTGCTTGCAGGCCAGCGCCTCATCTACAACCGCCGCTACCGCATAAGAGGTCTCGGGGGAAGGTATCATTCCCTCGGTTCGGGCGAAGGTTATAGCTGCCTCAAAGGCCTTCCGCTGCATATAGGTCTTTACCTCAATTTGTTTCTCACGGTACAAAGCACTGACCAGCGGAGAAATCCCGTGGTAACGCATACCACCGGCGCGGATATTCGGCGGGACAAAGCTGCGACCCAGGGTATACATCTTCAGCATAGGGGATAGACCCTCCGTATCGCCATAGTCGTAGGCGTATCGCCCCTTGGACAAACTGGGACAAGCAACCGTCTCAACCGCCATTATCCGTGGTCCCCGCCCGCGTTCCTGATAAAAGGGGAAAGCCAGACCACCTAGACCACTACCCCCACTCACAGCACAGATGATTACATCGGGACTGGCACCAGCCTGGCGCATCTGGCTTCGTGCCTCAAGACCAATGATTGTCTGGTGCAGCACAACATGATTCATTACTGTGCCCCAGGAAAACTTAGCATCATCGCGACCACTAGCCTCGTAGAAGGCTTCGCTCAGGGCGATACTCAAGCTGCCGGGTGAATCAGGGTCTTGGGCCAGTATCTTCTTGCCGGTGAACGTCTTCTCACTGGGACTGGGAACGACCTCGGCTCCCAGTATCTCCATGACGTAGCGTCCGTATACCTTCTGCTCATAGCTAGACCGCACCATGTATATCTTGCATTGGATACCAAAGTAGTTGCAGGCAATAGCCAGGGAGGCTCCCCATTCGCCGTTTCCGGTAGCCGTCACCATGCACTTCACACCCTCGTCCTGGACAGCGTAGTATGCCTGAGCCACGGCGGTGTTCATCTCATGGCTTCCTGAGGGGCTACCGCCTTCGTGCTTATAGAAAATACGGGCTGGTGTTTCCAGGCTCTTCTCCAACCTCTCAGCACGGTAGAGGGGGGTGGGTCTCCAGTTGGAGTAAAAATTCCAAACTTCCTTGGGGATAGACAGGTCTCGCTTTTTCTTCTCAAGCTCCTGGTCAATGATGGAATAAGGCGCCAGCCGGTCAAGGTCATGATGGCTTAGCGCATAGCCGCTGGAGCTCATCATAGGTGGCACTCCAAAGTCTAAATCAGGAATGATGTTATACCATTTGTTCGGTATATTGTTGGTTTTCGGCGAGATTCTCATCTTGAAACCTCCGCTCAGTAGCCATATTGAGGATGCCCACAATGGCTAACCCGTAAGCGCTATTGTAAAGGTGATTGGTAACGGTGTCAATGGCTTTATAAATCTCGTCTCTTTTTATTGACCTGTTTTGCCAAGAAGCCACTGAACCGACCATATGATTGCCCAAGTGTCTTGATTCTATATAAACAGGTATAGGAGATAAGTACTAAACTCGGGGGGAAAAGTTAGAAAAGGTTAGGTCGAATGTCTTGACATTTGCCATTTGGCAAATTACAATAGTAAGTTCGTACTAGTTCTTTAGTAATACCCGCCACTACCAAGGTCTACAAAAGTTTATTTCAAGGATAACAGATAGGCTCAGGAGCAGGATAAGGTGATATGCGGATACAATATACTTTGGGCAATAAGGTGCGAAGCCTTGCATGGATTATGGGCACTGTTGTGCTGCTCGCCATTGTTGGTGGCACTATCGTTGACATTGACCACCCCATTGCGTGGCTTCTGGCGCTCCCTGACGGAAGATTCCTTATGCCTTATTTTGCTGTGGCTGGGGGTGTGCTTCTGCTCGCTGGGCTTGGCTTTCTTATCACATGTCTATGCCGATACACATGGATTAGGTTTCTAAAGAAACTTTACTCCCGTCAGCAAGCTGGCGAGTTTGATAAGCCATGATTCGCCAATGCCAGCCACAGGACGTAAGCAGAATATACTTCATCATCAACGAGGCAGCCAAAGCCTATGAAGGCGTTATACCGGCTGACTGCTACCACCAGCCCTATATGCCCATGGAAGAACTGGAGCGGGAAATGAAGCGGATGACCTTCTTTGGCTGGGAGGTAAACGGGGAACTGGTGGGGGTGATGGGGCTGGAATCGATTAAAGATGTCGTCCTTATCCGCCATACCTACGTATTACCCCAGTGGCAGAGACAGGGAATAAGCAGCAGGCTCCTCGGTCACCTTAAAGGGCTGGTTAATGCCCCCCGCCTGCTGGTGGGGACATGGACTGCTGCCCGGTGGGCAATTGACTTCTATGAAAAGCACGGCTTTAAGCTGCTGCCGGATAAGGACGAGCTGCTAAAGAGCTACTGGGACATTCCCCAGCGCCAGATTGAGACCTCGGTGGTGCTGGGGGTGGGAATAGAATAAAAAGCGTTATTCCACCAGCTTTACCGGCAGCAGCTTATTGGTTAAATCCTCGCTGTTTTTAGTATACACCCTGATATAGTTATCGGTGAGACCGGACCAGACGCCGTCGCTTTGCTTCTCCCACAACACCATCATCGTCTCACCCATGAATTTTCGCCTGAAGCTTTGAGCACTCTCCTCGGCTAGAGCCAGCATCTTCTGACTTCGCTCGCGCTTGACCCCATCCCCCACCCGCTCTGGCATACCGGCAGCCTGAGTCCCCTGGCGCGGCGAGTAAGGAAAGACATGAATCCGGGCAAATTCCATCTGCTTACAAAGCTGATAGCTCTCTTCAAACTCAGCCTCAGTCTCGCCGGGGAAACCAACGATAATATCGGTGGTGATAGCTGCCTCGGGAACCATATACCTGATTAAGGATACCGTCCGCTGATAGTCAGCGGCGGTATAGCGCCGTTTCATCCGACCGAGCACCCCATCACTGCCACTCTGCAGCGACAGGTGAAAATGGCGGCATAGCCTCTCGTCGCGCCACAGCCCAATAAGCTGAGGAGTTATTTCAGCCGGCTGGAGGGAAGACAGCCTCAATCTGGCAACATCAGTCTCTTTCAAGATGCGCTGAAGCAGTTCTTTAAGACCAGCCCCCTCATAGTTATATGAGCCGAGCTTGGTTCCGGTGAGCACTACCTCTTTATAGCCTTCAGCCACTCTGTCCTTGACCTCAGCAATGACCTGAGCAAGGGGGATGCTTTTCTCCCTGCCCCGCACCAGAGGCACAATGCAGTAGGAGCAGAAGCTATTGCAGCCATCGTGAACCTTAATGAAGGCGCGAGTCCTGAAACCGGCGTGAGCAGTTGAACCCCTTTGACCATGGAGCGGGCGGCTCAAGTACCCCGATTCCTCCAGCAGCCGTAGTAGATGCGGTTTTTCACTATTGTCCAGGACAAGGTCAACCCCATCAATCTGAGCCAGCTCCTGGCGGGCGCGCTCGGCATAGCAGCCAACAGCCACCACCACCCCGTCAGGATTCCGCCCGTGTGCTAACTTTAGTCGGCGACGGCACTTGCGGTCGGCGACATGAGTAACGGTGCAGGTATTGAGTATGTAGATATCAGCCCCCTCAGACGCCGATACCAGCCGATATCCCGCCCGGGCAAACTGCCGGGCTAAAAGCTGGGTCTCAGCCTGATTGAGCTTACAACCCACGGTATCTAAGGCAACCTTCGGGATTTCCGAGCCTCTGGTCATATGCCCTCAAATTATATTGTGAGATTCTCCATCGGTCAAATAGATTAGACATTTGCTGAGCAACCCTCCCCCTGTATCCCCCTCCCTTACAAGGGAGGGGGAAGTATTTTTTAGAAGAGGGGCTAACGCCCCTCTTAGACACCCCATTAAGTTAGCCAGCACTCTTGGGAAACCGTATCTCCCAGTGGGGTGGGGTAATAGAGTGTTAGAGGTGAAACCTCTTTTGGGTGGGAGGGTGGGAAGAAAGACAACTGAAAACAGGGAGGGGATGAGGTTAATAAATAATCCCAAATATAAGCTTTCCTTGCAGATAAGCTGAAATTGTGGTAAAAATATCTAACTAAACCTGAGAGCTAGATTTCGTTATGTCAAATAAAAACACCAGAGTAGTGGTTACTGGCTTCGGGGTTCTGTCTCCACTTGGTTTGGACGCCACCACCACCTGGCAGGCTCTTATTGCCGGCAAGTCTGGAATTGACCGCATCACCCTCTTTGACGCCTCAGCTTTCGAGACCAAAATTGCCGGCGAGGTAAAGGGCTTTGAGCCCACCAATTACATGAGCCCCAAGGATGCCCGCCGCAACGACCGCGTCTCTCAACTGGCAGTAGCCGCCAGCCTGGAAGCGGTGGAACATTCAGGGATGAAAATCGACGCCGCCAACGAAGACGATATCGGTATTGTAATTGGTAGCGGCATTGGCGGTCTAACCACCCTATTTGAACAAACTAAAATCTTACTGGACAAGGGGCCTGACAGGGTCAGCCCCTTCCTCATCCCGATGATGATGCCTAATATAGCTTCCGCTCAGGTATCCATCGCGCTGGGGGCTAAAGGACCAAACTTCTGCACTGCATCAGCTTGCTCCAGTGGCTCAGATGCCATCGGCTCTGCCTATGAGACCATCAAACGCGGTGATGCTAAAGTGATGATAACCGGCGGCAGCGAGGCAATAATCAACCCGGTAGGCGTTAGCGCTTTCAATGCCCTGAAGGCTATATCCACCAGAAACGATGAGCCACAACTCGCCTCCCGTCCCTTTGATGCTGAGCACGATGGCTTTGTCATCGGTGAGGGAGCCGGCATCCTTATCCTGGAAAATCTTACCCATGCCCAAGCACGAGGGGCTAGAATACTAGCTGAGATGATAGCCTACGGAGCTAGCGCTGATGCCTATCACATTACCGCCCCGCTTGAGACCGGAGAGGGTGCCGCTATGGCGGTACAGAGGGCGCTGGATAAAGCCGGAATTAAACCCAATGAAATTGACTACATTAACGCTCATGGCACATCTACCCCTCTAAATGACAGGATGGAGACCAAGGCGATAAAGAGAGTATTCGGTGACCGCGCCTACAAAATTCCAATAAGCTCCACTAAGTCAATGATAGGACATCTGGTGGGGAGTGCCGGTGCCGTTGAGGCAATAATATGTATTATGGTTATCCGGAACGGAATAATACCACCAACGATAAACCTTACCCACCCTGACCCTGAGTGCGATTTAGATTATGTGCCCAATGTAGCCCGCCGAGCCAAGGTCGCCATCGCCCTGTCTAATTCCTTCGGCTTTGGTGGTCATAACTCGGTCTTAATATTCCGAGAGTACTCCGAGGAGTAAATTTGAATCATTACCGCTGGAATTTGCTGCCGCTGGCTCCAGACCAGCGTCTGGTCAGCAGTTCAGGTTTTCCCCCTCTATTAGCTCAGCTTCTATATAATCGCGGTCTCACTGAGCCCTCCCAGCTAGAACCATTCATCACCGGCGATAAGCGCCTATCCGGCGACCCCTCCCGGCTACCCGATATCCAGCTGGCGGTAGCCAGGATTTACCGAGCCTTGCTCTCAGGAGAAAACATCGTTATCTACGGCGACTTCGATGCCGATGGCATCACTGCAACTGCCCTGCTCGTCCAGGGGCTATCAAGCCTTGGCGGTAAGGTCATCCCATACATACCCCACCGCCTGACCGAGGGCTATGGGCTTAAAACAGCCGCCCTGGAAAATCTTCACCGACAAGGCATCAGCCTGGTTATCACCGTTGATTGCGGAATCACCGCCCTAGCTGAGGTCAAGCGGGCAAACAGGCTGGGGCTGGATATAGTTATCACCGACCACCACTCCCCCCTGCCCGAAATCCCGCCCGCCATTGCCACTATCAATCCCAAGCGAACTGATTCAAGCTATCCCTTTTCGGAACTGACTGGTGCCGGGGTAGCCCTCAAGCTGCTTCAGGCTCTATTCCAGGGCATTGGTAAAGAAGAGCAACTGGACGGGCTGATGGACCTGGCAGCCCTGGGAACGGTGGCTGATATGGCGCCTCTTTCTGGAGAGAACCGATACCTGGTTAAGCAGGGGTTGAAGCTAATCAATGCCACCCCACGCCTCGGCATCAGGGAGATTATATCCCAGGCGGGGCTTAGCCCTGGCAGCCTCGACGCCGAGAGCATTTCGTGGGTTATCGCCCCGCGTTTAAATGCTGCCGGAAGATTAGCTCACGCCATGACCAGCTATAAACTATTGATGACCAGCTCGCCACAGGAGGCACGGGATTTAGCCATTGAGCTGGAAGAGAAAAATGCCGAGCGGCAGAGGCTAACCACCAAGGTTCTAACCAAGGCTAGAGAGCAGATATTAGCCCAGGGAATTTCGCCCCTACTAGTTGCCGCTGGTAGCGACTATCCGGTTGGAATTGCCGGGCTGGTAGCCGGCAGGCTAGCTGAGGAATTCTACCGCCCGGCTATTGTTATCAGAACCGGCGAGCTAGTAAGCAGCGGAAGCTGTCGGAGCATCCCTGAGTTCAATATTATCCTTGCCCTGAACCAGTGTAGCCGCCTGCTATCCCAATTTGGCGGTCATTCACAGGCAGCCGGTTTCACCCTACCCACCAAGAACTTAGCTACCCTCCAGCAGCACCTTTCCCAACTAGCCGCTGAACAGCTAGCCGGGGCTGACCTTCGCCCTCACCTGGATATTGATGCTGAGGTCGCACTACCTGACTTGAGCGGGAACACCTTCCAAGCCATTCAACAGCTAGCCCCCTTTGGCCGGGGCAATCCAGCGCCTACCTTCCTCAGCCAGAGGACGGAGGTGGTTGACTGCCGCACCATGGGCAATAATGGAGAACACCTGAAAATGAAACTGAAACAGGGTGGCGTGGTGTGGGATGGGGTGGGCTTCAGATGGGGCGACCGTCTGGCTGAGATATCCTCTCACCTTAGCATTGTCTATAACCTGGAAGTTGACCGCTGGGGTGGGGAGGAAAGGCTAAGGCTCAATATCCTGGACTTTGCGCCGACCAGCTAAAGCCACGCCAGAAAGTTTGTACTGGCATTTGCAAAGATGGTCTCTTTATTGTATAATGCAAATGGTGGTTTTTAGTTTAGGTTATTACATACTTAGTTGAACTACTTCAAGTTTCTACAAGTTTTGGATGACCTTAACTCTTACCAACTATCATAAGAGAGGAGGTCATTCAATGAGTTTTGAGGACAAGACACTCCAGTGCTCCGATTGTGGAGCCGAGTTTACCTTCAGCGCTGAGGAGCAAGAGTTTTTCCAATCTAAAGGCTATACTAACGAGCCCAAGCGCTGTCCCGCATGCCGCGAAGCAAGGAAAGCACAGCGTTACGGAAATAATAGCTACGGCTACAGGTCCCAACGCCAAATGTTCCCAGCAGTATGCGCCGAGTGCGGTAAGGAAACCGAAGTACCGTTCGAGCCCAGAGAAGGTAGACCGGTGTATTGTAGCGAGTGCTACAATAAAGTCAGACTAAACAGACAAGGCTAGTTTGACCCTAAGGACATACATAGGCTGGGGAATACCTGGCCTATGTATGTTACTACTAGAGGGATTACACAATCCAAGAAAAAGGGGGGCCAATATGAATATCTATGTGGGTAACCTATCCCGCGAGGTAACTGAAGATGAATTGAAGCAGGAATTTGCGGCTTTTGGAGAAGTGACATCGGTAAACATTATCAAAGACAAGTATAGTGGGCAATCTAAGGGATTTGGGTTTGTTGAAATGTCTTCAAAGTCTGAAGCCGAAGCGGCAATTACTGGCCTCAAAGGAAAGACACTAAAAGAACGAACGCTTGATGTCAATGAGGCTCGCCCTCGCTCCGACAGCAGAGGCGGCGGGTCCTACGGTGACAGGAGAGGCGGCGGCTTTGGTGGCGGAGGAAGACAGAGAAGATACTAAATTGCCTAATCTGCATCCATATGCTTGAGACATATAGCGGCGATACTTACCATCATTCAGCCCTTCTCTCTGCTCTCACCCACCGCGTCCTCAACGCCAGTATGGGGATGGCAATGAGTAATACGATTATGCCCATCACCTGAGCCTGATGTAAGCCAAAGAGGAAGGGTGTACCGTCCCGCAGGAAACCAATGCCCACCCGCCACAATGAGTATATGCTGAGGTAGATGAGAAATAGAGAGCCATCAGGCTTAAGATGACCCCTCAACCTGAGCAATACGGCAAAACCTATCAAACAAAATATAATCTCATAAGGCTGGGTGGGGTGAAGGGCTACCCCCAGAGGAGCATAGCTGTCAGGGTGAGTATAGACAACAGACCAGGGCAGCCAAGCTGGCGCTTCCATCCCATAACAGCAGCCATTTATGGTGCAGCCCACCCTGCCTACTGCCTGAGACAGGATGATACCCGGTGCCACCAAATCGGCGAAGTAGCCAAACCTAAAATTGCTAAACCGGCTGTAAATCCAGATGCCCAGGGCAGCACCCAGAACAGCGCCATAGATAGTTAGCCCACTGAAGCCAAGAATCAGCCCTAGATGTTGAGTATAATCAACTACATGACCAGTAAGGACAAGTTCAGGGTGCAACTTGGCTACAACTATGTTATCAATAACATGGAGTAACTTTGATATTATTATCCCAGATGGAATGGCTACCAGGGCGGCGGTAAGAATAGTATCATAGGAAAGAGTAGCCCCCCGCCTTACCTCCCGCAGCATCCACAACACTACCACCAACACCGCCAGGCCAACCATAATGCCATACCACCTAACACTTAAGAAGGCTACCGGGTCTATACCTATGGTAATCAATATTTCCCTCCAAAAATCAGGAACATAGCGCCTCGACGAAGGTCTCGGCATCAAAGGGAGCCATGTCCTCCAGCCCGTCGCCAACACCGATGAACAGGATTGGTATTTTCAGTTCATCACAGATAGCCAGCACTATACCCCCTTTAGCTGTGCCATCCAGCTTAGCCAGAAAAATGCCGGTTACCCCCACCGCTTCAGTGAAATATCTAGCCTGGGTTAAGCCGTTCTGGCCGGTGTTGGCATCAAGCACCAAGAGCACCTCATGGGGGGCTGTAGTATCAGCCTTGGCTGCCACCCGCTTAATCTTCTTAAGCTCCTCCATCAGGTTAAACTTGGTGTGCAGCCTGCCGGCAGTGTCAATAATTACCTCATGAGCGTTTCGACTCCGCGCCGCCTCAAGGGCATCAAAGACCACTGCCCCGGCATCAGCCCCGGGCTGGTGAGCAACGACATTAACGCCCACCTTCTCGCCCAGATTTTTAAGCTGGTCAATAGCCGCTGCCCTGAAGGTATCAGCAGCCACCAGCATAACCCGCTTTCCCTCATTTTTGGCGCTATAGGCAAGCTTGGCAATAGATGTAGTCTTACCACCGCCATTAACACCTACCGCCAGAACAACTTTGGGTAGCAATGGGGGAACCGAAGGCGGCTGAAACTCAATTTTAAGGATGCTGACCATTTCTGCCTTCAAGGCATCACGCACCGATGCCCCCTCGCTGAGCTTCTCCTCTTTGACTCTCCGTCTTACCCGTTCCAGGAGCTTTGCCGTGGTATCGACCCCGACATCGGCAGAGATAAGTAGTTCCTCCAGTTCCGCCCATACCGCCTCATCTACGGTGGGGCGGTCAAAGAGGCGCATCGCCCACTTAAACCAGGTATCACGGCTGGGTTTTAACGCTTGCTTAATATCTTTCAACCCTATCCCCTTTATCCCCTTCCCCTTACAAGGGGAAGGGGAAGAATTTGTTTTTGGAGGGGCTAACGCCCCTCTTGGACTTCCTTTATTTCGCCCCCCTTAAGGGCGAGCGGGAAAATCAATCTATTCTTTTAGTAAACCTTCCAGCAAGAGATGGGCTGCCTTCTTATCCAGCGGCTTATTATTATTGCCACACTTTGGCGACTGAACGCAACTGGGGCAGCCCTCATCACACGGGCATTCAGCGATTGCCTTCAGTGTAGTCTGCCATAACTGCTCCACCAGGTCAAAGCCCTTCTCGGCAATGCCAATGCCACCGGGATAGGCGTCATAGATAAATATCTGAGCCCTCCCGGTATCAGGGTGGAGGGGGGTAGAGACGCCGCCAATATCATTACGGTCGCAGAGGGCAAACAGGGGCAGGATGCCAATGGCGGCATGCTCGGCGGCGTGCAGCCCACCGGCAAAGTCCAGTTGTGCCTTATCCACCAGCCTCACCACCTCGGGCGGCAGGTCAAACCA
>JAGMCH010000031.1 GCA_023129255.1 Dehalococcoidales bacterium
CCAACTACTGTAGTGGTAACCTCAACCTCGCCCAGATATACCCTGGTCTTGCGGCAGCGTTTATTCTGGATTACCCTGAGGATATGAAGGTCGGTGATTTCCTTATCCTGAGTGTAATAATTGACCGTAACCGGTCTGGCATAAGCAGTGCGGCCGACCAGGTCAAGCTCCTCAACCAGATACGATTCCCCTTGATGGAGGTAGATGGCACCAGGGTGGATTTGAAAAAGGGCCACGCTGGCTTCAATAGTTTCCAGCAGGGAGCCAGTGGAGGTATCAATAATGGCGAAGTTTTCCCCCGAGGTGGAACGGATATTTATCCCCTGAGCCGGGTAGGCAATTGCCGGTGAAACATGCCATCTGCCCTTGCGCTCCCTAAGCAGGCCCTGCTCCTCCAGCCCCGCTCTCTCCTCAAACAAGGCAGAGCCAAAAAACTCCTCATCATCACTGGTTAGTGGTAACTCCCAGGCAGCACACAGGAGGTGGGCTCGCAAAATATAGGGGTTATCCGGGTTAACCAGGGCGTTCTCAAAGCTTTTACCAAAAAAAGAATCGGGGTGGCGCATAAAATACTGGTCAAGGGGATTATCCAGCCCGATGAGAAAACTTAGGGACTTATCCCTCCCCCGCCCGCTTCTCCCCGCCTGCTGCCAGGTGCTGGCAATGCTTCCCGGATAGCCGGTGAGCACCGTAGCCTCCAGGTCACCAATGTCTATACCCAGCTCTAAAGCGGTGGTCGCCACCACGCCCAGAAGCTCGCCGCCGAACAGCTCCCGCTCTATCTGACGCCGCTCCTCAGGCAGATAGCCAGCCCGATAGGGCTTGATTTTCTTAGAAAAAGCAGAGCTGATTTCAGCCAGCTTCCGTCGGGTGTAGTTATAGATAAGCTCGGTAAGCTGGCGGGTGCGAACAAAGGTCAGGCTGCGGATATTATGGCTTATCAGCTCGGTAAACAGGTTTGACGCCTCACTATTAGCGCTGCGCCGGACACTCTTAGCCTCATCTATGATTGGCGGATTCCAGAAGACAAAATCCTTCCCCCCATGGGGAGAGCCGTCATTATTAACCACGGCAAAGGGTAAACCTGCCAGCTTTTGGGCATGCTCCGCAGGGTTGGCTATAGTCGCCGAGCAGCAGATGAACTGAGGATTTGAGCCATAAAACTGGCATAATCGGCGCAGGCGGCGCATGACACAGGCTACGTGGGAGCCAAAAACGCCACGATAGGTATGGGCCTCATCTATCACCACATACCTCAAGCGGCGCAGCAGCCTTGACCATTGCTGGTGGTTAGGCAGTATGCCCAGATGGAGCATATCGGGATTGGTAAGCACCACCTTGGCTCGCCTTCTTATATCCGCCCGCTCCTGCTGGGGGGTATCGCCATCAAAGGTGGCAACCTCCCCCATCTGGAATAGGCGAGGGTAAAATAGCTCTTGTAAACTGCGCAACTGGTCCTGAGCCAGGGCTTTGGTCGGGAAAAGGTAAAGGGCACAACTGCGCTGCTCAGACGAGATTGCCTCCATAACCGGGGCGTTATAGCACAGGGTCTTGCCGCTGGCAGAGGAAGTAGCCACCATCACATTTCTGCCTTCCCGGGCACGGGTTATGGCTTCCACCTGATGGGTATAAAGGGGTAATAACCCGTGCTCACCGAGGCAATCCCGAAGACCGGCTTCCAGAGGCTTGCCTAATTCGGCACATTTCGCTTTGCGGTGTGGAATATGCTCTATGTGAGCCACCTGACCGCTATAAGTGGCTTGAGCGGTGAGATGATGAAGAAATGCAGAGGTATCCATTATAGCCCCGGTCAGGAAACAGGTAGAATCTCAATCTCGTAGTCGAGTATCTCTACCTCGAAGCGACCGTTAACAATAAAATCCACAGCCTTAGATAGGACTTCATTGGTATAGCGTTTATTATTGCTAACGCAACAAAGCCCCACAGTAGCTAGCTGCCACAGTTCATGGTCATCCACTTCAGCCACGGAGATATTAAACTTGCTCCTGAGGCGGGTGGTAATAGATTTCAATATTTGCCGCTTACCCTTAAGCGATAGATTTTCTGGAAAACGAAGTTTAACCCGACATACACCAACATTCATGGTACATAAGTTGGTAACTAGATAAATCGAAGGCTTAACCAGATTCTTTTTGCTTAGCGTAGCACTCTTTGCAATAGACCGGTCGCCCTTCCCTGGGCTCAAAAGGTACCGTGGTCTCTACACCACACTCGGCACATGTTACGGTATACATCTGTCGTGGACGATTATATCCGCCCCAGCGGTCACTGCGCCGAGAAGCTCGGCACTCCGGACATCGAGTAGGTTCATTTTGTAACCCGTGAGATTGATAGAACTCCTGCTCACCGACGGTAAAAACGAACTCCTTCCCACAGTCACGGCATACGAGGGTCTTGTCTGACAGAGCCATTACTGCACCTCCTCCATGCTTTATTAGTCCCTTGTCTTTGATGCAGTCTCCTGGCTCCCAAAACCCTTTGCGGATTGCCATAGTTTGTAATACTATTTACCCGAGGGTTCCCTGTATATACAGGGGTCAAGCTTGGAAACGACACTAAACCAAGGTATTGACTACAGCCTTAACTATAACCGTTATTAGTGGTAAAGTCAAATTGAAATTACTGCTTGCAAATTTACAGCCGCCCAGACTTGTGTTATAATCGGTTGTTTTATAGTATTGTTGATGTCTGCTAAAATAAGTAGGAATAGAGGGTTATAATTTGGAAAAAGAGAAAAAGACAGAAATCATAAGTAACTTTGGGCTCCGTGAAGGAGACACCGGCTCAACTGAAGTTCAGATAGCCTTGCTCACCGAAAGGATAAACCAACTAACCGAGCATATGATGGCTAATCGGCATGATTATCACACGCAACGTGGGCTGCTTAAGCTGGTAGGACAAAGAAGAAGGCTACTAGCCTACCTGAGCCGAGAGGATGTTGGTCGATATCGCAGTCTAATTGCCAGGCTCGGGCTACGCAAGTAAAGCTTAGAAAGGAAGAGGTCAGTGATAACATCTAGTTCTTTTGACTGTGAGGTTGGCGGTAGAAAGCTTATTATCGACACCGGGAAGCTGGCAGGACAGGCAAGCGGAGCGGTAACCGCCCGCTATGGAGATACCGTGGTCCTGGTTACTGTCTGCACCAGCGATAAGCCACGAGAGGGGATAGATTTTCTGCCACTAACCATTGACTATGAAGAAAGGCTTTACGCTGCCGGTAAGATTCCGGGCGGCTTTATCCGAAGGGAGGGGCGCCCCAGCCAAGAGGCAACTTTAGCCAGCCGTCTTACCGACCGCCCACTGCGTCCGCTTCTACCTAAGGCATGGCGCAACGACATTCAGGTTGTCATTACCGTCCTTTCCACCGACCAAGAAAACGACCCCGACATCCTGGCGGTTATCGGCGGCTCAGCGGCATTATCAATCTCACCAATACCATTTGATGGCCCGGTGAGCGCAGTTCACGTGGGCTACATTAACAATGAGCTGATACTGAACCCAACCTTAGCCCAGCTGGAAAACAGCCAGCTTGACCTGGTCGTGGTCAGCACCAAGCAAGCAATAGTAATGCTGGAGGCAGGAGCCAATGAGGCTCCGGAAGATATTACTCTAAAGGCAATAGAATTTGCTCACCAGGCAAATCAGGATATCATCAAGCTCCAGGAGCAGCTCCAGCAGGCTTGTGGCAAGCCCAAGCTGGAAGCCCCCGCCAGCGAGGTCAATCCTGAGGCGCTGGCAGCAATCTCACCCATAGTTGATGATAAGCTAGCTCAAGCCTTGAGCCAGCCAGAAAAGTCACTGCGAGAACAAGCGCTCAACGAGCTAAAGAAAGAGCTGGTGGAGAGCTTAGGTGAGTCATTCCCTGAAGAAGATATCATCGCCGCTTTTGAGACCAAGGTCAGGGCTGAAATAAGAGGCAACCTCCTCGATAAGAAAAAGCGCATTGATGGACGAGGGCTAGCCGATATCCGGCCCATCAGCTGCGAAGTGGGGCTTCTGCCTCGCACTCATGGCTCAGCGTTATTTACCAGGGGGCAGACCCAGGTCCTGGCCATCACCACCCTGGGCTCAATCGGCAAAGAGCAGCCGCTTGATGGACTGGGCATAGAAGAGAGTAAACGCTTTATCCACCACTATAACTTTCCTCCTTTCTCCAGTGGCGAGACCAAGCGCATCGGCTCGCCAGGGCGGCGTGAAATCGGACACGGGGCTTTGGTGGAGCGAGCCATTACCCCGGTGCTGCCCAAGGACGAGGATTTCCCTTACACCATCCGTCTCGTTTCAGAGGTCTTGAGCTCCAGTGGCAGCACCTCTATGGCCAGTGTCTGCGCCGCCAGCCTATCCCTGATGGATGCCGGAATACCGACTAAAGCCGCTGTTGCCGGAGTGGCTATGGGTTTGGTCACCGGTGAGAAAGGCGACTACATTATTTTAACTGACATCGAGGGCATAGAGGATAACTATGGGGATATGGACTTTAAAATAGCCGGGACGGCCAAGGGCATTACGGCCATGCAGATGGATACCAAGCTTACAGGCATAAGTCTGGAAATTGTGGGAAAGGCGATAAACCAAGCCCACCAGGGCCGGCTGTCCATCCTGGAAACGATGCAGCAGACCATCAGCTCCAGCCGACCTGAGCTCAGCCAGTATGCGCCCAGAATGTATAAAATTACCATCGACCCGGATAAAATTGGCGCTGTCATCGGCACCGGGGGTAAAACCATCAGGTCAATCATTGAGCAGACTAAAGCCAGCATCGATATTGATAATGATGGCACCGTGATTATCGGCTCACCTGATGAGGAAGCCGCCCGCAAGGCTATTGAGATTATTGAAGGTCTGACCAAGGAGGTGGAAGTTGGCGCCACCTACACGGGAAAGGTGACTCGGCTGATGGACTTCGGCGCCTTTGTAGAAATACTCCCCGGCAAAGAGGGGCTGGTTCACATCAGCGAGCTGGCTGACTACCGAGTAGCTAAGGTTGAGGATGTAGTTAAAGTCGGCGACGAGGTAACGGTTAAGGTAATTAACATTGACGAGATGGGGCGGGTAAACCTATCACGACGGGCAGTATTTGAAAAGCTTTCTCAGGTGCCCGGAGCCAGGGTACAAGACGCGCCATCTAAAGACTACCCGTTCAAGAAGCGTGAGGTTCGCCCTCCACAAAGTAAAGGGGGTTACCATAACCGACCTAATAGAGGACCCAGTAGAGGACCCAGGCGATGAAGAGAGTAAGGGTAGCCGTTCATGGCGCATCGGGTAGAATGGGGCAAATGGTGGTAGATGCCCTATGCCATGAGCCCGAGATGCAAATAGTGGGTGCGGTAGACTTAAAGGCTGCCGAGGATAGCCTACCTTTGCCCGATGGCTCGGGCACGGTGCCCTTTTCCTCAAACCTGGAGCATATCCTCACCACCTGCCAGCCAGAGGTACTGGTAGACTTCACCACCGCTCAAGCCACCATGCCGGCGGTGCGCACCACCACCGAACACGGTGTTAACCTGGTAATCGGGACTACCGGACTTACCGCCGACGACATCAAGGAGATTGACCGCCTGGCACAAGCTCACCGGGTGGGGGTGGTGGTAGCGCCCAACTTTGCTCTCGGCGCAGTGCTGATGATGCACCTGGCTAAGATAGCCGGCAAATACTTTGACTTTGCCGAGATTATAGAGCTACACCACCACCTGAAGGCTGATGCGCCTTCAGGTACTGCCCTATCTACAGCCAAAGCCATGGCTCAAGCCAGAGGTAAACCATTTTCGCATCCAAAAGCGGGAAAGCCCTCGGCCAGTCGGGGAGAGCAGGTTGAAGGTATCAGTATTCATAGCGTGCGCCTGCCCGGTCTGCTGGCACACCAGGAGGTTCTCCTGGGAGGACCAGGGCAAACACTGAGCATCCGCCACGATACGAGCAGTCGGGAGTGCTATATGCCAGGGGTCATGCTGGCCATCAGGGAAGTGGTCGAGCACAAAGGGCTAATCTATGGTCTGGAGACTCTGCTCGGTTTAGAGGAGGGGCGATGAAGAGGTATAAAGTGGCTATCGTTGGTGCCACCGGAATGGTAGGACAGGAGTTCATTAAGGTATTAGAGCAACGCAACTTCCCTATGGACTCCATTGAACTTCTAGCCTCAGACCGCTCAGCAGGCAAGAAGCTGTTTGTTTCTCACCGCGAGATTGTGGTCAAGGAGACTGTTCCTGAGTCCTTTAAAAAAATAGATATCGCCCTCTTCTCGGCGGGGGCTGAGACCAGTCGCTACTTCTCTCCTATAGCCGCCCAATCAGGAGCCGTGGTTATTGACAATAGCTCGGCATTTAGAATGGACCCCAAGGTCCCACTGGTGGTGCCTGAGGTCAACCCCGAAGACATTAAATGGCACAAGGGGGTTATAGCTAATCCAAATTGCTCCACCATCCAACTGGTAGTGGTTCTATACCCCCTGCACAGGGTTAATCCCATCAAGCGCATTATTGCTGCTACCTACCAGGCGGTATCAGGCACCGGCTCAGCAGCGGTAGAGGAGCTAACCAAGCAAGCCAAGCAGGTATTGGAGGGACAAACGACAGTCCCCCATGTCTATCCTCATCAGATAGCCTTTAATATACTGCCGGAGATAGATGTCTTCCTGGATAATGACTATACTAAAGAAGAGTGGAAGCTGGTGGAGGAAACAAGGAAGATAATGCACGCCAATGATATCGCCATTTCGGCGGTTTGTGTTCGAGTCCCGGTATTTATCGGACATAGCGAGGCAATTCATGTAGAATTCTCCCAGCCTATGTCTCCCGATGAGGCAAGACGTATCCTTGCCCAGGCTCCGGGGGTCAAGATATTAGATGACACAGCTATCAGTCTTTATCCCCAGCCCTGGTCGGCGGCTGATACCGATGAGGTCTTTGTCGGACGTATTCACCGAGATGCTTCTCACCCCAACGGTTTAGTTATGTGGATTGTCGCCGACAACCTGCGTAAGGGAGCGGCGCTAAACACAGTCCAGATTGCTGAAGAGATGATTAAAAGGGATTGGATAAGTCCCGGGAGGTAGCAAAATGAAGCAACTGGGGCGATTATTGACAGCAATGGTAACCCCCTTTAATAAAGAAGGGGCAGTGGATTATGAACAGGCTAAAAAGTTAGCTTTAGCCCTGCTTGACTCGGGAAGCGATGGCGTGGTACTGGCAGCTACTACCGGCGAGTCGCCGACGCTTGTCCGGGAGGAGGAAGCGCGCCTGTTTACCGAAGTAAAATCGGCAGTGGACAAGCGTGGAACAATTATTGCCTACACCGGCAGCAACAGCACCGCTGAAGCCGTGGCAGCGACTAAAACGGCAGAGAAAATCGGGGTCGACGCCTGCCTGCTGGTCGTCCCCTACTATAACAAGCCTACCCAGGAGGGCTTATACCAGCATTTCAAGACCGTCGCCGATAGCACCAGCCTGCCCTGTATCCTGTATAATGTGCCGTCGCGCACCGTTACCAGCCTCTCCGCCGACACCACTATCAGGCTGAGCCATATAGACAACATCATCGGGGTGAAGGAAGCCAGCGCCAATCTGGGGCAGATTTCCCGGATTATCAGCGAGGCAAGAAAAGACTTCCTCGTCTGGAGTGGCAATGACAGCGATACCTTCCCCATACTAGCCCTGGGCGGCTATGGCACCATTAGCGTCGCCTCACACCTTGTGGGCAAGCAGATAAAGGAGATGATTGATAGCGCTATCGCGGGTAAAATGAATGAGGCAGCCAGCATCCACCACCGCCTGCTGCCTTTAATTGACGCCTTATTTATCGTCTCCAACCCTATTCCAGTTAAATACGCCCTTAACCATATCGGCTTCTATGTAGGCAAACCCCGTCTGCCCCTCACTGAGCCTGATGAGAAAACAGCCGCCATCATCAAAGAGACGCTCAAAAAACACAAGATTGACCTGCCGGTGTAAGAGAGAATTATTGTCCGGTTATACCCTGATTAAAAGATACAGGCGTATCGCCCCCCTTAGTGCATTCTAGTACCTTTTAGTATTTTCCCATGTGCAGAAGTTCGTTAGCAAAAATGTTAGCAATATTTATGAAATATGAAACCCTTAATGAGGAAAGATAATTTCAATTAATAAAAGGGGAAGAAGAATTATTCTATGTAACCGAATCCTTGACGTGAGAAGTACAGATTTTACATTTACATGAAGGGTCTGAAAAATGTCTTATTCCTACTACAACACCTTTATGTTTATCTGCCCTCTTAAAAATTAAATCAAACAACTCATCCTCGTTATTTTCCAAATATCGTCGAAGTGAATAGGCGCACAAGTCAGCAATTTGAACCATACTTGTAAGCTGACTATCAACAAATAGAGGTGTTTCGATTATATTTTTAACGGATGTCCAAGTTGTTCCCTTTTGGTAAAACCGTTTCATCAAATCGGTATGTTTTTTAGCGACAGTTTCATTATTATCATGTATGAGTAAACCACAGCAAAATTCTGTTTTGTTTTTACTAATAATCTGGAGATAATGTTCAAAACGAGTAACAATCTGTTCAAATGATTGTTCATCAATAGTAGTAGTGGTTTTGGAAGGGTCAAAGTAAATTTTATTTACACATTCTGCAAAGAGCCTGGCAAATCCCCAATTTGACACTTTAGTTGCTACAGCTTTTATGAATTCTTTACGTTCATCATAGGTTAGATGAATGTAAGCGTCAGTCTGTTTATAATTTTTTTTAGTTTGTCTGTAATGCTTTGGATTCCTGACCTTTTGAAGCCTCAGTAATTCAGCATTACGTAATTGAAGAACATTGGTTCTTCTCTGTGAGTAGTCAAGATTTTCAAAGTTTTTAACGTGATTTTGTTCAAAGTATGGCCTCAAAATCCAACCAAGGTGCATCTCTGCATTTTCAAGAGCATACTTTCCCTTAATTGTCCGAATAGTGTTATCGCAAGATTTCCAATATTTTACCGGAATAGATATCCCAGTAAGAACGAAGTGAGAGGTATTTCCGGGAATATTTGAGGTACCAGATTCATCTATGTAGCATAAGTACATCAATTTTAGACCTATAACTATAGATAAAAAAAGCGACTGGGGTTAGGGCTAAAAGCCCCTAGACAAGACGCATAGCGACTCATCCCAGACGCAAATAGTAGTATAGCACAATAATGAGAAATGTCAATACCCTATGAAAAATATTTATTTAGAATATTAATATTCCTTAACATGAAATATTTGACTGTTGAAACCCTGATTAAAGGACAGGCGTCTTGTGGATGGTCTGCTCCCGCTCTGGTCCCACACAGATGAGGTTAACCGGACAAGCCATCAGTTCTTCTAATCTGGCTACATACTGGCGGGCTTCAAGGGGTAACTGGTCGTAATTCCGAATATCAGTGGTCGGAGCCTGCCACCCGGACAGCTCCTCATAGACAGGTTGGCATCGGGCTAGGGCAGCTACGTTGCCGGGGAAATAATCAATAGTCTGCCCATCCAGTTTATAGCCAACGCATATCTTCAGACGAGGCAAGATATCAAGGATATCAAGGCGGGTAATTGCCGCCCCGGTAAAGCCATTGACACGAGTGCTAAAGCGAGCGGCAACGGCATCAAACCAGCCGCAGCGGCGCGGCCGGCCGGTAGTAGTGCCATACTCATGAGCCCTCTCCCGAATCATGTCGCCGGTTTCATTCTTCAGTTCAGTCGGCATGGGACCGCTGCCTACACGAGTGCAGTAAGCCTTGAACACACCCAGAATGCGGTCGAGTCTGGCCGGGCTTAAGCCCGCACCCAGGCAACCTCCCCCCGCCAGCGGCGACGATGAGGTAGTATAGGGATAAGTGCCAAAATCGGGGTCAAGCAAAGTCCCTTGAGCCCCCTCCAGCAGGACCAGCTCCCCCCGGCTCAATGCCTCCTCCAGCATTATAGTTGTCTCACGAATATAAGGCGCCAGCCGCTCTCCATACTGGCAATACTGAGCATACACCTCATCTAAGGACAAAGGCTTAGCCCCGTAGACCTTGGTCAAAATGACATTCTTGTAGTCAATTATAGAACGAAGTCTCTCACGTAACGCCTCTTTATCTAGAAGGTCGCCGGTTCTAATGCCCAACCTGGCTGCCTTATCGGCAAAGGCAGGACCTACCCCTTTGCGGGTTGTACCCAGCGCCTTGCCCCCCCGCGCCTCCTCCTCCAGACCATCGAGGAGGATATGATAGGGCATAATCAAGTTTGCCCGGTCACTGATAAACAGCCTGGAGGTATCCACACCACGCTTATTTAGCTGCTCCATCTCACCAATTAGCACGCTGGGGTTAATCACCACCCCATTACCGATAATGCAAACGACCTGAGGAGAAAAAATGCCAGACGGGACAAGGTGCAATTTAAATTCACCAAGGGGGTTAACCACGGAATGGCCGGCATTATCACCGCCAGAAAAACGGACTACCACCCTTGCTTTCTGAGCCAGCATGTCAACCACCTTGCCCTTCCCCTCATCCCCCCACTGAGCTCCAATAATAGCGATAACCGGCATTATTCCTCCTTTTACCTTCCCCTCTTCTTATAACATAAACAGCACCCTAAATAAAGCGGCTAAGGGCTAGCCGCTTTTTTGATGCCGCCAGGCATAGAATAACCGCTGGCCAGCGGTGAAAAAGCTGAATACCACTATAACCGCCAAGGCAATAACCAAGGCATTAGCCAGGTGACTTAGTAACAGACCCAGTGCCAGTACTACTACCCTCTCGGAGCGGGTAAAGATTCCCCTCCTGGATTCCAGGCCGGCGTTCAGTGCCCTGGCTCTGATATAGCTCACCAGCAGAGACCCAACAAAGGCAAGGAAGACCAGCAAGACCAGCCATGTTTCCCCATTGAAGAAGACTAAAATAGCCAGTAGCAGCACCGCATCAGATAATCGGTCAAGGGTGGAATCAAGGACGCCGCCAAAGGGAGTAACTCGCCCCGTACGCCGAGCCAGCGCTCCGTCCAGGATATCAAAGAAGCCCGCCACCAGCACCACAAAGCCGGCGGCAAAGAGGTGCTCAGTAATAATAAGCGCCGCCGCACCGAGGGTTAATATAAAGCCAAACCAGGTTATGGCGTCGGGGGTTAGCGGTGTCCTGGCTAAAACCCGCACCACCGGCTCGGTAAGGCGATAGGCTATGGCACGGCGAACTCGGTATAGACCTTCTTCAGAGCCTGATTTTTGTGAAACGGTATTAACCGAACTACCCCCGCTTTTACTTAAACCGAAATCGCCGTCGCTTTAAATTCGGGAAACTGTTTCCGCCACGGTGGCTCGCTAAGCACCCTGGCATAATAATTCAAAACCTTCTGGGCAATCTGCTCCCAGCTATGCTCCAGGGCTTTAGCCCTCCCCTTAACCCCCATCTCCTGGCAAAGTGATTGGTCAGTCAGAAGAGAAATTAGCGCCTGGGCCAAGCTTCCCTTATCTGCTGGCGGCACCAGCAGCCCATCAATGCCATGGCTTACCACGCTGGCATAGCCTTCTATATCTGAGGCGACAATCGGCTTACCTACAGCCATAGCCTCAAGCAAAATAATGCCGAAGCTCTCCCGGCCTGTGGCTGGGGCACAAAAGACATCGGCTGTTTTATAGTATCGGGGTAATTCTTCGTAAGGGACAAGCCCGGTAAAGATGACATCCTTTAGACCACTCCTCATAACATGCTTCTCATACTTGCGCCTCAGCCTGGTGCCGGGACCAACGATGATAAGTCGGGAATTTGGAATCTCCTGTTTAACCTGCTTGAAAGCTTCAAGTAGATATTTCACCCCTTTTCGCTTCTCCAGACGACCAACAAACAGGATATTTAACTTGCCATCACCGAATTCATCAATGGGAGATACATCAGGGGAAAAATGGTCTACATCCACCCCATTAGGGATAATATTGTAGTATCCGGGAAAGTACCCATGGACAAACTCCCTGGCTGGTTTGGACACCGCAATCTTGCCATCGAGCTTACGGAACCACCTCCTCAAAATCCACTTGCCAATGGGTCTGGCGAAATTATACGCAGGTCTACCCAGGAAACTGGCATGACAAGCATGAAAGGTTCCTATATTGGCTGTTTGCGACAAGCGGAGCACAGTAGTACATAACATGGGCATTAAGGGTTCATGGAGGTGGATAATGTCAAAGTTTTCGCGCTCGAGGACGGCTTTTATTTTGGAGGATAACCATGGTGATATAGTAACTCGACAAATGGAACCACTAGCCGGAACAGGTCTAGGTTTACCTATAGGGATAAACCTATCGCCAAAGCTGGAAACAGCCTTAGAGGCGGGGGCAATAACCTTAACCTCATGCCCCATCTTGGTAAAGTAGCGCTCAAGATAGGAAATATGAAGGATAACACCGCCGGGATAGGCGGAATCATACGGGGAGACCAACGCTATCTTCACCGGTAGCTGCCTAAAACCTCCGTAGAAATTTAGTCAAACGGGTGTGCTCTCCGCTGGCTGAGTACTAGCAATAAACTCTTCCACCATCTGGCGAGCCTGGTCATCAGTATATTGAACTGGTGGTGATTTCATAAAGTAGGCAGAGGGAGCCACCAGAGCTCCTTTAAGTCCACGGTCTAAGGCAAGCTTGCAGCACCTTATGGCATCAATAACCACCCCTGCCGAGTTAGGGCTGTCCCACACCTCAAGTTTCAACTCCAAGTTGAGAGGAACATCACCGAAGGTTCGCCCCTCCATCCTGATATGGCAAAACTTGCGATCGAGTAACCAGGGGACGTAATCGCTGGGACCGACATGGATATTATCGGGGTCAAGCTCATAATCTAGCTGAGAGGTGACGGCAGTGGTCTTAGATATCTTCTTGGACTCCAGTCGTTCCCTCTCCAGCATGTTATAGAAGTCGGTATTACCGCCAAAGTTCAATTGATAGGTTCGTTCCAGTTTAACGCCACGGTCTCTAAACAGCCGGGTAAGGACACGGTGGACAATAGTAGCCCCCACCTGAGATTTTACATCATCGCCGATAACCGGGAGCCCACTCTGCTCGAAACGCTGTTGCCAGTACTTCTCCCGGGCAATAAAAACTGGAATGCAGTTGATAAAGCCACAGCCAGCGGCTAGAACCTGCTCTATATACCACTTGGTGGCTTCTTCACTACCAACAGGCAGGTAATTAATCACCACATCGGTCTTGGTTTCCTTCAGAATGCTAACAATATCGGCGGTTGCGCCTGGCGCCTTCTCTATTATTCGCGATAGATAAAGCCCCAAGCCATCATGGGTCATACCCCGCCGAACCTTAACCCCGGTAGTCGGCGCCTCACAAAACTTAAAGGTATTATTGGGTCGGGTAAAAATAGCCCGGGCTAGGTCCTTGCCTACCTTGTTCTTATCAATATCAAAGGCAGCCACGAAGTTAATATCGCCGATATGATACCCCCCCAGATTGACATGCATAAGTCCGGGCACAAATTCATTCTCTTTGGCTTTGCCATAGTAGTATACGCCCTGAACCAAGGAAGAGGCACAATTACCCACACCTACTATGGCTACATTTATCTTGCCCAAGGTTTAATTTGCCCTCCTTTCCAACAGCAGAACCTATGGGGAAAAGGCACAAACCTAGCCACCCCACACCTATTAATATTTTACCAATAACATCTTATCTGGAAATTAGTGCCAAAAGGCTCACTTAATAAGCAAACTGCCTCTTTGACACAGCAAGTAGGAGCTGAACTCCTACTAGACTCTGGTGCCCATACTGAAGAGGATTTACTTACTCCACTTCTAGTCGATGAGATTGGTCAAACTGGTTACCGATTAGCCTTGACCAATCCTAAATACTTTCGTCCCACATGAAGGGCAAACCCCTTTGGTAGCTGGCCTACCGTTCTTCAGGGTAACCCTCTGGGGATTCTTTATATCTACCTTCCTTCTACACTTAAAACAATACGCCTGCAACTAAATCACCCCCTTCTTAGTATCGGTTGAACTATACCCCTATTATACGCAAGCTGTCAAGACCTGTTAAATACTCATATACCTAAAAAGAACTTAGCTATTTGCCAGTTATAGAAAAAACCTTCTCCGGTTGCCACTGCCCTCTTTCCGAATCGAAGCATAGCATACCCAAGAAGCAGCCATCACGGTTATAGACACGGCAGTGATTACCATAAGAAGACGCGAGCAGACTGCCGTCACCCTCAAAAACCAACGGGCGCCCATTCCTTATATCCTCTTCAGCGGCATCACCAACCACCATAGCCGCCCAATGCAAAAGCACGATATCCATAGGATAGATAAAGTGTTGCCAGTAGCCATAGCGGAAGGCATCCTCAAGCTGCGGCACTGAGACTGCATCCTCAATACCGAAGAGGCCACACCTCAAACGGGTCAGGCTCTTCAAATTAGCGCCACAACCCAGAAGCTGCCCTAAATCATGAGCTAGCGAGCGGATATAGGTGCCCTTACCACACTCCACTTCTATAGTGGCTACCGGCGGTTGCCAGTCTATAAGCTCCAGATGATAAACCTGCCTCAGCCGGCTTTTCCTCTCAACCTTGATACCGGAGCGCGCCAACTGGTAAAGTGGCTTACCGCCATGCTTCACGGCGCTATACATTGGTGGGGTCTGCTGTATCAAACCACGAAAGGAGGTGAGTGCCGACAGCAACTTTTCCCGGCTCACCCCAGAGGGGTCTCCCTTACTGGTGATGCTACCAGTGGCATCATAGGTGTCGGTAGCCACACCAAATTCAATCTGAGCCCGATAAGCCTTGGTGGCATCCTGTAGAAATTGGATAATACGCGTCCCCTGACCCAGGCAAACAGGCAAAACACCGGTAGCTGCCGGGTCGAGGGTGCCAGCATGCCCCACGCGCTTCTCCCCGCTTAAGCGCTTCACCAGGGAGACAATACTGAAGGAAGTCTTACCCCAGGGCTTATTGATATTTAATATGCCATCCACGCTAGTCACTATGCCTGTCTGGAGTGCTATCGGCGCTGACCTCATCAATCAAGTGCAAGAGGTGAGCTCCCCGCTCAATAGAATCATCCCAGTGAAAGCTTAGCTCAGGGATACGGCGCAGTCTCAAGCGTCTAGCCAGCTTATTACGGAAGAAACCGGAGGCAGCCATCAGCCCGCTCAGCATCTCTCGCTTCTCTTCCTCGCTGCCCATGCAACTTACAAATACTTTAGCATATCGCAGGTCGGGGGAGGTGGAAACCTCGGTCACAGCCACAAAACCGCCAAGCCGTGGGTCTTTGACTTGGCGCTGAAGCAACTCACTAATCTCCTGACGGATAAGATTATTCACCCGCTCGATGCGATGCGCCATAATCAGTGCCCCCTAGCTAGCCTTCTCTCTGCGGACAAGCTCCAGTATATCGCCAACCTTAAAGTCACCAAAGTCTTTGACACCCACCCCGCACTCATAGCCAGAGGTCACCTCCTTGACATCATCCTTGAAACGCCTCAGGCTGCTGACCACAGATTCATATACTATTTCCTCGCCGCGCCGCACCCTGACTGGGGCACCCCGACTCACCTTGCCCTCGGTGACATAGACACCGGCTACCTTTGATTTCTTTACACTGGAGAAGACTGCCTTTACCTCAGCCCTGCCCTCAATAACCTCAACATAAGTGGGCTCTAACATGCCTTTGAGAGCCTTATCCACGTCATCCACCAGATTGTAAATAACGTCATAGAGGCGGATGTCAACGCCTTCCACCTCAGCCAAGCGCCGCGCTCCAGCTTCAACGCCAGTGCCAAAGCCAATAATGAGTCCCTTAGAGGCAATAGCTAACATTACATCACTCTCAGTAATATTGCCGCTACCACTATGGATAATTCTGACCTGAACCTGCTCCGTTGCCAGCTGTCCCAGAGAACTCCTTATCGGCTCAATACTGCCTTGAACATCAGCTTTGAGAATAACATCGAGCTCTTTTACCTGTCCAGCGCTTATTTGGTCAAAGAGGTTATCCAGGCTCACTGCCTTGGGCGGCATCTCCTGCTGATGCTTCTGGATTAAAGCCCGTGCCTGGTGTTCGCCGGCCACGGCGGTTAGGGTATCACCCACTTGAGGCACGCTATCCAGACCAAGGAGTTCCACCGGCAGAGATGGCTCAGCTTTCCTCACTCGCTTGCCCATATCATTAAACATAGCCCTTATCCTGCCCCAGGTGCTGCCAACTACCACCGTATCACCAACCTTAAGGGTCCCGGTCTGGATAAGCACCGTAGCCAACGGTCCCTTGCTCTTGTCCAGCTCAGCTTCAATAACCACCCCCACTGCCGAGCGAGACGGGTCTGCCTTAAGGTCCTCCATCTCAGCCACCACCAGAAGATTTTCCAGTAGCTCGGAGATGCCTGTCTTCTCCTTAGCCGAAATGGAAACACAGACCGCGTCGCCCCCCCACTCCTCGATAACCAAACTGGCATCAGACAGCTGCTGCTTGACCTGCTCAGGGTTAGCCTCGGGCTTATCAATCTTATTAATAGCCACCACGATTGGCACTCCGGCAGCCCGGGCATGGTCAATAGCCTCTAAAGTCTGGGGCATCACCCCATCATCAGCCGCCACCACCAAAATGGTAATGTCGGTTACCTGTGCTCCACGAGCTCGCATAGCAGTAAAGGCTTCATGACCCGGGGTATCCAGGAAGGTAATCTTTTGCCCGTTGACTTCCACTTGATAGGCACCAATATGCTGGGTAATACCCCCAGCCTCGGTAGCCATTACATTAGTCTCCCTGATAGCGTCCAAAAGTCTGGTCTTACCATGATTGACATGCCCCATAATAGTAACTACCGCAGGACGAAGTTGCAGACCACTGAGTTCCTCATCCTGAGGTCGATACCTCTTACTTTCTCCAGCACGAGCTGCCCGGGGCTTGGGGTGTGCTTCATAACCAAGGTCAACAGCAACAGCGGCGGCTGTTTCATAGTCAATGACCTGGTTAATATTGGCGAAAATGCCGTTTCTCATCAGTTGTTTGATAATGTCTATGGCACTAACATGCAAAAGGTCAGCCAATTGCCTCACCGCCACCGACTGAGGAATCTCAATCAGGTTTGTCTTCAGTTCACCTGATTTACTCTTTCTTGCCACCGAATCGCTCCTTATCCCAGTTCCTTCCCATATCTAACAAGCTGCTCCCGATTATCCTGAGTAAGAGCGGCGCGCAAGGTATGCTCCAGCCGGCCTTTTTTAAGCCCAATCTCCCAACACTCCGGTGCTGGACATAAGTAGGCACCACGCCCCACCCTCTTTCCACCAGCATCAACCTCCACACCACCGCCGGAAATCCGAACCAATCGGATTAGCTCCCGCTTAGGTCTTACCTTGCCACAAGCTATGCAAGTCCGCTGTGGTATATGCTTAACTGAAGCTGGATTAATACTCCTCTTCTTCATCAAAAACTTCTGACTTTTGGCGCCGCTTCCTGAGCTTAATGCCATCATCAGCGCTCCGTTCGCGAACGTCCTTCTTTTTCTTCCTCGGTTTAGCCACCGGCTTAGTCGGCCCGGATTTTAAAACATCCTCAGCAAACCGAAGCTGGGGTGCCTCTGCCCCTACCTTTACCGGCGACTTCAAAATGGTCTCCGGAGGAACCAGTTCAGTATCAAGAGTTACAGGCTCAGCCTCTGCCGGGGCTAAGGCTTCCTCCCCAATAGCTGGTAATTCAGCCGGAAGCTCTTCACCAACCACAGCCTCCTCCTCTACCTTTGGCGAAGGCTTGGCTTTGGCCAACTTTTCTTCCTCAGCGATTGAGGCGCTCTTAATGTCAATCCGCCACCCGGTGAGCTTAGCTGCCAATCTAGCATTCTGCCCCTCCTTACCGATGGCTAAGGAGAGAAGCTTATCAGGGACAACCACAGTAGCTATCCCCTCACCCTCATCCAGCTCCACACTTAACACCTGCGCCGGGCTAAGGGCATTAGCAATGAAGGCTAGGGCATCTGAGTTCCACGTAACGACATCTAGCTTCTCACCATTTAACTCTCTCATAATATTTTGTATTCTGATACCACGAAGCCCAACACAGCAGCCAACCGGGTCAATGCCCTCCTGGCTTGCTGCCACCGCTATCTTACTCCGATAACCAGCCTCGCGGGCGATAAATTTCACTTCCACTATCCCGCTAAGAACCTCAGGAACCTCCAGCTCAAAAAGCCGACGAAGTAAATCTGGGTGAGAGCGTGACACTATTACCTGAGGTCCCCGGCTGGTCCGAACCACCTCTAGAAGGCAGACCTTAAGCCTCTGACCCACACGATACCTCTCATTGCGCACCTGCTCGGCAGCGGGGAGTATTGCCTCGGCTCTGCCCAAATCAATGAAGAGCTGTCTAGGCTCAATGCGTTGCACCAAGCCGGTGACAATATCACCTTCTTTATCAGAATATTCCTCAAAAATGGCGCTATGCTCTGCCTCATGAAGGCGCTGGAGAATAACCTGCTTTGCCGTTTGAGCAGCAATGCGTCCAGCGTTGCGGGGAGTAGCCTCCACCATGATAGCCTCATCAAGCTGGGCGTCTGGTTTGAGCTTGCTCGCCTCGGTTAGTGATATTTCACGGCGCAAATCCGAAGGTTGCTCAACCACGGTTTTCTCCACCCACACCTTAACCCTGCCAGTAGTGGGATCAATCTTGACCGAAATATCTTGGTTGGGGGCAAAATTGTCCTTCCTATAAGCCGATACCAGCGCTGTCTCTACGGCAGCCAGAACCACCTCCTTAGGCAGGTTCTTCTCCGCCGAGAGCTGAGTTATAGCCAGCATAAATTCGCTCTTCATCCCCGGTTAAGACCTCCAACCTTATTATTTTCCCCTACAACAAAAAAGTGGGTTTTCAGCCCCACTTAAAAAGTCAATTTCTATTCAATAGAAGTATACCACAATCAGGTCTGAGATGCAATACCTGATACCCGTTTCTCTGGAGTGTTTAAGATGGGTTCCACCCCACCCCGCTAAACTTCTTCTTCCCACCCACCCCGAAGAGTCTTCGACCTCCCACAAAGGTTCTGTCCACCAGTCCCTAAGGACGGGAGAGTTTTAGAGAGGTGAAACCTCTATAGGGTGGGTAGGTGGGAAAAAGAGCTTAAAAGTAGCGGGGGCTGGGATGCAATACTCTGCTAGAAATTCTATTGGCACTAAGCTATAATGAAACAACAATCGTAAGGCTACCCCCAGAATAAGGTAAGAAGCTTGAATGTTAAAAAATTAAAGGATTCAGTTATCGCAGAAATAGAGGCTCGCCGCCACCAACTTCGTGATTTAAGCCTAAAAATCCACTCCAGCCCCGAGCTAGGTTTTCAAGAAGTCAAAGCGGCAGCCTGGCTCAGCCAATACCTGGAGGAAAATGGCTTCTCTATAGAGCGGGGCATCTGTGAGCTACCCACGGCTTTCAAGGGGAGCTACGGACAGGGGAAGCCAGCTATCGCCATTCTGGCTGAGTATGATTCCCTACCCAAGCTGGGGCATGCCTGCGGTCATAATCTGATAGCTGGCTGCGCCGTTGGTGCTGCCGTGGCTTCCAAGCCGGCTATCGACCGATTCGGGGGTAGCGTCCTGGTTATTGGCACCCCGGCCGAGGAGCTATATGGGGGTAAGGTAATAATGGCGGAGCGGGGAGCCTTTGATAAGGTGGACATGGCGATGATGGTGCACCCGGGGGTGCATGATACCGCCACCACCCAAGCTCTGGCTTGCCTAGGTTTAGAGGTTGAGTTCTTCGGCAAAGCGGCTCATGCCGCCACCCGACCAGAAACAGGCATCAATGCCCTGGAGGCAATGCTCCAGTCCTTCGCCGCCATTAATTCACTGAGGCAGCACATCGAGGATAAGGCTCGCATCCATGGGATTATTACCGATGGCGGGGAAGCAGCTAATGTCGTACCAGCTCACAGTGCTGCCACTTTTCTGGTGCGTGCCGAGGATGATGCCTATCTGGAGGAGCTAAAAGGGAAGGTGCTAAATTGCTTTATTGGCGCCGCCACCGCTACCGGTGCCCGCCTGGAATACCAGTGGGGGAAGGCGCGCTACGCCACACTGCGTAATAATCTAACCCTGGCCAGACTATTCAGGCAAAATATGCGCTCCCTGGGACGCAAGGTGCAGCTCTCCGGCTCCAGCCGAGTCGGCAGCACCGATATGGGCAATGTCAGCCAGATAGTGCCCAGTATTCACCCTACTGTAGCCATAGCCCCGGTGGAGGTAGTAGCCCATTCTCCAGAGTTTGCCTCAGCGGCTGCTTCTGAGGCAGGTATCCAGGGGATGGTTGATGCCGCCAAGGCTCTGGCTATGACGGTTGTTGACCTGGTAGCCAGTCCTGAAATAGTTATCAAGGTTAAACAGGAGTTTATAGGTAAGTGATTAAGGTAGGTATCCCCAGAGCCCTGCTCTACTATCAATATTACCCGATGTGGAAGACCTTCTTTGAGGAGTTGGGGGCGGAGGTGGTGGTGTCACCACCAACCACCCAGGCTATACTATCTTCGGGCTCATCCCGGGTAGTGGCTGAGACCTGCTTGCCAGTAAAAGCCTTCTGCGGGCATGTTCTGGCTCTGGCGGGGGAGTGTGACTATCTCTTTATTCCCGCCATTCGCAGCGTGAAAAGCAGGATTTACAACTGCTCCAAGTTCCTCGGCTTACCTGATATGACTAAAGCGGTTACCCCCGAATCCCCCCCTATCCTAGATATAGATATAGATATTAACCAGGGAAAGCGTGAGCTGTATCAAGCTATCTATAAATTAGGTCGGCGTTTTACCTGGAACCCACTTAAGGTGAGGCAAGCCGCTATCGCTGCCTGGCAAGCCCACCTGAAATACATGCAGCTAATGTCAGACCAGGATTTGAACCCGCTACAGGCGATAGAGAGAATATCAAATACGACTGAGGTGGAGCCAGAAACGCCTCCCGACAACCCCACCCCACCCCAAGCCACTATCGCCCTCATTGGTCACCCCTACCTCTTATATGATGAACATATAAACCACCGCCTCATCCACCGCCTGGAGAAGGCTCACTATAAGGTTTTAACCCCGGAGATGCTCACTGCTGAGGAACTTGAATCGGCTACAGCCAGACTGGTGGGCGGAGCCTACTGGACATATGAAGAGGAGGTGGTGGGGGCTGGAGGGCACTACCTGGAAAGCGGGGCTGATGGTGTTATCGGCATAATGGCTTTTGGCTGCGGACCAGATTCTCTAATGATGGACATAGTGCATCGGCGGGCGGCTAGACTGAGGACCACCCCCTTTATGAGCCTTACCCTGGAAGAACATACCGCTGAAGCCGGTGTAGCTACCCGACTGGAAGCCTTCCTTGATATGATACAGAGAAGGAAAAGGAGACAAGCAGAAGTATGCGTATAGGCATGCCCCATATGGGCAATCTATATATACCGTTTAAAGCCTTATTCCAAAGGCTAAATATTGACTTCGTAATACCACCAGTCAATAACCAACGCACGCTATCGCTGGGGGTCAGGTATTCCCCCGAGGGGATGTGCATCCCGTTCAAGCTAACCATGGGTAACCTGATTGAAGCCGCCGAGCTTGGAGCCGATACCTTGCTTATGCCTGCCGGCTCGGGCATATGTCGCTTGGGCTACTACGCCAAGACGCAGGAGCATATTCTTCATGACCTGGGGTATGATGCCGAAATAGTCTGTTTAGGGGTTTCTTCACAGCGGAAGCTTTTCGGCTTGCTGGAAATGATTAAGCGCTTGTCAAACAATGCCCCTTGGGCTAAGATTATATCAGCCTTCCGCTTTGGTCTGGCTAAACTAAATGCTATGGACAGGATAGAGCGAGTGGTGCAAAAGGCGCGTCCGGTAGAGCAGGTAAAGGGAACGGCAAATAGGCTATTTGCCCAAGCGATTAAGGCTATTGACCAGGCAGACGATTATGGCACTCTGAAGAGGGTGCAAAGAGACTACCTTGACCAGCTTAACCAGGCAACCAGGAACGGCAATACTCAGCCACTGATAGTGGGCATCACCGGGGAGTTCTATGTATTACTGGAGCCCTTTTCCAATCTAGATGTGGAGAAGGAGTTGGGCAAGCTGGGGGTGGAGGTAAGAAGAACAACCTTCATCTCAGAGTGGACCAAATTCAGCCTGTTCCTCAATCCCCTGGGCATGAATGAGAAAGACAGGATTCATAAGGCAGCCTTACCCTATCTTAAGCGGGATATTGGCGGCGATGGCTGGGAATCGGTGGGGGAAAAGGTGCTCCACGCCAAGGAGTATGACGGACTGATACACCTGGCTCCCTTCACCTGTATGCCAGAGATAGTAGCCCAGAATATCATGCCCTCGACCAAGGAGAATATCCCGGTTCTAACCATACTCTGTGATGAGCAACTGGGTAAGCCAGGCATGTTAACCAGACTGGAGGCGTTCGTCGACCTGCTAAAGCACCGGCGGCGGGCGAAAGTAAAAACCTGAGGAGAGTTCTAGAGGGACGAAGTCCCTCTTACATATCCTTCCCCCTCTCCAAGAGTGGAGAGGGGGATACAGGGGGTGAGGTTGAAACCAACCTCTAAGGAGAGTTCATGGAAGCCTATCTGGGCATTGATGTTGGCTCAGTAACCACCAAGCTTGCTGCGCTAAACGAGGGTGATGAACTGGTCGCCCACATTTACTTACCGACGCAGGGCAAGCCCATTAAGATGACGCAGCAAGGGCTGAAACAAATCAAACAGCAACTGCCCCAAGATGTGAGCATCCGCGGTGTGGCTACCACCGGCAGCGCCCGCTACCTGGCTGGGGTTATCGTCGGTGCTGACTTGGTCAAGAATGAGATTACCAGCCATGCCGTAGGTGCCCTGCACTACTTCCCCCAGGGGCAAACCATCATCGAAATCGGGGGGCAAGATAGCAAGATTATCATTATCCGAGACGGGATAGTAACCGACTTCGGTATGAACACGGTATGTGCTGCCGGCACCGGCAGCTTCCTTGACCACCAGGCACTGCGCCTCAACATGAGCATTGAGCAGTTCAGCCAGCGCTCGCTGGATAGCACCACACCGGTGCGTATCGCCGGGCGATGCACCGTTTTTGCTGAGTCAGACATGATACACAAACAACAAATGGGGCATCGCACTGAGGATATTCTTTATGGTCTGTGTCAGGCATTAGTGCGCAATTACCTCAATAATGTTGGCTTAGGCAAGGATATTAAACCCCCCGTAGTATT
>JAGMCH010000032.1 GCA_023129255.1 Dehalococcoidales bacterium
GGGGTAATCCTGTCGCAGATTTGGAATGGTCTGGCACAGGGTCTGGCGGATAAGGAATCGGTTAACGGCAGTGAGCTGGCTGATGCCCTATTAAAGGCATCAGTGGTGGCTTATAAAGGGTTAAGCAACCCCGTAGAAGGGACTATCCTTACCGTAATTAGGGAAGCGGCAGCGGTTGCCCGGGAGCATGCTTCTAATGTTAGCGATGACGCGGTATCGGTTGTGGAAGCCACCGTCGGGGCTGCCAAGGAGTCGGTGGCTAATACCCCCACCCTGCTGCCGGTACTGATGGAAGCGGGTGTGGTGGATGCCGGGGGGCAAGGGTTGTATACCATCCTGGAGGGCGCCCTCCACTACCTTAAGGGCGAGGTAGAGCAGTTGAAGCTACGTCGGCCCTGGATGGTCGCCAGTAGCGTACCGCTCACGGCTAAAGTGCCGCAAATGGTGGGCGCGGAGGAGGTGCCCTACGGCTATTGCACCAATTTTGTCATTAAGGGGGAGAGGCTTGACCCGGATAAGTTAAGGAAGAGGCTGGAAAAGAGAGGGCAATCGGTGATTGTGGTTGGTGATGACTCAGCAGTCAGGGTACATATTCATACCTTAGACCCTGGCGATATTGTGAGCTATGTTATCCCCCTGGGAACTTTGCATGAGATAAATATACGCAATATGGATGAGCAATACCGGGATTTCCTGGAGATGCAGAAGGAGAGGATGCCAGCGGTTGAGATAGCTATTGTGGCTGTGGTTGCTGGGGATGGTCTATCTAATGTTTTTACCAGTCTGGGGGCAACAGTTGTTGTGCCCGGTGGGCAGACAATGAATCCCAGCACCAAGGACTTGCTCCAGGCGGTGGAGGCAGTGCCTTCGGAGAAGGTTGTTATTTTGCCTAATAACAAAAATATAGTGCTCACCGCCAATCAGGTCCAGTCTTTGACCAGCAAAACCATTGAGGTGGTGCCCACCAAAACAATTCCACAGGGGGTAGCTGCGCTTTTAGCCTTTGATTATGAGGCTGACATGGAAACAAACGCTCAGAATATGAAACGGGCGCAATCAGCAGTAAAGTCTATTGAGGTTACCCGGGCTATACGCTCAACCCGGCTGGGTGGACTGGACATCAAGAAGAGACAGGCAATCGGCTTTCTGGATGGAGACCTGGTAGCCGTGTCTGATAAGACAGATGCTGTTCTTAATGAGGTGCTGGTCAGGGTGAATCTGGATGGGGTTGAGGTGGTTACCATCTACTACGGGGCTGATACCAAGCCGGCTGAGGCAGAGCAGGTCGGCACCACTATCCGTGAGCAGCATCCCCAGCTTCAGGTTGAGGTAGTTCAGGGCGGTCAGCCTCACTATAACTATATTGCTTCTGTGGAGTAAATGGGAGGGTTCTATTATGACGGTTAAAATTGTCACTGATAGTCTAGGTGACATACCCTCTGAGGTGGCTGAAGAACTGGGAATTGCTGTAATTCCGCTAAATGTTCTCTTTGGGGAGGGGGTCTACCGGGATGGTGTTGACCTGACTACTGATGAGTTCTACGATAAGCTAATACACAGCAAAATTTTACCCACCACCAAAATCCCCAGCCTTGACGTGTTCGTTCAGACTTATGATA
>JAGMCH010000033.1 GCA_023129255.1 Dehalococcoidales bacterium
CTGAGTAATGCGTATTGCCATTGGCGGCGACCACTGGGGGGTGGAGCTTAAGCAAACTATCATAAAGTTGCTCACTGATAGCGGGCATAGCTATGAGGACTTCGGCTGTTATACCACCGACTCAGTAGATTACCCCGATATTGCCAAAAAGGTAGCTGAAGCCGTAGCCGGGGGCGATTTTGAGCGAGGTATTTTGATATGCAACAACGGCATTGGCATGAGCCTTGCTGCCAACAAGGTCAAGGGGATAAGAGCCGCCCTGTGTTACACCACCTTCAACGCTCGCCGGACCCGCCAGCACCAGGATGCCAACATACTATGTCTGGGAGCAGGAAAGGAACAAAAACAGGAGCCGGTAGCTGAAATCGTCAATGCCTTTCTTACCAGCGAGTTTGAAGGCGGAAGACACCAGCGAAGGCTGGATAAGATAAAGGCTATGGAGGGGACTGCTTAGAAACCTATCCCCCTAAGCACCCAGAAAAATCAAAGATTTTCCTGGGAACCCGCTTTTACTCCCTTCCCTTATTATTTTATTGAAGGGAAGGGGGGAGTATAGAAGAGAGGGGGGGTGAGGTTGATAAACAATTTTAGAGGGGATAACCTTGACAATAAGTTAGAACTATGCTACTTTACCAGCACGATGAATTGCAACTACGCTATTTTAGTACTGGTTACATATACATAATCCGACCGGTGGGTCGTCTCCACGGGATTAGGGGCCGTCCCCACGGGACGGCCTTTTGTATAAACGGAAAAATGGGACAAAGAAAGAGAATATATGAAAAGCGATACCGTTAAACGAGGCGTAGAGCGTGCCCCCCACCGGGCTTTATTGCACGCCGTGGGCTGGAGCCGGGCTGACATTGATAAGCCCCTCATCGGGGTCATCAATAGCTTTAGCGAGATTGTCCCCGGTCATATACATTTACCCCAAATTGCTCAGGCGGTTAAGGCTGGGGTGTGGAGTGGTGGGGGCGTTCCCTTTGAGGTCAACACTATTGCCGTATGTGATGGCATTGCTATGAACCACCCGGGCATGAAATATAGCCTCCCCAGCCGGGAATTAATCGCTGATTCAGTGGAGATAGTGGCTGAGGCTCACGCCTTTGACGGCTTGGTTTTCATCCCCAACTGCGACAAAATAACCCCCGGGATGCTGATGGCGGCGGTAAGATTGAACCTGCCAGCTATCTTCGTCAGCGGCGGTCCTATGCTCGCCGGGCGCCGGGAAGTTAACGGCAAGGTGGAAAGGGTCGACGTTAACTCCATCTTTGAGGCCGTGGGCAAGGTAGCCGCCGGCAAAATGGAGCCGGAAGAATTGGAGGAGCTGGAAGAGCTTGCCTGCCCCGGCTGTGGCAGTTGCTCCGGGATGTTCACCGCCAACACCATGAATTGCCTGACCGAAGCCCTGGGAATGGGGCTGGCGGGCAACGGCACTATCCCGGCGATTGATGCCCGGCGGCTTCAGCTAGCCAGAAAAGCGGGGCAGCAGGTCATGGAGCTTCTGGCTGATAATATCCACCCCAGAGACATTGTAAATAAGGACTCTATTTATAATGCTTTTATCGTTGATATGGCATTAGGTGGTAGCACCAATTCAGTTCTGCACCTTATAGCCATAGCCCATGAGGCTGGGGTTGATTTTTCTCTGACAACGGTAAACCAGATAAGCCAGCGCACTCCCCATCTATCCAGGATGAGGCCGGCCGGCGATTATCACCTTGAGGACTTAGACCGTGCCGGTGGCATCGCTGCCGTGATGAAAGAACTAAAGGAGCTATTGAACTTAAAGGCAAAAACAGTATCGGGGAAATCGGTGGCTGAGGTTATCGCCGACAGCCAGAATAGGGACAAAGAGGTTATCCGCCCCATTGCCCATGCTCATTCACCCACCGGAGGCATTGCCATCCTTTTTGGCAATCTGGCACCGGAGGGAGCAGTGGTAAAAAAGGCAGCCGTAGCCCCGGAAATGATGGCTCATCGGGGAGCCGCCAGGGTTTTTGACTCCGAAGAAGAAGCTACCAAGGCTATTATGAATAAGAAAATAAGGCCGGGGGAAGTAGTGGTCATCCGTTATGAGGGACCCAAAGGGGGACCGGGGATGAGGGAAATGCTCACTCCCTCCGCCCTTCTCAGCGGTATGGGAATGGATAAAGAGGTAGCCCTGGTCACTGACGGGCGTTTTTCTGGAGCCACTCGTGGGGCAGCCATCGGGCATGTCTCCCCTGAGGCAGCCAGTAAAGGACCTATCGCCGCCCTAAGAAATGGAGATATAATTAACATTGATATCCCCAATTACCGGCTTGATGTCGAGCTTTCTGATAAACAGATATCTGAGCGTCTGTCACAGCTAGCTGAGTTTGAGCCTAAAATAAAAACCGGCTATCTCAGGCGCTATGCCGAGAAGGTAGGCTCAGCCAGCACCGGGGCAGTGTTTAGTGGATAAAGGAGCTATTATGAAGATGACCGGAGCTCAAATGATGTGTGAGAGTCTGGTAAGGGAAGGAGTGGAGGTTATTTTTGGCATCCTGGGCGGAGCTCTTCTACCGCTATATGATACCCTACCTCAATATCCTCAACTTCGCCATATTCTGGTGCGCCATGAGCAGGGGGCCGCCCACGCCGCCGATGGTTATGCCAGAGCCACCGGGAAGGTGGGGGTTTGCCTGGCGACCTCAGGTCCCGGTGCTACCAATCTGGTAACCGGTATTGCCAATGCCCACCTTGATTCGTCACCAGTAGTGGCTATAACCGGTCAGGTTGCCAGACCATTTATTGGCAAAGACGCCTTCCAGGAGGTAGATATTACCGGTATCACCCTGCCCATTACCAAGCACAACTACCTGGTCATGGATGCAGCCTCAGTGCCCAAGATAGTTAAAGAGGCCTTTTATCTAGCCAGGACTGGCCGACCGGGACCGGTGCTTATCGACCTGCCAAGGGATGTTCAAATAGAGCAGGCGGAATTTCACTACCCGAGCCGGGTTGATTTGCCCAGTTATAAGCCAATCCTTCAGGGGCACCCGGCACAGATTAAGAAGGCAGCTAAGCTGATAAATGAGGCTCAGCGACCGCTTATTATCGCCGGCAGGGGGATAATCATCTCTGGAGCCTATGCCGAACTAAAAGAGCTGGTTGAGAAAGCACAAATACCAGTGGTTACTACGCTACTGGGCATCAGCTGCTTCCCCGAGTCCCACGCTCTGAGTTATGGGATGATAGGGATGCATGGCATGGCTTATGCCAACCTGGCGGTTGATGCTGCCGACCTTATCATTGCTATCGGGATGAGGTTTGATGATAGAGCTACGGC